>NZ_FYDV01000019.1:0-96577 GCF_900187535.1 Pseudomonas sp. Irchel s3a18 | reverse complement strand
TGATCACTGACGCCTACTCACGGAAAATCGTGGGTCATCATGTGCATGAGAGCCTGCACACCGCGTCAGTGATCAAGGCGCTCAAGAACGCCGTCGGACAGCGCCAAACCAAGCAGACGCTGATCCAGCGTTCAGACCGTGGCGCCCAGTACTGCTCCGATCTTTATCAGCGGCTGCACATCAAGCACGGCATGGTCAGATCCTCGGAATCGACCAGTGCCAGTTAAAGACTGTTACCTATGTGCTTGAACTGTTTTGTTACCTATGTGGGTGAGTCATACCGGCGAGACCTTTTGGGTACTTTTGGGGCGTTTGCCAAAAGTGCCTCGCCGTAAGGGCGAAACCGCCAGCCGCCATGACCGCAGCAACGGATATGTACACCAGAAAAAGAAGGTCGGCAGTCAGGCCACGTAACAACCCGCTTACCAAACAAATCCCCCCCAAAGCCCCCTGAACATTGAAACCGCCCCCCACCTGCCCCATCTAACTTTCATACCCCATTGCGCAGGTGCCCCATGAGCGACCAGCAAGCATTCCCGAAAGACCCCAGCGAATACGCCGCACCCGAAAACGCCGAACACCACCACGCCGCCGGTAAAGGCCTGGCCCTGCCCGAGCAGAACCTGCCGGACAAGGTCTACATCATCCCGATCCACAACCGGCCATTCTTCCCGGCGCAAGTGTTGCCGGTGATCGTCAATGAAGAACCCTGGGCCGAGACCCTGGACCTGGTGGCCAAGTCCGAGCATCACTCGCTGGCCCTGTTCTACGTCGACACCCCGCTAGACGACCCCCGGCATTTCGACACCTCCGCCCTGCCGCTCTACGGCACCCTGGTGCGGATCCATCACGCCAGCCGCGAGAACGGCAAACTGCAATTCGTCGCCCAGGGCCTGACCCGCGTACGCCTTAAAACCTGGCTCAAGCACCATCGCCCACCGTACCTGGTGGAAGTCGAATACCCGCACCAGCCGAGCGAACCGACCGACGAGATCAAGGCCTACGGCATGGCCCTGATCAACGCGATCAAGGAACTGCTGCCGCTCAATCCGCTGTATAGCGAAGAGCTGAAGAACTACCTCAACCGCTTCAGCCCCAACGACCCGTCGCCGCTGACCGACTTCGCCGCCGCCCTGACCTCGGCCACCGGCAGCGAACTACAGGAAGTGCTGGACTGCGTGCCCATGCTCAAGCGCATGGAAAAAGTCCTGCCGATGCTGCGCAAGGAGGTCGAAGTCGCGCGCCTGCAGAAAGAAATCTCCGCGGAAGTGAACCGCAAGATCGGCGAGCACCAGCGCGAGTTTTTCCTGAAAGAACAACTCAAGGTGATCCAGCAAGAGCTGGGGCTGACCAAAGACGACCGCAGCGCCGACATCGAGCAGTTCGAGCAGCGCCTGACCGGCAAGGTCCTGCCGGCACAGGCGCAAAAACGCATCGCCGATGAAATGAACAAGCTGTCGATCCTCGAGACCGGCTCACCGGAGTACGCGGTGACCCGCAACTACCTGGAATGGGCGACGGCAGTGCCGTGGGGCATTTATGGGGAAGACAAGCTCGACCTCAAGCACGCGCGCAAGGTGCTCGATAAACACCACGCCGGACTGGACGACATCAAGGACCGCATCCTCGAATTCCTCGCCGTGGGCGCCTACAAAGGCGAAATTGCCGGTTCCATTGTCCTGCTGGTCGGCCCGCCGGGCGTGGGCAAGACCAGTGTCGGCAAATCCATTGCCGAGTCCCTCGGGCGGCCGTTCTATCGCTTCAGCGTCGGCGGCATGCGCGACGAAGCCGAGATCAAGGGCCATCGCCGCACGTATATCGGCGCCCTGCCGGGCAAACTGGTGCAGGCGTTGAAAGACGTCGAAGTGATGAACCCGGTGATCATGCTCGACGAAATCGACAAGATGGGCCAAAGCTTCCAGGGCGACCCGGCCTCGGCACTGCTGGAAACCCTGGACCCGGAACAGAACGTCGAATTCCTCGACCATTACCTGGATTTGCGCCTGGACCTGTCGAAAGTCCTGTTCGTCTGCACCGCCAACACCCTGGACTCGATCCCGGGCCCGTTGCTGGACCGCATGGAAGTGATTCGTCTGTCGGGCTACATCACCGAAGAGAAAATCGCCATTGCCAAGCGCCACCTGTGGCCCAAGCAGCTGGACAAGGCCGGGGTGGCGAAAACCAGCCTGTCCATCAGCGACAACGCCCTCAAGGCCCTGATCGACGGTTACGCCCGCGAAGCCGGGGTACGGCAACTGGAGAAGCAACTGGGCAAACTGGTGCGCAAGGCCGTGGTCAAGCTGATGGATGATCCGCAATCCGTGATCAAGATCGCCCCCAAGGACCTCGAAGCCTCCCTGGGCATGCCGGTGTTTCGCAACGAGCAAGTGCTGTCCGGCACCGGCGTCATCACGGGGCTGGCCTGGACCAGCATGGGCGGCGCGACCTTGCCGATCGAAGCCACCCGCATCCACACCCTCAACCGCGGCCTCAAACTCACCGGGCAACTGGGTGATGTAATGAAGGAGTCGGCCGAGATCGCTTACAGCTACGTGACCTCGCACCTCAAGCAGTTCGGTGGCGATCAGAAATACTTCGACGAAGCCTTCATCCACCTGCACGTTCCGGAAGGCGCGACCCCCAAGGACGGCCCGAGCGCCGGCGTGACCATGGCCAGTGCTCTGCTCTCGCTGGCACGCAACCAGCCGCCGAAAAAAGGCGTGGCCATGACCGGCGAACTGACCCTGACCGGGCATGTGCTGCCGATTGGCGGTGTACGGGAAAAGGTGATTGCCGCGCGCCGGCAGAAGATTTTCGAACTGATCCTGCCCGAGGCCAACCGTGGCAGCTTCGAAGAACTGCCGGACTATTTGAAAGAAGGCATCACCGTGCACTTTGCCAAACGCTTTACGGATGTGGCCAAGGTGCTGTTCTGAGGTTTCTGTAGCGCCTGGACCGGCCTCTTCGCGGGTAAGCCCGCGAAGGCGTCGGCACTGACGACTGCATCCCGGTCTAACCGTCACAATTTGTCTCATCTTCGGTTATGCTCGCCGTTCGTCGCAAATCCGGAGCGCCTGACCCCATGTCCCCAACCCGCCTGTTGCTGCCCTTGAGCCTTGCCTTGCTGACCGCCTGTGCCACCCAGTCGAAACACAACGTGACGCTGGAGCAACAGAGCCAATGCCCGGTGCAGTTGAACAACGGGCAGAACCTGATCCTGACCCTGCCGAGCAACCCGACCACGGGCTATCGCTGGGCCATTCAGGATTCGGCGGGGGGCGTGCTGCGGGCGATCAGCCCTGAGGTGTACACCAACCCCGAAGAAAGTGGCCTGGTGGGTGCGGGCGGACAATCAACCTGGCGCTTTCAGGCCTTCGCCAGCGGTAACGGCCGCTTGCGTCTGACCTACCAGCAGCCGTGGGAGCCGGAAGCAGAACCGGCGCAGACCTTCGACTGCACGATCACGGTGAACTGACCATGGGCTGGCTGATTCTGGCGCTGATGGGCGCATCGACCTTTCTCTACGGGGTGAGTGTTCACGCCGAGTTGCTGTGCCTGCTGGTCAAGCCGTTGCCGGTGCTGGCCCTGCTGGGCTGGTTGCACGACGCACCGCCCAGCGAGTATCGACGCTGGATCAGCCTGGGCCTGATCTTTTCCCTGCTTGGAGACGTGCTGTTGGCGTGGCCCGGCGACCTGTTCGTGTTTGGCCTGGGCGCGTTCCTGGTGGCTCACCTGGCGTACCTCAAGGCTTACTTGAGCGATTGCCGACGCTTGGCACTGCTGCCGCTGATCCTGGCGGTCGTCGTGGGTGGACTGTTGCTCAGCCTGCTGATTTCCCACGGCCTGGGCCCCCTGCTGATTCCGGTGATTGTCTACGCCACGGCCATCAGCGCCATGCTCTGGCGCGCCCTGGCCCGCCTGGACAGCGATGTCCCCAAGCGTTCGGCACTGCTCGCCGCCGCAGGCGCCGTGGCCTTTGTGTTCTCCGACAGCGTGATCGGCATCAGCCGCTTCGTGATGCCGTTCGACGCCGCGCCCTACGTGATCATCATCAGCTACTGGCTGGGGCAATGGGGGATCGCGGCGTCGGCCTTTTCCCAGAAGCAACGTTGAACCACCGTGGCGAGGGAACAAGCGCCCTCGCCATACCCATTGCCTGATGCTGGCGGTTTATCAGACAACCCGCGCATCCACGCGCCAACTTGGCTAAAATACCGGCCTTTTCCACATCCGCCGCTGGAACCGCCGTGAGCAAACAACCCGATCGCCTTTTCGCCCAGCCTTTGGCCCAGGTGCCTGACTTCGCCTTTAACGAGGATGTGGTGCGGGTGTTCCCGGACATGATCAAGCGCTCGGTACCGGGTTATCCGACCATCGTCGAAAACCTCGGCGTGCTCGCCGCACAGTTCGCCCAGCCCAACAGCGTGCTCTACGACCTTGGGGCCTCCCTGGGCGCCGTGACCCAGGCACTGCGTCGTCACGTGCGCACCGACGGTTGCCGGGTGATCGCGGTGGATAACTCTGCGGCAATGGTCGAGCGCTGCCGTGAATACCTCAACGGCCAGGACTCGATGTTCCAGGAGTTGCTGCCGGTAGAAGTGATCGAGGGCGACATCCTCGCCCTGCAATTCCGCCCTGCCTCGGTGGTGGCGTTGAACTTCACCCTGCAATTCATCGCCCCGGACCAGCGCACGGCGTTGCTGTCGCGCATCCGTCAGTCGCTGTTGCCCGGCGGCGCCCTGATCCTCTCGGAAAAACTGCGCTTCGAAGACGAGCAGGAGCACGCGCTGCTCACCGACCTGCACATCGCCTTCAAACGCGCCAACGGTTACAGCGAACTGGAAATTGCCCAGAAGCGCAGCGCCATCGAAAACGTCATGAAGCCCGACAGCCTCGAAGAACACCGCGAACGCCTGCTGGCGGCCGGGTTCTCGAAAGTCGTGCCGTGGTTCCAGTGTCTTAACTTTGCCTCGTTGATTGCCTTGCCATGATTGATCTGTCTCCCCTCGCCCGCCGTCTGGCCGGTACCCCGCTGGCCGACTGGGCCAATACCCTGCAAGCGCAACTCGATAGCAAAATGGAAAAGGGTCATGGCGATCTGGAGCGCTGGCAGAGCGCGCTAGACGCCTTGCCCAGGATCCAGCCGAGCGAAGTCGACCTGCTGAACGGCCTGACTCTGGACACCGACTGCGATGACCAGACCCGTGCGCAAATGCGCACCGCACTGATGGGCCTGTCGCCGTGGCGCAAGGGGCCGTTCGACCTGTTCGGCGTGCATGTCGATACCGAATGGCGTTCGGACTGGAAGTGGTCGCGGGTCGCCCCCCACCTGGACCTTGCGGGCAAGCGCATCCTCGATGTCGGCTGCGGTAACGGGTACTACATGTGGCGCATGCTCGGCGCCGGCGCTGACAGCGTCATCGGCGTTGATCCCAACTGGCTGTTCTTCTGCCAGTTCCAGGCCGTGCAGCGTTACTTGTCCGAGCCCAACGCCTGGCACCTGCCGTTCCCGTTCGAAGACCTGCCACCGAACCTGGAAGGCTTCGACACCGTGTTCTCCATGGGGGTGTTCTACCATCGCCGCTCGCCGATCGAGCACTTGCTGGCGTTGAAGGATTGCCTGGTCAAGGGTGGCGAACTGGTGCTGGAGACGCTGGTGATCGAAGGTGACGAGCAACAGGTGCTGGTGCCGGAAGACCGCTACGCGCAGATGCGCAACGTGTGGTTCCTGCCATCGGTGCCGGCGCTGATGCTCTGGCTGCGCCGCGCCGGGTTCAGCGATGTGCGTTGCGTGGATGTGAGCGTGACCACGATTGAAGAACAACGCGGGACGGAGTGGATGAAGTATCAGTCGCTCAGTGACTTCCTCGATCCCGAGGATCACAGCAAGACGATTGAAGGGCTGCCAGCGCCGATGCGGGCGGTGATTGTGGCCCGCAAGTAAGCCGATCGCCCGATCATTCGAGATCAACATGTGGGAGCGGGGTGTTTAGTCTGAAGGCTTCGCTCGCCGAGCCTTGAAAAACTCGCTCAACACCGCCCCGCACTCCTCGGCCAGCACCCCGCCTTCATACAACACCCGATGGTTGAGAAAACCCTGAGTGAAGAACTGGCCCTGGCTCTGCACAATCCCGGCCTTGGGCTCCAGCGCCCCATAGACCACCCGGGCAATCCGCGAATGCACGATCAGCCCGGCGCACATGCTGCACGGTTCCAGCGTGACGTAGAGCGTGCTGCCCGTCAGGCGATAGTTGCTGACGGCCTGGGCGGCGGCACGGATGGCGACCATCTCGGCGTGGGCGCTGGGATCGCTGCCACTGATCGGGCAATTGAAGCCGCGACCGATGATCTCACCGTCCTGCACCACGACCGCGCCGACCGGCACTTCTCCCAGGGCCGCACCTTGTGCCGCGAGGGCCAGGGCTTCACGCATGAAGTGCTGGTCGCGACTACGGTCGATGATCTGCGCGGGGCGAATCTGACGCATCAGGCCACCTCGATCGCGGCCATCAGGCCGGTTTCCATGTGGTCGATCACGTGGCAGTGGAACATCCATACCCCCGGGTTATCCGCCACCAGCGCGACGCGCGCGCGCTCGTTCTTGCCCAGCAGGTAAGTGTCGGTGAAATACGGGACGACCTTGTGCCGGTTCGAGGCAATGACCTTGAAGCTCATGCCGTGCAAGTGGATCGGGTGTTGGTACTGGGTCATGTTCTTCAATTCGAAAATATAGCTCTGGCCTTTCTTGAGCGTAGCAATCGGCCGGTCGGCGCAGGTCTTGTCCGTGATATCCCAAGCCTGGCCGTTGATCTGCCACAGGCTGGGCGGCTTGCCATTGTCAACGTTTACCGACACCGAGCCCACCCACTCGAAATTGAAGTTGAGTTTCTCGGCATTGGCCATGTCCGGCTCGGCAATCGGATTGGCCGGCAGTGCGGGCGGCCACTCGGTGGGTGCATCGCTGTTGGCCACCGAACGGAAGGTGCCCAGGCGCACCGGACCGTTGCGCAGTGCCAACTCCTCACCCGCCGCGGGCGCCTTGATCGCCAGGCAAATGCGCATGCCCGGCCCCAGCCAGTATTCTTTGCCCAGCGGGCGCGGTTCGATCGGGTTGCCGTCCAGTGCATAGATCCGGGCTTCGACTCCCGGAATATTGATGCGGTAGGTCAGGGTGTTGTCCAGGTTGAGCAAGCGCACCCGAGTGATCTGCCCGGCCGGCAGCTCGATCACCGCCTGCGGCACTCCGTTGATGGTCGACAGGCGCCCCGCCGTGCCACCCCGCGCAGCCTCGCGTGGAATGCTGAAGGGTACGAACGAACCTTCCTCATCCACATGCCAGTTCTTCAGGCTCAGGGTTTTCTCGTACTTGAAGCCGGTGGGCTCACGTTCTTCGACAATCAACGGCCCCACCAGCCCGCGCCCCAGCTCTTCGCTGCTGCTCACATGAGGGTGATACCAGTAGCTGCCGGCGTCCGGCACGCGGAACTTGTAATCGAAGTACTCGCCCGGCAACACCGGCAGCTGCGAAACGTAGGGTACGCCGTCCATTTCCAGTGGCAGGCGGATGCCGTGCCAGTGAATGGTGGTGGCCACTGGCAGGTGGTTGATGAAGCGCACCCGCAGCCACTCGCCCTGGCGCACCCGCAACTCGGTGCCCGGCGCCGATGGGCCGAATGCCCAGGCTTCGGTCTTATGCCCGGGCACCAGCTCAACGTCCAAGGGCGCGGCGATCAGCTCGTAGTCATGCCCTGCGTTGGCGTCCGCCCGCTTCCCCAGCCAGTAACGCGACGCACCACCGACCCCGACACCTACCACTGCCAGACCGGCCAGACCACCCAGTATTTGTCGACGGGTAAAGGACATGGACTCAACTACCTCACGTATCTGCCGCAGGCGCAGGGCCCGCAAAAGGCGAATACGATACACCCGCAGTTGTGAAAGAAACAGCAAAGCGGACGTGACCACGGGACGCAGGCAAGCCAGACGACTGTCCATCACAACGCAAAAAGGCCGCGTGAACACGAGGTTCACACGGCCTTATTCGATACCGGCAATCAAGCCATCAAGGCTTGCGCGGGATCATTCCCACTCAATGGTCGCTGGCGGCTTGCTCGACACGTCGTAGGTGACGCGGGAGATGCCTTCGATTTCATTGATGATGCGCCCGCTGACGGTTTCCAGCAGTTCGTAAGGTAGGTGTGCCCAACGCGCAGTCATGAAGTCGATGGTTTCCACGGCACGCAGGGCCACGACCCAGGCGTAACGACGGCCATCGCCCACCACACCCACCGATTTCACCGGCTGGAACACCACGAACGCCTGGCTGACCTTGTGGTACCAGTCGGCCTTGCGCAGTTCTTCGATGAAGATGTGGTCGGCACGACGCAGCAGGTCGGCGTATTCCTTCTTCACTTCACCGAGGATGCGCACGCCCAGGCCCGGGCCCGGGAACGGGTGACGGTAGACCATGTCGTACGGCAGGCCCAGTTCCAGACCCAGACGACGAACTTCATCCTTGAACAGCTCACGCAGGGGTTCAACCAGCTTGAGGTTCATTTCTTCCGGCAGGCCACCCACATTGTGGTGCGACTTGATCACGTGGGCCTTGCCGCTTTTCGCGCCAGCCGACTCGATCACGTCCGGGTAGATGGTGCCCTGGGCCAGGTACTTGATGTTGTCCAGCTTGCAGGATTCGGCATCGAACACGTCGATGAAGGTACGGCCGATGATCTTGCGCTTCTTCTCAGGGTCGGACTCGCCGGCCAGGTTACCGAGGAACTGCTCTTCGGCGTTGGCGCGGATCACCTTGACGCCCATGTTCTCGGCGAACATGGCCATCACTTGCTCGCCTTCGTGCAGACGCAGCAGGCCGTTGTCGACGAAGACGCAGGTCAGTTGGTCGCCAATGGCCTTGTGCAGCAGCGCGGCAACCACCGAGGAGTCCACACCGCCGGACAGGCCGAGCAGTACGTTGTCGGTGCCGACCTGGGCACGGATGTTGGCAATCGCATCTTCAGCGATTTTCGACGGCGTCCACAGGGCTTCGCAGCCGCAGATGTCGAGGATGAAGCGCGACAGGATGCGACCGCCCTGCTTGGTGTGGGTCACTTCCGGGTGGAACTGCACGCCGTAGTAGCCGCGCTCGTCGCTGAACATGCCAGCGATCGGGCAGCTCGGGGTGCTGGCCAGGATGTGGAAGTCTTCCGGCATCTTGGTGACCTTGTCACCGTGGCTCATCCATACGTCGAGGCCGAACAGGCCGTCAGCGTCGATGTGGTCTTCGATGCCGTCGAGCAGGCGGCTCTTGCCGACCACGTCAACGCGGGCATAACCGAACTCACGCAGTTCGGAACCTTCCACCTTGCCGCCCAGCTGTTCAGCCATGGTCTGCATGCCGTAGCAGATACCGAAGACCGGTACGCCCAGGTCCCAGACCGCTTGCGGTGCACGAGGGCTGTCGGCGACGTGTACGGACTCGGGGCCGCCGGCGAGGATGATCCCTTTTGGCGCGAATTCGCGAATCGCTTCGTCGTCCATGTCGAACGGGTGCAGTTCGCAGTACACGCCGATTTCACGCACGCGGCGGGCAATCAGCTGGGTGTACTGGGAACCGAAGTCGAGGATCAGGATGCGGTGAGCGTGAATGTCGAGGGCCATGATTCAGTCTCGTCTAAGTAATTCAGAAACAGTCGTGATTCAGAAACAACTCGGGGCTGAATAGAACAGCCCCGGTTACTTAACTTTTTGCTTGAAGGCTCAACCTACGCGGTAGTTCGGCGCTTCTTTGGTGATCTGCACGTCGTGAACGTGGGATTCGGCCATGCCAGCGCCAGTGATCCGCACGAACTCAGGCTTGGTGCGCATTTCTTCGATGTTGGCGCTACCGGTGTAGCCCATGGAAGAACGCAGGCCGCCCATCAGTTGATGGATGATAGCGCTCAGGGTGCCCTTGTACGGAACACGCCCTTCGATGCCTTCCGGAACCAGCTTCTCGGCGCCGGCCGAGGAGTCCTGGAAGTAACGGTCGGAGGAACCTTGAGCCTGGGACATGGCGCCCAGCGAACCCATGCCACGGTAAGCCTTGTACGAGCGACCCTGGAACAGTTCGATCTCGCCCGGT
Source organism: Pseudomonas sp. Irchel s3a18 (assembly GCF_900187535.1). Taxonomy (NCBI): domain Bacteria; kingdom Pseudomonadati; phylum Pseudomonadota; class Gammaproteobacteria; order Pseudomonadales; family Pseudomonadaceae; genus Pseudomonas; species Pseudomonas sp. Irchel s3a18. The sequence goes on along the minus strand of NZ_FYDV01000019.1, from coordinate 86,457 downwards.
GCTTCTTCGGTACCGGCGAACATCGAGCCCATCATCACGCAGGAAGCACCGGCCACGATGGCCTTGGACAGGTCACCGGAGAAACGGATGCCGCCGTCGGCGATCAACGGAACGCCAGTGCCTTCAAGGGCAGCGGCAACGTTGGCGATGGCACTGATTTGCGGCACGCCGACACCGGCGACGATACGGGTGGTGCAGATCGAGCCAGGGCCGATACCGACCTTGACCGCATCCGCGCCCGCTTCGGCCAGAGCCTTGGCCGCAGCGCCGGTGGCGATGTTGCCGCCGATGACCTGCACTTCAGGGAAATTCTGTTTGACCCAGCGAACGCGGTCGATCACGCCTTTGGAGTGACCGTGGGCGGTGTCGACCACCACCACGTCAACGCCGGCTGCCACCAGGGCGGCAACGCGATCGCCGGTGTCTTTACCGGTACCGACGGCAGCGCCGACACGCAGGCGACCTTGATCGTCCTTGCTGGCCAGCGGGTAAGCCTTGGCTTTTTCGATGTCGTTGACGGTCATCATGCCCTTGAGGGCGAACTTGTCGTCGACGATCAACACGCGCTCGATGCGGTGCCTGTGCAGCAGTTCACGCACATCGTTCTTGTTGGCGCCTTCCTTGACCGTGACCAGGCGCTCTTTAGGCGTCATCACTTCACGGACAGTGGCTTCCAGACGGTTCTCGAAACGCACGTCACGGGAGGTGACAATGCCGACCAGGTCGCCATTGTGCAGCACCGGAACGCCGGAGATGTTGTGCATGCGGGTCAGTTCGAACAGCTCGCGCACGGTAGCGTCGGCGTCGATGGTGATCGGGTCCTTGACCACACCGGCTTCGTAACGCTTGACCTTGCGCACTTCGGCAGCTTGCTGCTCGATGGTCATGTTCTTGTGGATGATGCCGATACCACCTTCCTGAGCCATGGCGATTGCCAGACGGGCTTCAGTGACGGTGTCCATGGCGGCGGAGACCAGTGGAATATTCAGCTCGATGCCACGGGTAAGACGGGTTTTAAGACTGACTTCGTTAGGAAGCACCTCGGAATAACCAGGCACTAAAAGAATGTCGTCGAAGGTCAGAGCTTCTTGGCTGATACGCAGCATCGCGGGGGCTCCCGAGCGGGAAAATGGAAGCGCGCCATTATACTCAGACACCCCCGCGGGCTCAATGTAAAAGTCTGTCTATTATTCGCATTGCTGATGTACGGGGATTTCGTTCTTTGTCGGCGCGGCCGAACGCTGCGCCTGCGGGTATTCAAAGTTCGACTTTTACCCAACTCACCGGCAAATCCAGCCACTCGGCAAACTCATCGATAAAACCCTGCTTGAACCCGGCCTCGGCCCAGTTATTGAAGATAAAGCCCAGGTTGGAAAACCCGCACTCCTGCAGAAACAGGAAGCCATTGATGTCATCTTCATGCCCGCATTCGGGGCATATGAAGTTATCGGTGCGGCCCGGCATCCAGTCTTCAAGGCTTTCGAACAGTGCTTCGCCGATCTCCTTGCGGCATTCGGCACAACCGGCCTCCTCGAGAAAACCCTTGGCCGGGGTATAGATGCAGCGCTTGGTGATGATTTCCAGGCCGTTGACGGGATCGCCGAACGGCAGCGCTTCGGGATGCAGCACCACGGCCCGCGCGCCGGGCGCGATGGCATGGGCCATGCGATTGCCGGTACGGCCGCAGGTGGTGAGTGCCTCCTCAATGATGTTCTTGCGCACCAGCCACCGCACAATCGCCCGCGCCCGGGCCTCATGCACGGGCAGGGTAGAGATTTTCGGGACGATGATGCTTTGGGAATTCATGAGGCGGCCTGCGACTTCTGATAAGGATGTGCTGCGGTATTCGACCTGACGCCAGGGCGGTCGGCAGCATAATCCCTGCCCCGCTCAGGTCAAGTACTCAGGTACCGCCCGATCAACGCAATCCCGCTGGCCAGCACCAGCCAGGTGACCAGTCGCACAAAGGCTTCCCGGGACAACTTCATGGTCAACCGTCGACCCATCCACAGCCCCAGCACCATGGCCGGCAACAAACACAGCGCCAACATCAACAAGGGTAGCTCGGCATACACCCCGGCGATCACGAACAGGCTCAAGCGCACCACCGTACTGCAACTGATCAGCGCACTTTGCGTGGCCCGGGCTTCGTCCTTGGGCAAGCGACTGTTCAGGTAGATGGCATACAAAAAGCCCCCGCTGCCGAACAGCGCACCAAACATCCCGCCGACCGTGCCCATGGGCATTGCCCATACGGCGGACAACCGGGCTGGCCGCGCCTTCACCCACAGGCTATAGACCGCATAGACGCTGATGAACAGCCCCATCAATAACAGCAACAGGTCGGACTTGAGGTTCAACAGGAAGATCACCCCCAGTGTGCAACCCAGCGCCATGCACGGCAGCAGGCGCAGCAGTTCGGGCCTGGCCACGTCCCGGCGCGAGGGCAACAGATTGCCGAGCGCCGCGACGAAATCCAGCAACACCAGCAGCGGCACAATCTTCGACAACGGCATGAACAGAATCAGCACCGGGCCCGCCACCAGCGCCGTGCCAAAGCCGGCGATGCCAAACACGATATAGGCCAGGACAATCCCCGCGCCGATCACCAGCCAATCCACAGAGCCAAACGGCCATTGCTGCAACAACTCGATAACACTCATCGGTTCGACGTCCTGAGTCCAAGGTGAAATGACTTTAGCCAGCGACGAGCCTTGCGACTAATATCTTCAGCGCCGCCTACCCATCTCGAAAAGGCATGACTCGTGCTCTCCATCCGCCAACTGCGCTACTTCGTCGAAATTGCAGAAACCGGCAGCTTCAGTGCTGCCGCCGAACGATTGTTCGTGGCCCAGTCGGCCCTGAGCCGACAGATCAAGGAAATGGAGAGCCGACTCAACACCCCGCTGTTCGAACGCACCGCTCGCCAGCCAAGGCTGACCGCCGCCGGCGAAGCCTTTTACCCTCGGGCCAGAGACCTGCTGATCGAACTGGGCAAAGCCAGCGACATGGCAACCCAGGTGGGCACAGGTCAATTGGGCACCTTGCGCCTGAGCCACTCCAGCACCGTTCCCTTGAGCGGCCGGTTGCTCAATGCAATCAGTGGCTACCTGGATCATTGCCCCGGCGTCTCCATGGAGATCGTCAAGCTGTCCTCCGAAGCACAACTCGAAGCGCTGGCCGAGGGCCGCCTGGACGTCGGACTGCTACGCCTGCCGGTGCTGCGCCAGCGCGAAGGGGTGAGCATTGTCCCGCTGTTCAGCGAGTCGTTATTACTCGCCGTCCCTCCCACTCATCCACTGGCAATCGATCATCCCGAACAGGCCATCGATCTGGCGCAATTGAAGGACGAAGCCTTTATCTCGATCCCCCATCCGCAGCGCGGGGGGCTCAGCTATTTATCCGCCGAGTTGTGCATGCGCCAGGGCTTTTTTCCCAAGGCGGCCCGCGTGGTGTCGCGCAAAACCACCCAGTTGCAGCTGATTCAGGCCGGTTTCGGGATTGCCCTGCTGCCGGAATCGATGCGCGACATCGCGCCAGCCAACATCCGCTTCCTGCCCCTGGCGGATCCGGACTGCCAGAGCACCGTCGCCCTCGCCTTTGCGCAAAATCCCACGGCGCTGGTCCAGCAGTTCACGCAACACTTCACCCAGTCTTGCGCACCTTTCTGAGGGAGCAGCGCCCACCCCACAAGGGATTTGCGCTGACTCATGGAGATTGATCGCCGAATGCCTTTAAACTGCGCCCCATGATTAAAGATCCCTTTGCAAGACTCGGCCTGGACCGTGAAGTCCTGACCGTCAGCCAGCTCAACGGCCGCGCGCGGGTGTTGCTCGAAGACGTGTTCAGCAACATCTGGGTCGAAGGCGAAATCTCCAACCTCGCCCGCCCGGCGTCCGGCCATGTGTATTTCACCCTCAAGGACAGTGGCGCCCAGGTGCGTTGCGCGCTGTTTCGGCAGAACGCGGCGCGGGTGCGCCAGGCGCTGAAGGATGGCCTGGCGGTGAAGGTCCGGGGCAAGGTCTCGCTGTTCGAAGGCCGTGGCGACTACCAGCTGATTCTCGACACCGTGGAGCCGGCTGGTGACGGTGCGCTGCGCCTGGCCTTCGATGCGCTGACGGAGAAGCTCAGCGCCGAGGGCTTGTTCAGCGCCGAACGCAAGGTCGCGCTGCCGGCGCATCCGCAACGCATTGGTATCATCAGTTCGCCCACCGGCTCGGTGATCCGCGATATTATCAGTGTGTTCCGCCGCCGCGCGCCGCACGTGGCATTGACCCTGATCCCTACCGCCGTGCAGGGCCGTGAAGCCACCGGGCAAATTGTCCGCGCCCTGAAGCTGGCCGACGCCCGAGGCTTCGATGCCTTGATCCTGGCCCGTGGCGGCGGCTCGCTGGAAGACCTCTGGTGTTTCAACGAAGAAGCCGTGGCCCGTGCGGTGGACGCCTGCGTTACGCCGATCGTCAGTGCCGTCGGCCATGAAACCGATGTGTCGATCTGCGATTTCGTCGCCGATGTCCGCGCCCCCACGCCGTCGGCCGCCGCCGAGCTGCTGGCACCGGACTCCAGCGACCTGTTGCACCGTGTCGAAAGCCTGCACCGCCGACTGGTGATGCGCATGCGCGACCGCCTGATGCGTGACCGCTTGCGCCTGGAAGGTATGGCCCGGCGTTTGCGCCATCCCGGCGAACGCCTGCGTCAGCAGGCACAGCGCCTGGACGATCTGGACATGCGCCTGCGCCGCGCCTTCGAGCGCAACCTCACGGCTCGCCGCGAACGCTTGATCCGCCTGGAAACCCGCCTCGCCGGGCAGCACCCGGGGCGGCAACTGGCGCTCTTGCGCCAGCGCCTGGACAGCCTCGCCGAACGCCTGCCGCGTGCGATGCGCGAAGGCCTCAAGGCACGACACCTGCACCTGCAGACCCAGATGCAAACCCTGCACGTGGTCAGCCCGCTCGCCACCCTGGGCCGTGGTTACGCCATCTTGCTGGATGAGCGCGGCAATGCAATCCGCAGCGCCGCGCAAACCCAGAACGGCCAACGCCTGAAAGCCAGGCTGGGCGAAGGCGAACTGCAGGTCCGGGTCGAAGACAACCATCTGACGCCTGTCACCCTTTCTCTACTGGATTGATCCATGCCGCGTTTTTTCAGTGTTCTCTTTGTGCTGTGCCTGACCGTCAACGCCCACGCCGACAGCTACATCACCCGCTTGCTGAACAAGCCGGTTCCCGGAGGCGTTGCGGTGCTCGACCTGGGCACCTCGGCCCAGGCGCCAAAGGCCAGTTACCAGGGCAAACCGGTGCTGGTGGTCAAGGAGCAGAACAACTGGCTGGCGATTGTCGGCGTGCCCCTGACGGTCAAACCCGGTACCCAGCAAATCAGCAGCGGTGGCCGCACCCTGAGCTTCAGCGTCGGTACCAAGCAGTACCCGGAACAACGCATCACCCTGAAGAACACGCAGCAGGTCAACCCGAACCCGACCAATCTCAAGCGCATCGAGGGTGAACTGGCCGAGCAGCTCAGCGCCTACCGCACCTTCAGCCCGAACATTCCGAGCAACCTGCTATTGGACAAACCGGTCAACGGGCCGCTGTCGAGCAAGTTCGGCGTGCGCCGGTTCTTCAACGGCGAAGAGCGCAACCCCCACGCTGGGCTGGACTTCGCGGTACCCGCCGGCACCCCGATCAAGACCCCGGCAGGCGGCAAGGTGATCCTGATCGGCAACTACTTCTTCAACGGCAACACGGTATTCGTCGACCACGGCCAGGGTTTTATCAGCATGTTCTGCCACATGTCGAAAATCGACGTGAAGGTCGGCCAGCAGCTGGCCCGCGGCGGTGTCGTCGGTAAAGTCGGCGCCACCGGCCGCGCCACCGGACCGCACATGCACTGGAACGTCAGCCTGAACGACGCCCGCGTGGACCCGGCGATATTCATTGGCGCGTTCCAGCCATAACCCGCCCACAGGGATTGCGCATGACGAACGGTCTGCGCAATACCCAACAACATTTCCACATAATCCACGAATAAAATCTCGCCAATAACGACTTTTCGAGTATTCCTCTCAAAGTTTTTCGACTGCTTGCCATCCTTCCTCGCCGCGGTTAGGGTTGAAGGCATGAAAACCTCTCACACCCTCATTCAGCTTCGCCAGCACCGCAGCCTGTGCCTCGTCAGCGCACGACTGCCGGGCTGAATCGCAGTGCCTCGCCCCCGGTTTTATCCCACGTATTTTTGATCCACCGGCAGGCCGCCACTTTTCGGCCAACAGAATAAGGACTTCCCAGATGAGCATGCTCAAAAACCCGTCTTCCAAATACCGCGCGTTCCCGACCATCGACATTGCGGATCGCACCTGGCCGTCGAAGACCATCACCGCCGCGCCGATCTGGTGCAGTTCCGACTTGCGCGACGGCAATCAGTCGCTGATCGAGCCAATGGACGCGGTGAAGAAGCTGCGCTTCTGGAAAACCCTGGTGTCGGTGGGCGTGAAGGAAATCGAAGCTTCCTTCCCGGCGGCCTCGCAAACCGACTTCGACTTCGTGCGGACCTTGATCGAAGACGGCCACATCCCGGACGACACCACCATTCAGGTGCTCACCCAGGGCCGTGAAGACCTGATTGCGCGCACCTTCGAATCCCTTCGCGGGGCGAAAAAGGCCATCGTCCACCTGTATAACGCGACCTCCCCTTCCTTCCGCCGGATCGTCTTCAACCAGGACAAGGACGGCGTCAAGGAAATCGCGGTCAGCGCGGCCAAGCTGTTCGTCAAATATGCCGCCCAGCAGCCGGAAACCGAATGGACGTTCGAGTACTCGCCGGAGACCTTCAGCGCCACCGAGCTCGAGTTCGCCAAGGAAGTCTGCGACGCCGTGATCGAGGTCTGGAACCCGACCCCCGAACACAAGATGATCCTCAACCTGCCCGCCACCGTTGAGTGCGCTACACCGAATATCTACGCCGACCAGATCGAGTGGTTCGGTCGTCACATCAACCGTCGTGACAGCGTGATCATCAGCCTGCACACCCACAACGACCGTGGCACTGGCGTTGCGGCCACCGAACTGGGCTTGATGGCCGGCGCCGACCGCGTCGAAGGCTGCCTGTTCGGCAACGGCGAGCGCACCGGTAACGTCGATCTGGTCACCGTGGCCTTGAACCTCTACACCCAGGGCGTCAACCCTGAGCTGGATTTCTCCGACATCGACGGCGTGCGCAAGGTCGTCGAGGAGTGCAACCAGATTGCGGTTCACCCACGTCACCCGTACGTCGGTGACCTGGTCCACACCGCATTCTCCGGCTCGCACCAGGACGCCATCCGCAAGGGCTTCGCCCAGCAGCAACCGGACGCCCTGTGGGAAGTGCCGTACTTGCCGATCGACCCGGCCGACATCGGCCGCAGCTACGAGGCCGTGATTCGCGTCAACAGCCAGTCCGGCAAAGGCGGTATCGCCTACCTGCTGGAACAGGAATACGGCATCAACTTGCCACGCCGCATGCAGATCGAGTTCAGCCAGGTGGTCCAGCGCGAAACCGATCGCCTGGGCCTCGAGATGACGGCTCAGCAGATCCACGCCTTGCTGCACAGCGAGTACTTGCAGGCCAACACCCCGTACGCGCTGGTCAGCCATCGCCTGCAGGAAGAGAACGGCCATAGCTCGGTCGAAGTGGAAGTTTCCAGCAAAGGCCAGGGCGAAACCAACCTGCACTGGCGCGGCAAGGGCAACGGTGCCCTGGAAGCCCTGGTGGCCGGCTTGCCGATCCCGGTGGAAATCATGGACTACAACGAACACGCCATCGGCGCGGGCACCAATGCCAAGGCAGCGGCCTACATCGAGCTGCGTGTGAACGGCGAACGTGCAGTGCACGGCGTGGGCATCGATGAAAACATCACCACCGCCAGCTTCAAGGCCCTGTTCAGTGCCCTGAACCGCTCCCTGAGCCAGCCACAGGCCAAAGCGGCGTAACACGATAGCCACAGCGCAAAGGCCCCGGGGTGTGAACCTCGGGGCCTTTTTGTTGGCTTTCTATTTTGCGTTGCCTGTCAGGCAACAAGACTCTCAAGTGAACGCGAAGGTATCGGCATCCAGATCAGCCGGGAACCGTGTGCGGTAAGCGGCTAGCTCGGCAGCATCCAGCACCACCTTGAACACCCCGTCGGCCTCGCCGGCGCTGAGCAGCGTCTCGCCCTGGTAATCCAGCACCTGGCTGTCGCCGGTATAGGCAAAGCCCTTGCCATCGGTGCCAACACGGTTCACCGCTGCCACGTAGCACAGGTTCTCGATCGCCCGCGCCGGCAACAAACGGTTCCAGTGCTGACGCCGGGCTCCCGGCCAGTTGGCGGTGTACAGCAACAGGTCGGTGTCGTGTGGATCACGGCTCCAGACCGGGAAGCGCAGGTCGTAGCAAATCAGTGGACGCACCCGCCAGCCCTTGAGTTCGAACTGCACCTGACGCTCACCCGGGGTGAAATGGTTGTGCTCGCCCGCCATGCGGAACAGGTGGCGCTTGTCATAGTGCCAGACCTCGCCGTCCGGTCGCGCCCACAATAGCCGGTTGCGATGACTGCCATCGGCGGCCTGGACAATCACACTGCCGGTGATCACCGCGCCCAGTTTCGCCGCCTGAGCCCGCAACCATTTACTGGTCGGGCCGTTTTCCGCTTCGGCGAGGGTCTCTGACTCCATGGAGAAACCAGTGGTGAACATCTCCGGCAGGATGATCAGGTCCGCACCGCGTGCCTGCTCCAGCAACGGTTCGAAATGCTCGAGGTTGGCCTGGCGGTCATGCCAGGCCAGCGTGGTCTGGATCAACGCAACATTGAGATTGGGCAAGGTACTCAGATCACGCATAGTTTTTCCGCTGCCTCACGCAGGGTCTCCTCTCGCTTGGCAAAACACAGGCGCACCAGACGCTGTTCCTGTGGTGGGTTCTGGTAGAACACCGACACCGGGATCGCCGCCACACCGTGCTCGCGGGTCATCCACATCGCCATGTCGACGTCGTTCAGGTCCGGGCGAATCGCGGAATAGTCGAGCAACTGGAAATAAGTGCCGGCAACCTTGGTAAAGCTGAAACGCGAAGGCAGGAGCAAATCGCAGAACAGATCGCGCTTGGCCTGATAGAACGCCGGCAACTCCTCGACATGCTCCGGGTGCTCGGCCATGTAGTCGGCCAAGGCGTACTGCAACGGTGTGACACCGCAGAAACTGACGTACTGGTGCACCTTGCGCAGTTCCGCGGTCAATGCCGGTGGCGCGACCACATAACCGGTCTTCCAGCCGGTAACGTGATAGGTCTTGCCAAACGAGCTGACCACAAAGGCGCGCTGATACAGCTCTTCGTGGGCCAGGACACTGACATGGGGCACGCCATCGAACACCAGGTGTTCATATACCTCGTCGCTGATCACATAGATGTCGCGGTCGCGGATCAGCTCGGCCAGTTGATCCAGCTCGGCACGGGAGATCAGTGCACCGCTGGGGTTATGCGGCGAGTTGAGGATGATCATGCGCGTGCGCGGGCTCAACGCTTCACGCAACTTCTGGAAGTCGATGGCAAAGTCCTTCACCCCAAGCTGCACATGCACGCAACGCCCGCCCGCCAGTTCCACCGAAGGCTCATAGCTGTCGTAGGCCGGGTCGAAGACGATCACTTCGCCGCCGCTGTGGATAACCGCCTGAATGGCGCAGAAGATCGCCTGGGTGGCACCGGGCGTGATGGTCACCTCGGTGTCGGCATCGACCCTGGCACCGTAGCTGCGGGCAATCTTCGCGGCCACTTGCTCGCGCAGCACCGGCAGGCCGGTCATGGGTGAGTACTGGTTGTGGCCACTGGCAATATGCCGCCCCACTGCATCGCGCAGGGCCTGCGGGCCATCGAAATCGGGAAATCCCTGGGACAGGTTCAGCGCACCGGTCTGCGCCGCGAGCTGAGACATTTGGGTGAAGATGGTGATGCCGACATTTGGCAGCTTGCTGGTGATCATCGGTGGGCCCCTGCAGGTGAGCTGCAAGTTTCAAGCGACAAGCTGCAAGCGGTCAAGCGTCAAACCGCCAGGCACAAAAAAGGGCCCCGAAAAGGACCCTTTCTTGGTGTCGGTGCGAGCTACAAGCTACAGAGTTGAAGCAGGCAAGCTCTTCACTTGCCGCTTACAGCTTACAGCTTGCAACTGCCCTTTTACCTTTTATCACGGCGCTTCTTGTCGGCTTTCTTGTGGTGCGACATCAAGCGACGCTTCTTGTTGACCTGACGGTCGGTGAGCGTGTTCTTGTTGGCTTCGTACGGGTTTTCACCCCCCTTGAACTCGATGCGGATCGGCGTACCAACCAGCTTCAAGACACGACGGTAGGTGTTTTCCAGGTAACGGACGTAAGAGTTCGGAACCTTCTCGACCTGGTTACCGTGGATCACGATCAACGGCGGGTTGGCACCACCCAAGTGGGCGTAACGCAGCTTGATCCGGCGGTTGTTGACCATCGGTGGCGCGTGCTCGCCAACGGCGTCTTCGAGGATCTGGGTCAGGCGGTTGGTCGGCCAGCGAGTGATCGCCGACTTGAACGAGTTCTGTACCGACTGGTACAGGTTACCCACGCCAGTGCCGTGCAGTGCCGAGATGAAGTGGATGTCGGCGAAGTCGACGAAGAACAGCCGACGCTCCAGCTCGACCTTCACGAAGTCACGTTCCGACGGCGTCATGCCGTCCCACTTGTTCAAGGCGATAACGATGGCACGACCGGCTTCCAGGGCAAAGCCCAGCAGGTTGAGGTCGTGGTCCACCACACCCTCACGGGCGTCCATCACAAAGATCACCACGTTGGCGTCTTTGATCGCTTGCAGGGTCTTGACCACCGAGAACTTTTCAACTTCCTCGTTGATCTTGCCGCGCTTGCGCACACCGGCGGTGTCGATCAGCGTGTACTTCTCCTCGTTACGCTCGAACGGGATGTAGATACTGTCGCGCGTGGTGCCGGGCTGGTCATAGACGATTACCCGGTCTTCACCGAGCATGCGGTTGACCAGGGTCGACTTGCCGACGTTCGGGCGACCGATGATGGCGATCTTGATGCCATCTTTTTCGCTTGGGCCAGGAATGCGCACCGCTTCTTCGCCTTCGGCGACGTCGGCGTTCAGGTCCTCTTCTTCGGTGTCACGCGGGAATTCGCTCAGGGCGGCTTCCAGCAGTGTGTTCACACCGCGACCTTGCGCACCGGCAACACCAATGGCGTGGCCCATGCCCAACGGAGCAAATTCAGCACGGGCCATTTCAGGATCGATGTTGTCGATCTTGTTGGCCACCAGCAGGGAGCGTTTGTTGCGCTTGCGCAAGTGCTCGGCAATCATCTGGTCGGCGGCGGTGAAGCCAGCCTTGGCGTCTACCAGGAACAGAACGACATCGGCTTCTTCGATAGCCAGCAGCGACTGCTGGGCCATCTTTTCGTCCATGCCGTGTTCATCACCGGAAATACCACCGGTGTCGACCAGGATGTAGGAGCGCCCTTGCCACTTTGCCTCACCGTATTGGCGATCACGGGTCAGACCGGAAAGGTCGCCGACAATAGCGTCGCGGCTTTTGGTCAGGCGGTTGAACATGGTGGATTTACCGACGTTCGGTCGGCCCACCAGGGCGATTACGGGAACCATGCGGCTCTCCACTTCGTTATTTCAGAAAATACAAAAGCCGCTGCGAGGCAGCGGCTGGTGCTCGGGGCAGCGCCTGCAAGCGCTGCAAACCCCGGAAATCCGGGGCTGCCTGGGGTATTAACCCCAAGCATAGTCCTTACTTGATGGTCAGGGCTTCCAGTTTGCCGCTGTTGCCATACACATAAATCGTGTCACCCACCACCAGCGGACGGGCACGAAGGCCGTCGCTGTCGATGCGTTCACGGCCGACGAAACGACCGTCCACCTGACTCAGCAGGTGCAGGTAACCTTCCAGGTCACCGACTGCAACGTAGCTGGAGAACACTTCCGGAGCCGACAATTGACGGCGGGCCAGCGAATCGTTGCTCCACAAGGCCGTGGTGGAACGTTCGTCGACGCCTTCAACCGTGCCTGAAGACAGGCTCACATAGACGTTACCGAAACCCTGGGCGACACCGGCATAGCTGGAAGCATCACGCTGCCAGAGCTGGCGACCGCTCTCCATGTCCAGCGCCGCAACGCGACCCTGATAGCTGGCGACGTACAGGGTACCGCCAGACAACAGCAGGCCACCGTCGATGTCGACCACGCGATCGAGTTCCGAACGACCTTGCGGGATCGCGACGCGAGTTTCCCACACCGGCACGCCGTTGGAGATGTTCAGCGCCACGACTTTACCGGTCGACAGACCGGCCAGCGCCAGGCGATTGGTCACGATCGGCGCACTGGTGCCACGCAGGGTCAGTACGGCCGGTGTGCTGTCATACAACCAGCGCTGGTTGCCAGTGGCCGCATCCAGGCCGATCAGGCGATCGTCCTGGGTTTGCACCACCACCACGTCACCGTTGTTCGCAGGCGGCGCCAGCACTTCGCTGGTCACACGAGCGCGCCACTTTTCTTCGCCGTTGATGGCGTCCAAAGCGACCACTTCGCCCTTGAGGGTGCCGATCATTACCAGACCGTAACCCACGCCGACGGCGCCGGAAACAGGCAGTTCAAGATCCTTTTTCCACTTGACGTCACCGTTGCCGCGATCCATCGCCACGACCACGCCGCTGACATCGCCGGCATAGATGGTATTGCCGTCGATTGCCGGCACCAGCATGTTGTAGGTTTCGCCCTGACCGTCACCGATCGAACGGCTCCACTGCTTTTGCAGGACCACTTCTTCCTTGAAGTCGACCAGCTCCGCCGGTGGCAGTTCTTTTTTGCTGTTGCTGCTGCAACCCGCGGCCAGAACGGCCAGAGCCAGCAATGCTGCATGTTTCCAACGGATCACGTCACGCATCCCCTTTGGCCAGGTCGTCCAGTTTGATTTGCAGGCCGCCTACCGCTGCTTCATCCGACAGCGCCGCCTTGGCTTTTTGATACGCCGCGTGGGCTTCGTCGGTACGGCCCAACTGGACCAGCAGGTCACCCTTGAGCTCTTCACGAGTGGCCAGGAATGCTTTGTCCGCATCGCCTTCAAGCAGTTTCAGGGCCTCATCGACCTTGCTCTGCCCAGCCAGCACCTGAGCCAGACGCTGACGCGCCACTTCACCCAGGGCTGCGTTGGCCGGCTTGTCGGCAACGGCCTTGAGTTCGCGTGCAGCGTCATCGAGCTTGCCGCTGTCGACCGCGACTTTCGCCACGAACAGGCTGCCGTATTGCGCGTAGGCAGTGCCGCCGAACTCGCTATTGAGCTTGTTCGACAGGTCCGCGACACGGGCCATGTCAGGCTTGCCGTCCGGGGTCAGCGTGGTTTCCAGCAATTGCTGATAGAGCATCGAGGCGCCTTGCGACTGGTTGCCCTGATACTTCTGGAACGCCTGCCAGCCGAACACGATGACCAGCGCCAACAGGCCGCCAGTGACCAGGGGTTTACCGTTGCGCGTCCACCAGTCCTTCAAATCCGCCAGTTGTTCATCTTCGGTACTCGACACCCCAATACTCCTTATTCGCTAAATCGGCTGTTGGACAGCTTCAACCCTGCACGACGCAGGTGGCCAGGTGAGCGGCGAGCGCATCCCAGGCAATGCTTTGTTGTTCGCCCTGGCCACGCAGGGGTTTGAAACCTACCACTTGCTGGGCCATTTCGTCGTCACCCAGGATCAGTGCGTACAGTGCACCGCTCTTGTCGGCTTTCTTGAACTGGCTCTTGAAGCTACCGGCGCCGGCATTCACTTGCAGGCGCAGGTTGGGCAACTGGTCACGCACCCGCTCGCTCAAGGTCAGGCCGGCCAGCTCGGCCGCTTCGCCGAAGGCGCACAGATAGACATCGACCTGACGGGAGATTTCCTGCGGGATCTGCTCCAGGGTTTCCAGCAGCAGCACCAGGCGCTCGATACCCATGGCGAAACCAACGCCCGTGGTCGGCTTGCCGCCCATCTGCTCGACCAGGCCGTCGTAACGGCCGCCCGCGCACACAGTGCCCTGGGCCCCCAGCTTATCGGTGACCCATTCGAAAACGGTCTTGCTGTAGTAATCCAGCCCGCGCACCAGCTTCGGGTTGATCACGTAAGGAATGCCGGCGGCGTCCAGGCGAGCCTTGAGGCCCTCGAAGTGAGCGCGCGACTCCTCGTCGAGGTAGTCGGCCATCTTCGGCGCATCAACCAGTACCGCCTGGGTATCGGCGTTCTTGGTGTCGAGCACCCGCAGCGGGTTGGTTTTCAGGCGGCGCTGGCTGTCTTCGTCCAGTTGGTCCAGGCGGGCCGACAGGTACTCGACCAGGGCCTCGCGATAACGACCACGGGATTCGCTGGTACCCAGGCTGTTGAGCTCGAGCTTGACCGCGTCACGGATGCCCAGCTCGCCCCACAGGCGCCAGGTCAGCACGATCAGCTCGGCATCGATGTCCGGACCATCGAGGTTGAAGACTTCAACGCCGATCTGGTGGAACTGGCGATAACGGCCTTTCTGTGGACGCTCATGGCGGAACATCGGGCCGATGTACCAGAGCTTCTGCACCTGGCCACCGCCCGTGATGCCATGCTCCAGCACCGCGCGCACGCAGGCCGCCGTGCCTTCGGGGCGCAGGGTCAGCGAGTCGCCGTTGCGGTCCTCGAAGGTGTACATCTCTTTTTCGACGATGTCGGTCACTTCACCGATGGAGCGCTTGAACAGCTCGGTGAACTCGACGATCGGCATGCGGATCTGCTTGTAACCGTAGTTATCCAGCAGACGCGAGACGGTACCTTCGAAATGACGCCACAACGGGGTCTGTTCGGGCAGGATGTCGTTCATGCCACGAATGGCTTGTAGAGACTTGCTCACAAAAATTCCTTAATTCGTTCGATCAGCCGCGAGCGATGACCGCTGCGTCAGCTTCGACCTTTTCGGCCGCTTTCTCGCGGATCAAGCGTTCAAGCTCATCCACGAGATTTTCATTCGTCAGTTTCCGCGACGGCTTGCCGTCGATATAAATCAGGTTCGGCGTGCCGCCGGTCAGGCCGATATGGGCCTCTTTGGCTTCACCAGGACCGTTGACCACGCAACCGATGACCGCCACATCCAGCGGCACCAGCAGATCCTCGAGGCGCCCTTCCAGTTCGTTCATGGTCTTGACCACATCGAAGTTCTGCCGCGAGCAACTCGGGCAGGCGATGAAGTTGATACCACGGGAACGCAGGTGCAGGGATTTGAGAATGTCGTAGCCGACCTTCACTTCCTCGACCGGGTCGGCCGCCAACGAGATGCGAATAGTATCGCCAATCCCTTCGGCGAGCAGCATACCGAGGCCCACGGCGGATTTCACTGTGCCTGAACGCAAACCGCCGGCTTCGGTGATCCCCAGGTGCAGTGGCTGCACGATTTCCTTGGCCAGCAGACGGTAGGCTTCAACGGCCATGAACACGTCGGAGGCCTTCACGCTGACCTTGAAGTCCTGGAAATTCAGGCGTTCAAGGTGCTCGACGTGACGCAAGGCCGACTCCACCAGCGCGGCCGGGGTTGGCTCGCCATATTTCTTTTGCAGGTCTTTTTCCAGGGAACCGGCGTTCACTCCGATACGGATCGGGATCCCGCGGTCGCGGGCCGCATCGACCACCGCACGCACACGGTCTTCACGACCGATGTTGCCCGGGTTGATCCGCAGGCAATCGACACCCAGTTCGGCGACGCGCAAGGCGATCCGATAGTCGAAGTGGATGTCGGCAACCAATGGCACCTTGACCAGCTGCTTGATGCGACCGAAGGCTTCGGCGGCATCCATGTCCGGAACGGAAATCCGCACGATATCGACGCCAGCCGCTTCCAGGCGATTGATCTGGGCCACGGTGGCGGCCACATCGTTGGTATCGCTGTTGGTCATGCTCTGCACAGCGATAGGCGCATCACCGCCCACCGGTACCGAACCGACCCAGATCTTGCGGGATTCGCGACGTTTGATTGGAGATTCGCCGTGCATGACTTATTGACCCAACTTCAGGCGAGCAGTCTCGCCACTGGTGAACGGAGCTACATCGACCGCTTGCCCGTTGTAGCTGATCTGCGCGCCACGGGCAAAGCCCAGGCGTACTGCAAAGGGTGGCTTGCCGCTGAGGTCGACGGCCTCGCCTTTACGCTTGAGACCGCTCAACAGCACTCTGCCGTTGCCATCGGTGACTTGTGTCCAGCAGTCGGCCACGAACTGGATCCGCACCTGACCGGCGCCGGCTACCGGAGCAGTCGGTGCTACCGTCGGGGCAGCAGGGACTACCGGAGCTACCGGGGCTGGCGCGACAGGCGCCGGAGCAACGGCGGCGACGGCCACGACCGGGGCGGCTGGTGTCACAGGCGCCACGACAACCGGAGCGGCCGGCGTCACGACCGGGGCTGCCTGGGCCGGTACCTGGGTGTTTTCCTGGACCTCGGCAGTTGCTGCGGCCTCAGGCAACTCCAGCGGCGTGGTGCTTTCGGTCTGGGCTTGTGCCACCGCCTGATCTTCCGGCTCGTCGAGCGGGTGGATCTGCGTGGTGCCATCGGCGCCTTCGACTTCGACATGTTCCGGGTTCAAGCCGATCAAATCCTTGGTGCGCAGCGAGGTTTGATCCTGCCACCAGACAAAACCGCCACCCACGACGGCGATCAGCAACAACAGGCTGACAATGCGCAAAATGGTGTGGGAAACGCGGCTTGGCTCTTCGATGCGACCCAGGCTGTGTACGTTGCTGCCTTTGGCATCGGTGCCGGTGTGCTGGTCGAATTGTTGAACCAGGACGGCCTGGTCCATGTCGAGCAGTTTGGCGTAAGCGCGGATATAGCCACGGGCAAAGGTGTGCCCTGGCAGCTTGTCGAACGCGCCGGCTTCCAGATTGCTCAGGGAAATCACAGTGAGATTGAGCTTCAGAGCCACTTCGCTCAGCGACCAACCATTGCTTTCACGCCCCTGACGCAGGGTCTGGCCAGGGTTTACGCGAGTCGCTGCTACAACTTCGGGATGCGCCGCTTTCATCATTGCTCCGACAGGTATTGCTGATATTCCGGTGTACCGGGATAGAGTCGTTTTAATTGCAGGCCTAAACTGGCGGCCTTGTCACGATCGTCGAACACGTCGGCCAGCCGAACGCCGAGCCATAGACTACGTGCATTTTGCTCGGCTAGCAGGCTAAAACGGTCGTAATAGTCACGCGACGGCACATAATGCCTGTCTTCGAAGGACAACTCAGCCATTTCCAGCAATGCACGGGGTTGTTGACGATTCAGGCGCAGGGCTTTTTCCAGCTGTTGCCGGGCCAGGTCGCGCTGCCCCAGCATCGCGGCGGTCATGCCCAGGTTCTCGAACACCCGCGAACGTCCAGGGTAAAGGCTATCGGCGGCAGCTTGCTCAAAGCGCTCGTAAGCTTCCTTGTAACGTTTCTCTTCAAAGAGAAAGCTGCCGTAGTTGTTCAGGATACGCGCATCATCCGGGCGGGCTGCCAGGGCCTTGCGAAAATGCTGGTCAGCCAGTTCAGGTTCCATTTCGGCCTGAAACACCAGGCCCAGGGCAGCATTGGCTTCGGCGTCCGAACCATCGAGCTCCAGGGCCTTCTTGAGCGGCACCTTGGCCTGCTCGGTCATGCCCTGTTGCAGATACCCCATGCCCAACTGCACGTAGGCAGTGCGCGCCTCGTCACGGCCCTTGCTGGTTTTCATCGGATCGAAGTCACCCGACAAAACACAGCCAGCCGACAGGCTGGCAAACAGCAAGAGCAGCGCAACGCGCAGGGACATAGAGATCCTCTCTTAGGTACGATTCGCAGCGTCTTGCGCGATATCGCTGTCGGCGCTCAACTCACGCACGGCAATATAACGTTCGCTACGACGGGTGCGATCCAGCACCTGTCCTACCAATTGACCACAGGCCGCATCGATGTCTTCGCCGCGTGTGGTACGCACGGTGACGTTGAAGCCTGCGTGATGCAGTTGATCCTGGAAACGCCGGATGGCGTTGTTGCTCGGACGCTCGTAACCGGAGTGCGGGAACGGGTTGAACGGGATCAGGTTGATCTTGCACGGGATGTTCTTGAGCAACTCGATCATTTCAACCGCATGCTCGACCTTGTCGTTGATGTCCTTGAGCAAGGTGTACTCGATGGTCAGCACGCGCTTTTCGCCCAGGGACGACATGTAGCGCTGGCACGACTCGAGGAGCATCTTAAGCGGATACTTCTTGTTGATCGGCACCAATTGGTTACGCAATGCGTCATTGGGTGCGTGCAGAGACAACGCCAGGGAGACGTCGATGTGCTTGGACAGCTCATCGATCATCGGCACCACGCCCGAGGTGGACAGGGTCACGCGGCGCTTGGAGATCCCGTAGCCCAGGTCATCCATCATCAGATGCATGGCGGCCACGACGTTGTCGAAGTTCAGCAGCGGCTCACCCATGCCCATCATCACCACGTTGGTGATGGCACGGTCGGCGGTTGCCGGGACGCTGCCAAAGGATTTGTTGGCAATCCACACCTGGCCAATGACTTCGGCGGCGGTGAGGTTGCTATTGAAGCCTTGCTTGCCGGTGGAGCAGAAACTGCAGTCCAGGGCACAGCCTGCCTGGGACGAAACGCACAAGGTGCCGCGTTTGCCCTGGGGAATGTACACGGTCTCGACGCAGCTGCCGGACGCCACGCGCACCACCCACTTACGGGTGCCGTCGCTGGAAATGTCCTCGCTGACCACTTCGGGACCACGAATTTCAGCAACGACCTTGAGCTTTTCGCGCAAGGCCTTGCTGACGTTCGTCATGGCGTCGAAATCATCGACGCCAAAGTGGTGAATCCATTTCATTACCTGACCGGCACGGAAACGCTTCTCCCCGATTGAGTCGAAGAATTTTTCCATTTCCAGCTGAGTCAGACCCAGCAGGTTAGTTTTAACAGTCGATGTAGTCATGGATTCACCTTCACTCTTAAGCCAATGCTTAGCGAGTGGTTACTTCAGTAGCTGCGAAGAAGTACGAGATTTCGCGAGCAGCAGCGGCTTCGGAGTCCGAACCGTGTACAGCGTTGGCGTCGATGGAATCAGCGAAGTCAGCACGGATGGTGCCGGCAGCTGCTTCTTTAGGGTTGGTAGCGCCCATCAGCTCACGGTTCAGAGCGATAGCATTTTCGCCTTCCAGAACCTGGACAACAACCGGGCCGGAGATCATGAAAGCAACCAGGTCGCCGAAGAAACCACGAGCGCTGTGCTCAGCGTAGAAGCCTTCAGCTTCAGCCTTGGACAGTTGCTTCAGTTTCGAAGCTACAACGCGCAGGCCAGCTTTTTCGAAACGAGTGGTGATCTCGCCGATAACGTTTTTTGCAACAGCGTCAGGCTTGATGATGGAGAAAGTACGTTGAACAGCCATGGTGTAACTCCAGAAACGGTAATTTGCGAAAAATTAAACCCGCGAATTATACGCGGGTTCTTTGGTATTGCCTAACGGCGTACGGTGCGTTCAGTCGGCTTCTTCGATCCAGGCCGCTTGAATTGCTTCAAGCACCTTCTCGCCACCGCGGGTGGGGTCATCACTGAACTCCGGCAATGCCAGCACCCACTGGTGCAGATCGACGAAGTTCACGTAGCGCGGGTCCACATCCGGCTTGGACTCAGCCAGCTGGATCGCGATTTCCAGCACATCAACCCATTTAAGACTCATGACAATTCCTTGAATCAGTGCGGCGCTTCGGCAGCATGGTTGAGCGAGTATTTCGGGATTTCGACAGTCAGGTCTTCGGTCCCGACCTTAGCCTGACAGGCCAGGCGCGACACGGCTTCCAGCCCCCAGGCCTTATCAAGATAGTCTTCCTCCAGCTCGTCAGCCTCTTCCAGAGAGTCGAAGCCTTCGCGAATCAGGCAGTGGCAGGTGGTGCAGGCGCAGACGCCGCCACAGGCACTTTCCATCTCGATATGGTGCTCATGAGCCAGTTCGAGGATGGACACACCGGTCTCAGCCTCCACAACCATGCCGTCCGGGCAAAACTTTTCGTGTGGCAGAAAAATGACCTGCGGCATCGTTATTCCTCAATCTCATTCAGGTTGCGCCCCGCCAGAGCGGCTTTCACCGTCGAGTCCAGGCGGCGGGCAGCAAAAGCATCGGTCACTTGCGACAGACGCTTGGTCTGCTGCTCGATGGCATAACCATCGGTACCTTTCATCAACTCGGCCAGTTCTTGCATCTGCAGTTCGATGACCATGCGTTCTTCGGCGTCGAGCAGACGATCGCCGTCCGCATCGAGGGCGCCCTGCACCGCTTCGATCAAGCGCTGGGCATCGACTTGCTGCTCACGCAGCACACGGGCGACTTTGTCGTCATTGGCGTGCTGGAACGAGTCCTTGAGCATGCGGGTGATTTCGCCGTCGGTCAGACCGTAGGACGGCTTGACCTGAATGCTCGCCTCGACGCCCGAACCCAACTCACGAGCCGAAACGCTGAGCAGGCCATCGGCGTCGACCTGGAAGGTCACGCGAATCTTCGCCGCACCCGCGACCATGGCCGGAATACCGCGCAACTCGAAGCGCGCCAGCGAGCGGCAATCGCTGATCAGCTCGCGCTCGCCCTGCAGCACATGAATCATCATGGCCGACTGGCCATCTTTGTAGGTCGTGAAGTCCTGGGCCCGCGCGACCGGGATGGTGGTGTTGCGCGGAATCACCTTCTCCATCAGGCCGCCCATGGTTTCCAGCCCAAGGGACAACGGAATCACGTCAAGCAGCAGCAGTTCGCCGCCATCGCGCTTGTTACCCGCCAGGGTATCCGCCTGGATCGCGGCACCGATGGCCACCACTTGATCCGGGTCGATTTCGGTCAACGGCTGACGACCGAACGCCTCGGCCACTGCTTGGCGCACACGGGGAACGCGGGTCGAACCGCCCACCATCACCACCGCATGCACATCATCCAGTTCGATACCGGAGTCGCGAACGGCACGGCGGCAAGCCTTGAGGCTGCGAGCGACCATGGGCTCGATCAGCGCATCGAAAGCTTCACGGGTCAGTTCGGCTTTCCAGTCACCGTAAGCGACTTCGACCACCGCGGCGTCCGTCAGGGCTTCCTTGGCCGCGCAAGCGATTTGCAGCAAGTGGCGCTGCGTGCCCGGATCAAGATCGGCGGACAGACCGGCGCACTCGATGATCCAGCCGGCAATCGCGTGGTCGAAGTCATCGCCACCCAGGGCGCTGTCGCCACCGGTGGCCAACACCTCGAACACACCGCCGGTCAGGCGCAGAATCGAAATATCGAAGGTGCCGCCACCCAGGTCATAAATAGCGACCAGGCCTTCGGCATGCTGGTCCAGACCATAGGCCACCGCCGCCGCGGTTGGCTCGTTGAGCAAGCGCAGCACGTTCAGACCGGCCAGCTTGGCCGCGTCCTTGGTGGCCTGGCGCTGGGCATCGTCGAAATAGGCCGGAACGGTGATGACCGCACCGACCAGCTCGCCGCCCAGGGTCGCCTCGGCGCGCTGACGCAGCACCCTGAGGATGTCGGCGGAGACTTCGACCGGGCTTTTCGGCCCCTGCACGGTGTCGATGAACGGCATGTGCGACTCGCCGTCGACGAAGCGATACGGCAGTTGCTCGCCCAGCTGCTTGACGTCGGACAGACCACGACCCATCAAGCGCTTGACCGACAATACCGTGTTCAACGGATCGGCAGCGGCCGCCAGCCTGGCGGACTCGCCCACCTCGACACGGTCGGCGTGATAGCGCACCGCAGACGGCAGGATGACCTGCCCGGCGGCGTCGGCCAGAGGTTCGGAAAGACCACTGCGCAATGCAGCGACCAGCGAATTGGTAGTGCCCAAGTCAATCCCCACAGCCAGGCGACGCTGGTGCGGTTGAGGACTTTGGCCGGGTTCGGCGATCTGCAGTAGGGCCATCGTTATCAGGACTTATCTGTATATCAGGCGTGCAACCTTGGCGGCACTGGGTTAATCGTCGAGGCGCTCTTCTAACTGGCGCACTTCGTAAGTGAGCTTGTCCAGGAACTGCATGCGCCGCATCAGGCGTTCAGCCCGTTCACGTTGCACGGCATCGTTCCAGCAAGCTGCGAAGCTTTGGTTCAGTTCATCCTGGGCGACTTTCAGGCGGCGCTTGAACGCGGCAACGCCATTCAGGTCAGCACTGTCCTGCAGGTCTTCGAGCTCTTCACGCAACTCCATCTGTTGCAGAAGAAACTCCGGATCATGCACCGTGACCTCCAGCGGTAGCTCGCCACCATTCAAAGCGAGCAAGTAACGCGCGCGCTTGGGCGGACTCTTGAGCGTCTGGTAGGCCTCGTTGAGGCTCGCGGATTTCTCTAGCGCCAGCCGCTGCTCACGCTCGGAAGCGTCGGCAAAGCGGTCTGGATGGACGCCGCGCGCCAACTCACGGTAGCGCGTAGCCAACTGGTCGAGGTCCAGGTTGAAGCTCGGTTGCAGCTCAAACAAAGCGAAATGACAAGGAGTACCCACGAGCAGCCTCAGATGTTGAAGCTTTCGCCGCAGCCACATTCACCGCGCACGTTGGGATTGTTGAACTTGAAGCCTTCGTTCAACCCCTCCTTGACGAAATCGAGCTCGGTGCCGTCAAGGTACGCCAGGCTTTTCGGATCGATGATCACTTTCTCGCCGTGACTTTCGAATACCTGATCGTCCTCGCCAACCTCATCGACAAACTCCAGCACGTAGGCAAGGCCGGAACAGCCCGTGGTGCGAACACCCAGGCGAATCCCATCACCCTTGCCGCGCCCGTTGAGGGAGCGTCGCACGTGTTGAGCAGCCGCTTCTGTCATGCTGATAGCCATCGGTGACTCCTTACTCGTCGCCAAATCTTGAAAGTCAGATCAAGCCTTTCTTCTGCTTGTAATCGCGAACAGCGGCCTTGATGGCGTCTTCAGCGAGAACCGAGCAGTGGATTTTCACTGGCGGCAGAGCCAGTTCTTCAGCCAGCTGAGTGTTCTTGATGGTTTCTGCCTCGTCCAGCGTCTTACCCTTCATCCACTCGGTGGCCAGGGAGCTGGAAGCGATGGCGGAACCGCAGCCATAGGTCTTGAACTTGGCATCTTCGATGATACCGGCTTCGTTGACCTTGATCTGCAGGCGCATCACGTCGCCGCACGCCGGAGCGCCGACCATGCCGGTGCCGACATCAGGATCTTCCGCGTCCATCTTGCCGACGTTGCGCGGGTTTTCGTAGTGGTCGATGACCTTTTCGCTATAAGCCATGGTACTTATCCTCACTCATCAGAGAGTCGCTCTTCGGGCCCTGCACGCCTGCATTTCAATGCGCGTGACAGGACCCATGTGCGGCGACTTATATATCAGTGTGCCGCCCACTCGATCTTCGAAATGTCGACGCCGTCTTTGTACATGTCCCACAGCGGCGACAGGGCGCGCAGCTTGGTGACGGCCTCGCAGACTTTCTGCGCGGCGTAATCGATTTCTTCTTCGGTGGTGAAACGGCCGAAGGTGAAGCGGATCGAGCTGTGTGCCAGTTCGTCGTTGCGGCCCAGGGCGCGCAGTACGTACGAAGGCTCAAGGGACGCCGAGGTGCAGGCCGAACCGGACGACACCGCCAGATCCTTGAGCGCCATGATCAGCGACTCGCCTTCGACGTAGTTGAAGCTCAGGTTCAGGTTGTGCGGTACACGGGCAGTCATGCTGCCGTTGACGTACAGTTCTTCGAGGTCTTCGACCTGCTTGAAGAAACGGTCGCTCAAGGCTTTGATGCGAACGCTTTCGGCAGCCATGTCTTCCTTGGCCACGCGGAACGCTTCACCCATGCCAACAATCTGGTGGGTCGCCAGGGTGCCGGAACGCATGCCACGCTCGTGACCGCCGCCGTGCATGGTCGCTTCCAGGCGAACACGCGGCTTGCGGCTCACGTACAGCGCGCCGATGCCTTTTGGACCGTAGGTCTTGTGCGCCGAGAACGACATCAGGTCGACCTTCAGCTTTTGCAGGTCGATTTCGACCTTGCCGGTGGACTGCGCGGCGTCGACGTGGAACAGAATGCCCTTGGAGCGGGTCAGTTCGCCGATGGCCGCGATGTCGTTGACGGTGCCGATTTCGTTGTTCACGTGCATCACCGACACCAGGATAGTGTCATCGCGCAGCGCGGCTTCGATCATCTCGGGCGTCACCAGGCCATCTTCACGCGGGTCAAGGTAAGTCACCTCGAAACCTTCACGCTCCAGTTGGCGCATGGTGTCGAGGACCGCCTTGTGCTCGATCTTGGTGGTGATCAGGTGCTTGCCCTTGCTGCCGTAGAAATGCGCGACACCCTTGATTGCCAGGTTGTCGGACTCGGTGGCACCGGAGGTCCAGACGATTTCACGCGGGTCGGCGTTGACCAGGTCAGCGACCTGGCGGCGAGCGTTTTCGACCGACTCTTCGGCCTTCCAGCCGAATACGTGGGAACGGGACGCCGGGTTACCGAAGTTTCCGTCGACCAGCAGGCATTCACTCATTTTTTGCGCGACACGCGGATCAACCGGGGTGGTCGCAGAGTAATCAAGGTAAATCGGCAATTTCATGGACTATCTCCTAAATCAGGCTGGCTGGCGTGCCGCTAGCTCTTGGGCTGTCATTCGACGGCGGACGCTTCAATCTTGTCCAGACGCGGCGTCTTGCTGTTGCAACGACGCTGGTCCTGACGCTGGGCTACTTCTTGTACCTCACGGCGAGTGACAAGATCAGCCAAGCTGATACCGCTGAGAAATTCGTGGATTTGCAGGCTCAGATCACACCACAAGTGGTGGGTCAGACAGGTGTCGCCACCATGGCAATCACCCAGCCCCTGGCATTTGGTTGCATCGACCGATTCGTTCACCGCATCAATGACCTGAGCCACCTGGATCCCCTGCATATCACGCGACAGCTGGTAGCCGCCGCCTGGACCGCGAACACTGGACACCAGGTTGCTGCGGCGCAGTTTGGCGAAAAGCTGTTCGAGGTAGGACAGGGAAATGCCTTGGCGCTCGGAGATATCAGCCAGGGACACCGGCCCATGCTGCGCGTGCAACGCCAGGTCAAGCATGGCGGTGACAGCGTATCGGCCTTTTGTAGTCAGTCGCATGGACAATTACCACGGAGTTTCGGGATGGGGACGAGTATGCAATTCCCGAGTATTTAAGTCAACTATAAGACCTAGTACTTTAGTCAGGTTTACCCGCAAAAGAGCGCGCGCACTATAGCAAAGTCTGCGGCTTAATGGCACACCCGTGAGGTGCACCACACAGCCGCGACACACACCACGCCATCAGCTCGCCTGGCTTTCATCCTTGCCCTTCACACAGGCGAAGTCTTCCTCGCGCAGCGAGGGCAGGTCCTTGGCACAATACGGGCTACCCAGATCCTTCAGCGCGCCGCACATATCCTCCAGCCGACCGTCCACCGCCTGCAGGTGATCCAGCAACTGGCCAATGGCACGCGCCACCGGGTCCGGCATGTCTTCGCTGACGCCATAGGCGTCGAACCCAAGCTTCTCGGCCATGGCCTTGCGCTTGGCTTCCTGTTCGTCATCAGACTTGACGATGATCCGCCCAGGAATCCCGACCACCGTCGCCCCCGCCGGCACCGCCTTGGTCACGACGGCATTGGAGCCGACCTTGGCCCCAGCGCCCACCGTGAACGGCCCCAGCACCTTGGCGCCCGCCCCCACCACCACGCCATCTTCCAGCGTCGGGTGGCGCTTGCCTTTGTTCCAACTGGTGCCGCCCAGGGTCACGCCCTGATACAGGGTGACGTCATTGCCGATCTCAGCGGTTTCGCCGATGACGATGCCCATGCCGTGGTCGATAAAGAAGCGCCGGCCGACCTTGGCGCCCGGATGAATCTCGATCCCGGTCAGCCAGCGACCGAAGTTCGACACCAGTCGCGCCAGCCATTTCCAGCCCATGCCCCACAACGCCGACGACAGGCGATGAATCCAGATGGCGTGCATGCCCGGGTAGCAGGTCAGCACCTCAAACGCATTACGTGCCGCCGGGTCGCGGTGGAAAACGCTCTGGATATCTTCACGCAAACGCTCGAACATCATTAATCCTTCCGTTTAAGGAGCTCACCACGGGCCGCTTTCTGGGTTTCCGTGAGGATGCCACGCAAAATATTCATTTCCGCCCGGCTCACCGAGCTTCGACCGTACAACCGACGCAGGCGCGCCATCAAGTGCCGTGGCTTTTCCGGATCAAGGAACTCAATGGCCACCAGGGTCTGCTCCAGGTGCTCATAGAATCGCTCCAGCTCATCCATGGTCGCCAGCTCACCGCTTTTGGTGGACGCCACCTCATCTTTCTCGACCTTGCTTGGCTGGCCCTGTGCCGCCAGCCAGGACATGCGCACTTCATAGCTGAGCACCTGCACCGCCGCCCCGAGATTCAGCGAACTGAACTCAGGATCCGAGGGGATGTGCACGTGAAAATGACATCGCTGCAGCTCTTCATTGGTCAGACCGGAATCTTCACGACCGAACACCAGAGCGATCTCGGCGCCCTGCCCGGCCTCTTCAACCACTTTACTGCCGCACTCACGCGGATCGAGCAACGGCCAGGGGATGCGACGATCCCGGGCACTGGTGCCCAGCACCAGGTTGCAGCCCACCAGGGCATCTTCCAGAGTGGCGACAACCTGGGCGTTTTCCAGGATGTCGCCGGCACCGGAGGCCCGCGCATCGGCTTCGTGGTGCGGAAAAATCCGCGGTTCGACCAGCACCAGCCGCGACAGCCCCATGTTCTTCATGGCACGCGCAGCCCCGCCGATATTGCCCGGATGGCTGGTATTGACCAGGACGACACGAATGTTCTGCAGCAAGGGAGGCGCTCTCTGACAGGGGATTTGGCGGCAAATCTTACAGTTCATCCAGGCATCCTGCCTCAAATATTACTGCCTGGCCCGACCCCACTCACTGTCGCCATGCTGCACCGACGCGCGCCTGTCGCCCGCCATGAATCGCAACGACGCCCCGCCCGGGCCCATTGACCGCTCGTCAAAAAGCCCGCGCTTTTAAAGGGCCAGATGCAAAGTTAAGCCACGAAAACGAACGTCGTCGTTCATCTGTAGAAACTTTCTGCTAGAATGCTCGGCTTTCTTTAACAACCTTAGGTGACACATCCATGCAGCCCATGCTGAATATCGCGCTGCGCGCCGCCCGCAGCGCCAGTGAATTGATTTTCCGCTCCATCGAGCGCCTGGATACCATCAAGGTCGACGAAAAAGACGCCAAGGACTACGTGTCCGAAGTTGATCGCGCGGCCGAACAGAAAATCGTCGATGCCCTGCGCAAGGCCTACCCGAACCACTCGATCCTGGGTGAAGAGACCGGCATGCACGCCGGCACCGGTATCGAAGGCGAAGAATACCTGTGGATCATCGACCCTCTGGACGGTACCACCAACTTCCTGCGTGGCATTCCACACTTCGCCGTGAGCATTGCCTGCAAATACCGTGGCCGCCTGGAACACGCCGTGGTCCTGGACCCGGTTCGCCAGGAAGAATTCACCGCCAGCCGTGGCCGTGGCGCCCAGCTCAACGGTCGTCGCCTGCGTGTAAGCGGCCGTACCAGCCTTGACGGCGCCCTGCTGGGCACGGGCTTCCCGTTCCGCGACGACCAGATGGACAACCTCGACAACTACCTGGGCATGTTCCGCAGCCTGGTTGGCCAGACCGCCGGCATCCGTCGCGCTGGCGCAGCAAGCCTGGACCTGGCCTACGTGGCCGCTGGCCGCTTCGACGCCTTCTGGGAGTCGGGCCTGTCCGAGTGGGACATGGCAGCAGGCGCCCTGCTGATCCAGGAAGCAGGCGGCCTGGTGAGCGACTTCACCGGCGGTCACGACTTCCTTGAAAAAGGCCACATCGTTGCCGGCAACACCAAATGCTTCAAGGCAGTCCTGACGGCCATCCAGCCGCACCTGCCAGCCTCGCTGAAACGCTAAGCGATTGGCATACAAAGGCACCCTTCGGGGTGCTTTTTTATGCCTGAAATTCGTACTCAGGAACACCACATCCCACAGGGATGCATGGCGACGCGAAAACTCCGCGCACAAAAAAGCACCCCGCAGGGCAATACCGATCAGTTAAGGAGATGAGGTCGAATGTGTAGGAGCGAGCGTGCTCGCGATGAACTCAAGAGCAACGCGTTTAATCAGAAAACACGCGCTATCGTTAACGTCCATCGCGAGCACGCTCGCTCCTACAAAGGTCGGCGCTCGCTTAACTGACTGGCATTGCCCCGCAGGGTGCTTCTTGTTGAGCTTGAGTTCAGCGGATCACTGAGCCGGTTCGTTCTGCCCCAGGATCAGCTGACCTTCCTTGTCGACCGGAATCTGGTTACCCGGATCACGATCCATACGCACCTTGCCTTCCTTGCCAGCCAGCGAATAACGCACGTCGTAGCCTACGACCTTCTCACTGATGTCATTGACCGTGTTGCATCGGGTTTGCGTGGTGGTGTAGGTATCACGCTCCTGCATGCCTTCCTGCACCTTGTTGCCGGCGTAACCGCCGCCCACCGCACCCGCGACCGTGGCGATTTTCTTACCGCTACCGCCACCGATCTGGTTGCCCAGCAGACCACCCGCCACCGCCCCCAGTACGGTACCGGCGATCTGGTGTTGATCTTTTACCGGCGCTTGCCGGGTAACAGCGACATCCTTGCAGACTTCACGTGGCGTCTTGATCTGTTGTTTGACCGGCTCGACCGCCAACACCTGAGCGTACTCAGGGCCGCTTTTTACCAGCTTATAGGTGGCAACAGCCCCCCCAGCAGTGACAGCGACAGCACCTAGCACCGCACCAACCAGCATCGACTTGTTCACATGAACCTCCTGACCATCACATGCGGGATAAACCCGCGCTTCTCCCAGCCTTGGAGCACAAAAAAAGGCGCGAGTTCAATACTCGCGCCTTTTCAGATATTACCAGAAGGAATGACGCCTCAAGGACGGTCGTCCACTTCCTTCTCGGTGTTGGCAGGAGGAATCAGGTCCTCGCTGCTCAGGTTCAGCCAGATCAGCACCACGTTGGCGATGTAGATCGACGAGTAGGTACCCGCCAGCACACCGATGAACAGCGCAATGGAGAAGCCGTACAGGTTGTCGCCACCGAAGAACAACAGGGCCGCGATCGCCAACAAGGTGGAGATCGAGGTTGCCATGGTGCGCAACAGGGTTTGCGTGGTCGAGATGTTGATGTTCTCGATCAGGCTGGCCTTGCGCAGCACCCGGAAGTTCTCACGCACCCGGTCGAATACCACGATGGTGTCGTTGAGCGAGTAGCCGATGATCGCCAGCACCGCCGCCAGCACCGTCAGGTCGAAGGTGATCTGGAAGTACGACAGGATACCGATGGTCACGATCACGTCGTGGATCAAGGATACGATCGCACCGACCGCAAACTTCCACTGAAAGCGGAACGCCAGGTACAGCAGGATGCCGCCCAGCGCCATCAGCATGCCGAGGCCGCCCTGGTCGCGCAGCTCTTCACCCACCTGCGGGCCGACGAACTCGACGCGTTTGACCACGGCCGAGTTGTCGCCACCGGACTTCTGCAGCGCTTCAGCCACCTTTTGACCCAGCAGCGGGTCATCGCCCGGCATCCGCACCAGCAAGTCGGTGGTCGCACCGAAGCTCTGGACCACGGCGTCGTTATAGCCCGACGAGGCCAGTTGCTCGCGCACCTTGGTCACATCGGCCGGACGCTCGTAGGTCAGCTCGATGAGCGTACCGCCGGTGAAGTCCAGCCCCCAGTTCATGCCCTTGGTGACGCAGCTGAACAATGCCAGGACCGTAAGGAACAATGTGATGCCGAACGCAACGTTGCGAACGCCCATGAAGTTGATTGTACGTAACATGGCAGCCCCTTAAATCCACAACTTCTTGAAGTCACGACCGCCGAAGATCAGGTTGACCATCGCGCGGGTCACCATGATGGCCGTGAACATCGAGGTAAAGATCCCGAGGGACATGGTCACTGCGAAGCCCTTGACCGGGCCGGTGCCCATGGCAAAGAGGATGCCGCCGACCAGCAAGGTGGTCAGGTTGGCGTCGAGAATCGCGGTAAATGCCCGGCCGAAGCCTTCGTTGATTGCACGCTGCACGGTCATGCCCGCGGCGATCTCTTCACGGATCCGCGAGAAGATCAGCACGTTGGCGTCGACCGCCATACCCATGGTCAAGACGATACCGGCGATACCCGGCAGGGTCAGGGTTGCACCCAGCAGCGACATCAGGGCCAGCAGCAACACCATGTTCACCGACAAAGCGACGGTGGCGATGATGCCGAAGAAGCGGTAGATGGCGATGATGAACAGCGAGACAAACAGCATGCCCCACAGCGATGCATCGATACCCTTGGTGATGTTGTCAGCACCCAGGCTTGGACCGATAGTACGTTCTTCAGCAAAATACATCGGTGCCGCCAGACCACCGGCGCGCAGCAACAGGGCCAGCTCCGAGGATTCGCCCTGACCGGTCAGGCCAGTGATGCGGAACTGGGCACCCAGCGGCGACTGGATGGTCGCCAGGCTGATGATCTTCTTCTCTTCCTTGAAGGTCTGGACCGGCACGTCTTTCTCGACGCCGTTGACCATCTGCTTGACGTAGGTGGTCACCGGGCGCTGCTCGATGAAGATCACCGCCATGCTGCGGCCGACGTTCGAACGGGTCGCACGGTTCATCAGCTCGCCGCCGTGACCGTCCAGGCGAATGTTCACTTCCGGCGAGCCTTGCTCACCGAAACCGGCCTTGGCGTCAGTCACCTGGTCACCGGTGATGATCAGCCCACGCTCGATGAGCGCAGGAGGACGGTTGCCCTCACGAAACTCGAAGGTTTCGGAAGTGGCTTTCGAAGCACCCGGCTCTGCGGCCAGACGGAACTCAAGGTTGGCCGTCTTGCCCAGGATACGCTTGGCTTCGGCAGTGTCCTGCACGCCTGGCAGCTCGACCACGATGCGGTTGGCACCCTGGCGCTGAACGATAGGCTCGGCTACACCCAGCTCATTGACGCGGTTACGTACCGTGGTCAAGTTCTGCTTGATGGAGTATTCGCGGATTTCCGCCAGCTTGGCCGGGGTCATCGCCAGACGCAGTACCGGCTGACCGTTGAGGTCGGCGGGAACAATGTCGAAATCGTTGAAGTTCTTGCGGATCAGCGTACGGGCCTGTTCGCGGGCTGCTTCATCAGTGAAGCCCAGCTGAATGGCGCCACCCAGTTGCGGCAGGCTGCGATAGCGCAGACGCTCTTTACGCAACAGGCTCTTGACGTCGCCTTCGTAGACTTTCATGCGGGCATCGAGGGCTTTGTCCATGTCCACTTCCAGCAGGAAGTGCACACCACCGGACAAGTCCAGACCCAGCTTCATCGGGTGCGCGCCAAGGCTGCGCAGCCATTGCGGGGTGGTTTGTGCCAGGTTCAGCGCGACAACATAATCATCGCCCAGTGCCTTGCGCACGACGTCCTTGGCTGGAAGTTGGTCTTCCTGTTTGGTCAGGCGTACCAGACCGCCCTTGCCTTTTTCCGCCAGAGTGGCGGCCTTGACGTTGATCCCGGCCTCGTTGAGCGCTTTGCTCACACGATCCAGATCCGCCTGAGTCACCTGCAGCGCAGTACTTGCACCACTGACCTGAATGGCCGGATCGTCAGGGTATAGATTGGGAGCGGAATAAATCAGACCGACCGCCAGCACCGCCAGGATCAGTACGTATTTCCACAGAGGGTATTTGTTCAGCATCACGCCGCCCGCTTATGACGCGGGGCGCCTTGCGCGCCCCGTCGATTGGTAGAAGATGAAACTTAGATCGCTTTCAGCGTGCCTTTTGGCAGCGTGGCAGCGATGGCGCCTTTCTGGAACTTCAGCTCTACCGAGTCAGAAACTTCAAGAACAACGAAATCATCAGCTACTTTGGTGATCTTGCCGGCGATACCGCCAGTGGTCACAACTTCATCACCTTTTTGCAGGCTGCTGAGCAGGTTCTTCTGCTCTTTAGCGCGCTTGGCCTGTGGACGCCAGATCATCAGGTAGAAGATGACCAGGAAGCCCACCAGGAAGATCCACTCAAAGCCAGTGCCAGCAGGGCCAGCAGCAGGTGCAGCGGCGTCAGCCATCGCATTCGAGATAAAAAAGCTCATTTAGCACTCCAGTTGCAGAATTAGTGTCTTAAACGTTTTAAAACTCAGTCCAAAGGCGGAACAGGCAACCCGCGCTTGGCATAGAAGGCATCGACAAAGGCGGCCAATGTACCCTGTTGAATAGCCTCGCGCAAACCAGCCATAAGC
This sequence comes from Pseudomonas sp. Irchel s3a18, assembly GCF_900187535.1. Taxonomy (NCBI): domain Bacteria; kingdom Pseudomonadati; phylum Pseudomonadota; class Gammaproteobacteria; order Pseudomonadales; family Pseudomonadaceae; genus Pseudomonas; species Pseudomonas sp. Irchel s3a18. The sequence continues at coordinate 54,151 of NZ_FYDV01000019.1, read as the reverse complement.
ACTTGATAATGGCGCAAGTTATGGATGGTATTGAGCATGCTCCCCAGCATTTCGCCGCACTTGTCCAGGTGATGCAGATAAGCGCGGGAGAAGTTCTGGCAGGTATAGCAATCGCAGGTCGGATCGAGCGGCGAATCATCATGGCGATGGAACGCGTTACGGATCTTCAGCACGCCAGTATCAATGAACAGATGCCCGTTGCGGGCATTACGGGTTGGCATCACGCAATCGAACATGTCCACCCCGCGGCGCACACCCTCAACCAAGTCTTCCGGCTTGCCAACACCCATAAGGTAACGAGGTTTGTCAGCCGGCATCTGGCCCGGCAGATAATCCAGCACCTTGATCATTTCGTGCTTGGGCTCGCCCACCGACAGGCCGCCAATAGCCAGGCCATCGAAACCGATCTTGTCGAGGCCTTCCAGGGAGCGCATGCGCAGGTCCTGGTGCATGCCGCCCTGAACGATGCCGAACAGCGCCGCCGTGTTGTCGCCATGGGCTTCTTTCGAACGCTTGGCCCAACGCAGGGACAATTCCATGGAAATACGGGCGACGTCTTCGTCGGCCGGGTACGGCGTGCACTCGTCAAAGATCATCACAATGTCGGAGCCCAGGTCACGCTGGACCTGCATCGACTCTTCCGGCCCCATGAACACCTTGGCGCCATCCACCGGAGAGGCGAAGGTCACGCCCTCCTCCTTGATCTTGCGCATGGCACCCAGGCTGAACACCTGGAAACCACCGGAGTCGGTCAGGATCGGGCCTTTCCACTGCATGAAATCATGCAGGTCGCCGTGCTTCTTGATCACTTCGGTGCCAGGACGCAGCCACAGGTGAAAGGTGTTTCCCAGGATGATCTCGGCGCCGGTGGCCTCGATATCGCGGGGCAACATGCCCTTGACCGTGCCGTAAGTACCCACGGGCATGAACGCCGGGGTCTCGACGGTGCCGCGCGGGAAGGTCAGGCGACCACGACGAGCCTTGCCGTCGGTGGCCAAAAGCTCAAAAGACATACGACAGGTGCGACTCATGCTGTTTCCTCAGGGCCCGATTCACTAGGGGCAGTCGGCGCTGGATTACGGGTGATGAACATCGCATCACCGTAGCTGAAAAAGCGGTATCCATGCTCGACCGCGGCCTTGTAGGCCGCCATGGTTTCGGGATAACCGGCGAATGCCGAAACCAGCATCAACAGCGTGGATTCAGGCAAATGGAAGTTGGTGACCAGGGCATCGACCACATGGAACGGTCGGCCCGGGTAGATAAAGATATCGGTGTCGCCGCTGAACGGCTTGAGCACGCCATCACGGGCCGCGCTTTCCAGCGAGCGCACACTGGTGGTCCCCACGGCCACCACACGCCCACCGCGAGCCCGGCAAGCCGCGACCGCATCCACCACATCCTGGCCGACTTCCAGCCATTCGCTGTGCATGTGGTGATCTTCAAGGCGCTCGACACGCACCGGCTGGAAAGTGCCAGCGCCGACGTGCAGGGTCACGAACGCAGTCTCGATGCCCTTGGCGGCAATCGCCTCCAGCAACGGCTGATCGAAATGCAGCCCCGCCGTCGGTGCCGCCACCGCGCCCAGGCGCTCGGCGTACACCGTCTGATAACGCTCGCGGTCCGAACCTTCGTCCGGGCGGTCTATATAAGGAGGCAGCGGCATATGCCCGACACGGTCGAGCAACGGCAGCACTTCTTCGGCAAACCCCAGTTCGAACAATGCATCGTGGCGCGCCAGCATCTCGGCTTCGCCACCGCCGTCGATCAGGATCTTCGAACCAGGCTTGGGTGACTTGCTGGAACGCACATGGGCCAGCACGCGATGACGGTCGAGCACCCGTTCCACCAGGATTTCCAGCTTGCCGCCGGAAGCCTTCTGGCCAAACAGCCGCGCCGGAATCACCCGGGTATTGTTGAACACCATCAGATCGCCCGGGAGCAAATGCTCAAGCAAATCAGTGAATTGACGGTGTGCCAGAGCGCCGCTAGGCCCATCGAGGGTCAGCAGGCGACTGCCGCGCCGCTCGGCCAAAGGGTGGCGAGCGATCAGCGAATCAGGGAGTTCGAAAGTAAAGTCAGCAACGCGCATGATGGGGTTCGTCTAGCAGGGCCGGGAAGTCTAGCGGAAATAGTGAAAATAGACCATGAAACCTGATTGACCAACGGTAAACTCGTCTCTATACTTCGCCGCCATTGAGCCCTGATGGCGGAATTGGTAGACGCGGCGGATTCAAAATCCGTTTTCGAAAGGAGTGGGAGTTCGAGTCTCCCTCGGGGCACCATCTGCATGTTTTTACCTGTCTCTGGCAGTGTATAAAACGACACGAAACAACATGAAAAGCCCGCCCTGTGCGGGCTTTCTTGTTTCTGGCTGTATCTAGCCGTCTCTCCCTATACTTCCCCTTCTTGTATCCCCCCTTGTATCCTCAGAAAAGTTCATAACTTTGGGATACAAGAATGAAGCGCTCAGATATCAAGCGCCGCCCTCTCGCCGATACCGTGCTGACCAGCCTGGAGCCAGAAGAGAAGGAATTTCGAGAGCTCGACAGCAACGGCCTCTACTTTCGGGTTAAAGCGAACGGCGGGAAGTCCTGGCAGCTGCGCTACAAGAAGCCGGGCGGCAACTGGGCCTGGCTTGGTCTTGGGGGCTACCCTGAAGTAAGCGGGACATTGGCGAGAAGCAGAGCCGCCGATCTACGCAAGACAGTCAGCGACGGTATAGACCCGCTTGAGCAGAAGCGCGCCGACAAGGCAGCAATTGAAACATCGAAGACCAGAACATTTCGCGCCGCCGCCAATGGCTGGCTACAGGCCAAGGTAGAAAAGGGCCTTGCTGATTCGACGCTCAACAAGATTCGCACCTACCTAGACAAGGACATACTCCCAGCTCTGGGTGACAAGCCACTGGACGAAATAACCCGCACCGACTGCGCCGCCCTTCAAGCATCAATCGAGGCTCGCGACGCCCATAACGTGGCAGAGAAGTGCCGCACCTGGGTCAATCAGATATTCGGTCGAGCCATTGGCCTAGGCCTGACTGAGAACGACCCCGCCAGTCGGTTGCGCGATATAGCCGCCCCTGCCCCCAAGACAAAGCAGCACCCTCACCTACTGGAGCCCGAGCTACCCGACTTCATTCGGGCACTCAAAACCACCACCAGCCGACTACCAGCCCGAACCGCCGCTTGGCTCTGCATCTGGACGGCATCCCGTCCCGGTATGGTTCGCCTTGCTGAATGGTCGGAAATCGACCTGAGTACCGCCACCTGGACAACTCCAGCCGCAAAAATGAAGATGCGCCGCAACCATGTGGCACCTCTCCCTACTCAAGCGATAGACGCGCTACGTGAACTGTATCGAGTGACGGGACGCAGCCGTTGGCTGTTCCCAGGTGTTGGCCCAAAGAACCCAACCATCAGTGAAAACACAATCAACAAGGTGTTTGCCGGAGTTGGATATAAAACTCGCCTCGTCGGGCATGGCACCCGCCATACGGCCAGCACCCTGCTGCGCGAACACAGCTGGCCGAAAGACCACATAGAAGCGCAACTCGCCCACAAGGAAGAGGGAATCTCAGGCATCTACAACAAGGCCCAGTACCTGGAGCAGCGCGCCACCATGATGCAATGGTATGCGAACTATCTAGATGGCCTAGCTAGCGGCACAGTTCTCCAGGGCGATTTTGCCAAGAGGGCCTGATCCAGGCCTTCCATTGCGCTCATAGACAGATATAGACTGAACGCCATTACTGTTCAGATAGCCAGTGTTTACCTTTAGCTGTGCTTACTTTGTCTAGTCAAAGTAGGCACTCACGCATCGCCTGGCTAGCTATCTACTGCAAAAGGGGAGCGCCTTGGGGGGCGGTATGACACACGAAGCCAGCTATGTTTCGCTAGAGACCTCATGTTCGTTGCTGAAGACAACGAATCCGACCTTGCTAGGCGCTATAGCTGATCAGCTCTGCTCTATTGTAGAGCCAGAATCTGAATTCAATCCTGAAACCATTTACGTGAATGGCAATTCAGATCCTGACAGCCGTCCTCCAGTTACCTATCTAGACATCTCAAAATACTTCAGGAAAGCCACTGGTAAGTTTGTGCCGGTACTTTTTGAAACCCCATATGAGGTTGTCGAATCACGCACTGTGATGGTCAACCGTGAATGGCTCAGGGGTAAAGTTGAAGCGGCTAGAGAAAGGCTTGGACAAATCCAGCCAGCCCAAGTCGAAACCGTCCATAGCTCTCAAATCCTTAAAATGGCAAATGCGAGTTTCTACAGCGTTTTTGAAGACCAGCCTGCAGCCTTAGATGCTCGCGGGTACAAAGACCTTCAAAAAAGGCTAGAAATTCAAAATGATCAGAGGAAAGCTCAAGTCGCGGCGAGTAAAGACGCGATCGCAAGACGCGATGCCGAGGAGCAAATCTCAGTCCTAAAGGCGCTACTCATTGAGTCTCAATCAAAAGAAAAAGTGGTTACCGAGGAAAATCGGAGCCTCTATAACGAACTGAGAGCAAAAGACAGGAAAATACAAGAGAAGAAGCAGCAAATTGGTGCTCTATCAGAAAAGCTGTCGACATTTGCAACCTGCTTCAACCCCCACCACCCTCTGCACCCCCCAAAATTGATGGAGGCGTTTGAGTGCTGGCAGACACTGACTAAAAATGGCGAACACAATCCATCTGGCCCAGGTGGACGTGGATCAATCTCCTTGGTTTTGGACTGGCTTCACCAGAGAGGCGACGAAAAAGCGGGGACATTAAAAATTCCAAGCGCAAAAACCAAGCGCCTTTCAGTAATCGTTGGCTGGCGAGGATTAGGTAGCGGGGCAATAAGGTCCAAGTAATAGGTCACCCATTCCAAGCCCTAGCAAACACTGAGAAATCCCTCTGGAAAAGCTTATAAATTAAAGGGATAGGTCACCTATTACCAATAATAGGTGACCTATCCTGTGGATAACCTTCGCATTCAATCTGTATTCCGTCACTTACAGCGATAACGGGATACACATATGGATTTCACTCGCGACAAAACCGCTACCTGCAACATCCAACACCTCGACCCTGCCACCACAATAATTCGTATACCTGAACTGTCGGCAATTACTGGCGTAGCACGCGCCACTGTCTACAAGCGCCTCAAAGACGATCCGACGTTTCCCCGTCCTGTTCCGCTGAGCAACAGCAAGTCGCGCGGCTCACCGGTTGGCTTTGTATTGGCCGAGGTACAGGCTTGGGTTCGCCAGCGCATCGCTCTGCGTAACGAGGTGGCCTAAAATGAAAAAGGCCACGATCCCCGAAGAGAAACGTAGCCTGTCGCACGGCGATATTGTCACTGTCCCCCTGGCTCAATACAAAGGTGAGGCGCGAGCTGACAGCCGTGTCCTGGCTGCGCAACTGGGTAACCAACATGAAAACACCTACGACCTGATTAAGCGATACGAAGCGGATTTCCGCCAACTTGGGGTTCTCCGGTTTGAAACCGGAAAACCCTCTGCTGGCTTGCAAGGTGGTCGCCCGGAGGCTTATGCCCTGCTCAATGAAGACCAGAGCTATCTGCTGCTGACCTACAGCCGTAACACTCCGAAAGTCCGGGCACTCAAAATCAGCCTAGTGAAAGCGTTCTGCGAGACCCGTTACGGGAACGCCTGCCAGACGCTGGAAGCAGCGAAGAAAGAAGCAAGCCAGAGCGGAAGCCGGCTGGCTCATTGGCGCCATAAAAAGCCGGGACTCCATCAGCATGTCGCGCACTTGCGGGAACAACTGCAGCTCACCCTCGGTCTGGAGGATGTGCGCCCTTGAATACCGCGCAACCATTCCTTCCCCTTGCCATGCATTCCCGTAAGCGTTATGGTTTGTCCGTCGCTGCAAATTCAGCGACCGGGTTTTGCAGCCCGAACATCGTTAGGCGCATAAGCGCCACCGTCTCGAAAGCTGGCGTTTTTTTTATGCCTGCTATTTCGTTTTATGGTGGCTGTGCGTGGGGCGCTTTCGAGCGCGCCGGGTTCCTAACGTCCCGGTCTGCAAACCTGCGCACAGCCGCCACCCAATTCTGTTTTGCAGCAGGTAGTGGCGGTTCCTCAACGTTAGGAGCTGATCCCATGCAGCAGCACATCCACGCCCTTAATCCGTCCAGCACCCACCAAGCAATCGCCCTGATCGGCGCCGAACTGATCGCCTACCGCGTCAATCGCTTGCCTGAGCAACGTGCCCACCTTCTTGGCCTGGTGCAAATGGCCGATACCCTCGGCGCCCTGAGCAGCACAGACCGCGCCACACTCGCCACAACGCTGACCGTCGAGGGGGCTTAATGAACACCCTCAACTGCACGCCTGATAAATCGATTGTCGACCTGAACAGCGATCAACGCCGCACGCTGATCGACCTCATTGAGGTCGAGCGCAATCACGCCTCCCACTGGTGGACGATGCTCAACGAAATGCGCTGCCGTGGCGAGCTGCCTAACTGGGTGAAAGACCAGTCTATCGGGAGCAGTCCGGACCATGACCGCTGGTTAACTGATTGCTCCTACACCAACAAGGCGTTGTTCGGGCGTGCCTATGTGCGCGGTGAAGCAAGCCAGCAGATGTTTCGCTGCAACCCTGATCTGAGGGCCTAACTCATGACGAATTTTCAACACTGCCAATCGGCGGTGACGCCCCCGGCTTGCCTGGAGAAAGTCACCGGGCCGTCTTATGTCAGCCATCACCAAGCCACACCGGTCCTGTTCCGTGAAGCGCTCCAGGCGACCTATGGACTTCTCGACTGGCTGCCCGTGGATGACGGTCTGATCCATCGCTTCCACGTTCCCGGCGACAAGGCCGGCAGCCACAACGGCTGGTATGTGCTGTTCGTCGATGGCATTGCCTCGGGCGCGTTTGGCAGTTGGAAAACGGGGGGCACCAGCACCTGGTGCAGCCGTGAACCTGCTGATCTGCGCGAAGCCGAGCAGGTGCGCCAGCGCATCGAGCAAGCCAAGCGCCAACGCGAAGCCGAGCAGCAACAGCGCCAGCTCAAGGCAGCGATCCGTGCTCAGCGTTGGTGGCGCGATGCACGCCGCGCTGATCCTGCCCACCCATACCTCATCAACAAGGGCGTCCGTCCACATGGCCTGCGCCAGTGTGGCGACGCATTGCTGGTGCCGCTGTATGTCAGTGGCGAGCTGGTCAACCTGCAACGCATTGCCAGCGACGGCAGCAAGCGCTTTCTGGCGGGTGGCCGGGTCAAGGGAAGCTATTCGCCCTTGGGCAGCATCGTGCAGGGTCAACCGCTGTGCATCTGTGAAGGCTGGGCCACGGGCGCCACGCTGCACCAACACGGCTACGCCGTCGCCTGCGCCATGAACAGCGGGAACCTCAAGGCCGTGGCACTAGCGCTACGCGCCCGATACCCAGACCTGAACATCATCATCGCCGGCGACGACGACCGGCTCACCGACGGTAATCCGGGACGCACGGCCGCCAATGCCGCCGCCGCGCTCGTGGGTGGCCAAGTGGCTTTCCCGGAGTGGCCGGAGGGCGCCCCCGCGGACCTCACCGACTTCAACGACCTCGCCAACTGGAAACTCGCCAATGTCCCAGCCTGACAGCAACGTCATCAGCCTTCGGCCAGATGCGCCGACCATTGCGCCTGAGCGCCCCTGCTGGGCCGTGTACGAGCATTGGGTAACCAATGAGAAGGGGCGCAAGCTGCGCCCGGGTGTGTACCGCCACGGGTTCAAGCGCGCAGCCGGCCAGGATGAAGACGACGCCGACAGCGACACCAACGACCGCCCGATCATCGATGAGTGGATCGCCAGCCCGGTGACCGTGACGGCCCGGACCACCAATAGCGACGACGGCAGCGAGGGACGCTTGCTGCGCCTGTTCACCGACAGCGGCATCAAGGAATGGATCATTCCCATGGAGGTGTTCGGCGGCAGTGGCGAGGATGCCCGCCGCCAGCTGTTCGGCATGGGCGTCATCATTGCGCTGAAAAAGCGCGCCGCCTTTATGGAGTACCTGCTGGACCAGCGTCCCGAAGAGGTGTTCGCCACCACGAGCCGTCCGGGCTGGCATGAGTCGGGCGCCTTTGTCTTGCCTGGCCGCACCCTTGGCAGCGACCAGGTGCGTTATCAGGCCAGCGGCAAAGGCCAGAACCTGTTCAGCGTGCGCGGCGAGCTGGCGCTCTGGCAAACCGAAGTCGCCGCCAAGTGCGCGGGCAACCCGGTGCTGACCCTGGCGATCGGCTGCGCGCTGGCCGGACCGCTGCTGAGTCTGGTTGGTGTGCTCGGTGGCGGTGTGCACCTGGTGGGCGACAGTTCCAGCGGCAAGTCCCTGGCGCAGTTGATTGGCTCATCGGTGTGGGGTGACCCGGGCGTGTTCGCTGCCAGCTGGGACATGACCAAGGGTGGCTTGGAGATCGAGGCTGCCGGGCGCAATGACACCCTGTTGCCGTTGGATGAAATTAAGCGCGCCGATCCGAAGCGCGTCCAGGAAATGGCCTACTCGCTGGCCAACGGTCAAGGCAAGGGCACCATGACCCGCGAGCGCGAAGGTCGGGCCAAGCTGAGCTGGCGCCTGCTCACCCTGTCCAGCGGCGAACGCTCCTTGTCCGAACACGCCGCCATTTCCGGCAATGCGGCCCACGCGGGGGCCGAGCTGCGCATGGTCGACGTGAACGCCGGTACACGCACACACCGGGCCTTTGATGAGTTGCACGGCCTGGAGGGTGCCGACTTCCACCGCCTGCTCACCGTGGCCGTGAGTGCCCACCATGGCCACCTTGGGTCAGCATTCGTCGAGCAACTGCTCGCCAGCGACGACCGCCCCGGTCTACTGGAAGACTTCGCCAACGTGCGCGCCAAGTTCGTCGAGGACAACGCACAGGCCGGCCGGGTGGCCGACCGCTTCGCCGTAATTGCCCTGGCCGGGGAAATGGCGATCGCCTATGGCCTGTTGCCTTGGGCACCGGGTAACGCCCTGACCGACTGCCAGTTGCTGTATGGCGAGTGGCTGGCGCGGGTCGGCGGCGGCAATGCCGAAGACCGGCAGATCCTCGCCGGCATCCTCGACTTTATCGACAAGCACGGCAGCAGCCGCTTCTCCGATGTGGATGACCAAACGCCAGACACCAAGGTGTTCAACCGGGCCGGGTACTGGGAGTTATCCATGGGCAAGCGCCTGTACCTTTTTAACAAGTCGGCACTGGTCGAGGCGGCCAATGGCTACGGCCTAAGTCGTGTGGTCAAGGCGCTGGACGGTGCGGGTGCGTTCGCCAAGCGCGACACCGATAGAGAGAGCCGCAAGACCAAGAAATATCGCCTGCCCGGTGGTGGGTCCGCGCGTCTGTATGTCGTCGATACCGAAGCCATGGACATGGAGGCCGCCAGCGTATGACCAGCCAACACCAATGGCCAACTTCACAGGAACCTAGTTTTGTGGGGAACGCGGGGAACAGTGGGAACAGCCAATGTTTCCGTGGCTTTAGGCTGTTCCCCCTTATTGAGATGTTGGGGGAACAGGGGGAACACACACCTGTTTTTCAATAAGCGACCCTGCCTCTGCCTTGCGATCTGGCTGCAGTTGTCACGGGCCCCGGCTCCGACGGAGGTGCGCGGCACATAGGGCATGGCCAGCCGTCGATCCACCACACCCAAAATTTTGGAGACTCGTCGATAGTGTACGGATGAAGCCGGCCAGAGAGAGGGGTGAATAACATCAAATTAATGCCCTAGCTCTGGGGTGATAGCAGGCCGCTGCGGTTCAACCCTGGCGGCCTTTTATTCATCCTGTAGTGGTCGGTCACCCATTTACATGGGCTACATGACAGCTCAAGAAGCGCACCGAGACATCAGCCATTACCTGATGCATCGGTACAACTGTATTCGCCCCCATCAATTCAACGGAGGGCTGGGGCCAGCTCAGACCGAGAGAAAACTAACGTCGTGTCCGGGATTAGTTGACCACCACAGTATTCATTTCCGCGGTTTGAAATACCCTGCGGAAATTTGGAACCAAGAGACCTAATGCAATATGCTCCCCGGCCAAGAATCCGGCACACCCTGAGCGGCGTACCCATACAAGAGACTGCGAGAACAAACATGGACGGTTGGCAGATCGAGCTTTTGCATGCATTGGACATGGCCAGTGACGAGAACGTTATCTTTGGCCTAATCCTGGAAGCCAGCCTTGCGCTGGGTTTCAACTACTGCGCCTATGGCCTGCAGATTCCCTACCCACTCTCGAGCCCCAAGGCCATCATGCTGAACAATTACCCCCAGTCCTGGCGGGAACGCTACAGCAACGCCAGGTACCTCGCGACAGACCCGACCATCCTTCAGGGACGACAATCGGAACGCCCTATCCTCTGGAATGACCAGCTCTATGCAGAAACACCCGAGCTCTGGGAAGAGGCGCGTGGATTCGGTCTGTGTAAGGGACTTTCTCAATCCAGGCTCAATGCCGGCGGTACAGGCGGAATGCTGACAGTCGCAAGGACTGACGGTGACATCAGCGAACGTGAACTGCACCATAATGGCGAAAAGCTGCAATGGCTGGCGAGCACCGCCCATAGCGCGCTGTGGGGTATCCTGACCAAACGCCACAGGACGGCGGAGGATCCTGACCTCACAGACCGTGAGCGGGAAATCCTGAGGTGGACAGCTGACGGCAAGTCTGCTGGCGAAATCGCCGACCTACTGACGGTTTCCAAGAACACTATCGACTTCCATATCAAGAACGCCATACGCAAACTCCAGACAGCCAACAAGACCGCCGCGGTCGTTCGAGCGGCCTTGCTCGGCCTGCTTTTCTAGGACTAGGCAATGCCCATTCCCGGTGCATGGTCAGCCTGGTAGGCGGACGCTTCATGCCAATTGAATGAACGGTGCAACTACCTTTTTTGGTAGGTTACACAACTAGGTCCGGTGTATCTAATAGCTCCGCAAACGGAAAGTTGCGGAGCGAGAGAAATGGAATTCATTACCGGCACCTTTGAAACATTGGACGCCCACATGCTTTCAGCCATGGCGTCATACCGATATCAGGTTTTCGTCAAGCAACTGGGCTGGGAACTCGATTGTGAAGAAGATTCAGAGTTCGACCAATTTGACAGGGAAGATACCGTTTACATTCTGGCCCTTGATGAGGAAAAGAATGTAATCGGCGTGGCTCGTCTATTAAGCACGGCCACCCCTTACCTGCTGAGCGAAGTATTTCCGGAACTAATGGCTGGTCAGCCGCTACCGGCCAGCGAACACGTCTGGGAGCTGTCGCGTTTCGCCGCCGCCGGTCCCTCGCAACGGCGCATCGGCAGCCAGATTTCCTCGCCCAACGCCATCGCCCTGATGCAGGCCACTCTGCGCTGCGCCGCGCATTATGGGGCACAGAAGCTCATCACCGTGTCCCCACTAGGCATAGAGCGCTTACTGCGAAACGTGGGAATCGATGCGTTCCGAGCAGGCCAAGCATGCAACAAGTATGGCCAACACCTCTATGCCTCCTGGATCACCGTGAATTGACAGGCGCCTTCTCGCCCGGCGCCATCGTTACTACTCACCCTATCTGGAAAACACCATGAGCCTCGACCTGATCAATGATCACTGGTACGCGAAAGCCACCGTGCGCAGCACACCACGAATCATCGTTCCCGATTATGACGGCCAACAAATCATCTATCCCGTTTCTCGTTGCGCGATGTGTGAGCATCCGCTCATTCGCGAACACGGGCCAGAGTTGAAGGCATATATATTGACCCAAGCGGCATACCAGTTCCTCTACAACGTCGGCTTGCTGGAAACAAAGTTCATCATTCAGTGCTGCCTCGATATGTTGCACGACAAGTTTCCAGGCATTGGCGACACTGAAAAACTGCAAGCGCTGACCGTTATCATCGATGAAGGCTATCACGCGCATGTTGCGCTGGATTACCTCACCCAGATGAATGCAAAAAGTGGCATCGAGGCCATCGAAGTTCCACAGACCAACCAAAAACTGGATGCGACAGCGCGCGCCTATGCGCAACTCCCGGAGTCACTGCACAAGGAGTTCCAGCTTCTCGCGGTCACTATCGCAGAAAACGTGCTGACCGACGAAGTGGCGAATCTGGGGCGAGAGAGGGAACTGAGCAAATCATTCACGACGCTGATGACCGATCACGTCCGTGACGAAGGTCGTCATTCCCGCTTCTTTGCCGATCTGATGAAAAAACGCTGGCCTACCCTACCGGAAAGTACCCGCGAGCGATTCGGCCTGATGCTACCCGCCTATCTCGACGACTTCCTCGACATCGATCGCGAACGACGCTTCGAGCGGCGCATCCTGGCCCATTGCGGCCTCTCGCCCGAGCAGGCTGAACAGGTAATCCACGAATCCGACCCGACCTTCCATGCCGACCATGCACGCATGAAGAAGTCGATCCTCCAGCGCCTGTATCGGCTGCTCCGGCAGATGGGCATCCTCGACCTGCCCCAGGTCAGGGAAGCATTTGCCAACCGCGATTACGCCTGCGCCTGACCAGAGGTAAATGTTCGTGAAGACGCTGATCATCGACAACCATGACTCCTTCACCTACAACCTGTTCCAGTTCATGGGCCAGGTGTGTGGTGAAGAACCAGACGTATACACCAATGATGTCTCGCCGCTGGTCATCAACCTAGCGCGCTACGACGCCATCATCATCTCCCCCGGCCCCGGAACACCGGCACGCCGGGCCGATACTGGGCTAAGCGAAGACGTTATCCGCGATGCCTGCGTACCGGTGCTGGGTGTCTGCCTTGGGCATCAGTGCATGGCACACCTGCACGGGATGGATATCGTGCATGCCCCTGAGCCGATGCACGGACGTCTGAGCCGGATCAGCCATGACGGCGAGGGCGTGTTTGTCGGCCTGCCAGCCGACCTTACCGTGGTGCGCTACCACTCGCTGGTGATTCGGAAAATCAAGTCCCCCTTTGTGGTCAGCGCTTGGGATGAAAACGGCATGATCCACGGCATTCGCCACAAGGATCGCCCCATGCATGGCATCCAGTTCCATCCCGAGTCCATCTGCACCGAGGCAGGCCTACAGATGCTGAGCAACTTCCGCGACCTAGCACACCGGCACCAGGCCGGTCGCTGCTGAAGGCCCTTTGCCTCTTTTATCGGAGAATCAAAATGACCGTCAATCGCGTCGAGTTCCGGACCCTGAACCATGCGCCAGACACCCTGACAGCTTTCGATCTTGAGTTTGCCGGTTCCCCGGCGCGCTTCCTGCTGGAAAGCAGCGTGGTACTCCCCGGTTTTTCCCGTTTCACCTTCATGGGCGATTCCCATGGTCGCTGGACCGAGGTCCTGCGCTACAAACAGGATACGGCTAGCCTGGAAACCCAACACGACGACCAGACGGTGCAACATCAAACCGCCGACTTCCTCTCCTGGCTCGGCACTCGCATGGCCGCGCAGCACAGCCCCTGCCCCAGCGACTTGCCGTTTGACTTCAACCTCGGCTATGTCGGCGTAATGGGCTACGAGCTCAAGGTGGCGACACTGGACGACCCGGCTTGGTCGTCCAATGCACCGGACGCATGCTTCATGCTCGCCACACGCATGCTGGTGATCGACCACCAGGAAAACCGAAGCTACCTGCTGCATCTTGTCAAGGACTCCTCCGATCTTCCAGCGGCCCACTCCTGGCTGGAGCAAGCCAGCGAGCGCCTGCTCGCCCTACCTGCCAACCAACCGCTACCAAAACGCCCCAAGCGCATGTCCCTCGACCAGGTCGAAGGCTGGATCGCCAACCATGCCAATGCCCGGCACGAAAAAGCGGCCTACATCGAGAAGATCCTTGAGGCGCAACACCAGATCACCGACGGAGAAACCTATGAGGTCTGCCTGACCAATCTGGTTGAACTGCCGTTCGAGCATTCCGCCTACGATCTCTACCGGATCATGCGCGAACTGAGCCCCGCGCCACATGCCGCCTATTTCGCTATCCCCGGGTTCGAGATGGCCAGCTCATCGCCCGAGCGCTTCCTCAAGATCGACCGAGAAGGCCAGGTCGAGGCTAAGCCAATCAAGGGCACCCGCCCCCGAAGCAACGACCCGGAAGAGGATCAGCGCCAGCTCGACAGCCTGCGCCAGGACGAGAAGGACCTGGCCGAGAACCTCATGATCGTCGACCTACTGCGCAACGACTTGGGTAGGGTCTGCCGGATAGGTTCGGTCAAGGTCCCAGGCCTGTTCGTGGTGGAAAGTTACTCCCATGCGCATCAGTTGGTATCGACGATCCAGGGTCAGCTCAAGCCTGGCATGGATGCGTTGGACTGCATCAAGGCCAGTTTCCCCGGCGGCTCGATGACCGGTGCGCCGAAAAAGCGAACTATGCAGATCATCGGCAAGCTCGAGCAGGGTGCGCGCGGTGCGTACTCAGGCTCCTTGGGCTGGCTAGGCCTGGGCGGGGCGTGCGACCTGAGCATCCTGATACGCAGCGTGGCCGTACATGATGCTTGGGCCCGCTTCGGTGTGGGCGGCGCCATCACCGCACTTTCAGACCCGGAAAGCGAGTACGTCGAAACGATGGTTAAAGCAAGCGGCATGGTGGAAGCGATCTCCCTGCTCTGTGAGGTGACAGCATGACCCGGCCACCTTTTGAACAGAATGCGACTGCCATCGTCGTCGGCGCTGCCGGCTCGATCGGCCGAATGCTCAGTCAGCAACTAAGCGCGACAGGGCTTAAGGTCCTGGGCGTGGATATGGCCTCACTTGAGCAAGCGGGAAGCGAGACTTTCGCGTTCATACAGGAGGACATCTGCAACCCCTCCGATCGCTTGTGCCAGCAGTTGGCATCGGCCAACCTGGTGATTCTTGCTGTCTCGGAGAAGGTCCTGCTGCAAGCGCTACCAGCTCTTATGCCACACCTGCACCTGGACTGCCTTCTTGTCGAGACCCTCTCCATCAAGAGTGCCTTCGCCACCCTGATCCGAGATGTCTCGCTGCCCCAGGCTGTGGTTGGCCTAAACCCAATGTTCTCTGGCGACCTGTCGCCGGAGGGGCGCCCAGTGGTGGTGGTGCCTTACCAGATGGGAGAGGGGCTCGATGATCTACTCGAGCGCCTGCAAGCCCGCGGCATGCGCCTTTTCACGATGTCGGCGGAAGAACATGACCAGACCATGGCGTTGTTCCAGACCGTAGGACATTCGATGGTCCTTGCCTTCGGCCAGACCCTGCTGGCCAGCGGTGCATCCCTGGAGAACCTGATCGAGCTCGCGCCGCCACCGTTCAAGGTACTGCTGTGCCTTCTCGCACGCATGATGACCAATCATCCGGACGTGTACTGGGAAATCCAGGCCGCCAACCCGGCATCCAAAGCGGCGCGCGACGAGGCCCTGACTCACCTGCGACACCTTGACCAGCAAGCCTGCAGTGATGCTCATGTCGAATTCCTCGCCGCCATGGCCAGCCTGCGAAACGGTCTTGAGCAGGTCCAGTCCCGCCTCGCCGGCACCTGCCGGCACCTGTTCGAGGCGCTGGAAGCAATTGATGTGGCGACGCCTGCTGACAGTGGCCAGTTGGGAACGCACCGCGACCGCATCGACCGTATTGATGACCAACTGATCGACCTACTCGCGCAGCGCCTAGATATCATCCGCGAAGTCGCTAAGACCAAGAAAGACAACAACACCGCAGTGATGCAACCACAGCGGGTAAAGGAAGTGGTCGGCCGCTGCACCGAGCGGGGTCGCGCGCGTGACGTGCCCACGTCCCTGATTGAACAGCTGTACCACGCGATCATAGAACAGTCGTGCCAGATCGAGTACGACGTCATCGGCGGCCCTCGCCAGGCATTGTTCGCCGCCACACCGGAAGTGTTTTCCCAGACAGGAGTCCGTTAAGCATGAAGCAGGACGAAAGCAACGTAGGCCCAGTCATCGATTGGTTGGCACAGACGCTCGGGCAGGATTACAAATACCGCCAGGACACCCTGAGCCTGACCGCCAACGAGAACTACCCGAGCGAGCTGGTGCGCCTCACCTCCGGTAGCACTGCAGGGGCGTTCTACCATTGCTCCTTTCCGTTTCCGGTGCCTCTGGGCGAATGGCATTTTCCCGAACCCGGGCAAATGAACGAGATCGCCGACGATCTTCGCGGCCTAGCAAAACGGATGATGGGTGCACAGGCGTTCGACTGGCGCCCCAATGGCGGCTCCCCCGCCGAGCAGGCCCTGATGCTTGCGGCCTGCAAGCAGGGTGAAGGCTTCGTGCACTTTGCTCACCGCGATGGCGGACACTTCGCGCTGGAACAATTGGCGACCAAGATGGGCATCGAAATATTCCATCTGCCCGTCGATCCCCAAAGCCTGCTGATCGACGTGGCCAAGCTCGATGACATGGTTCGACGCAACCCGCATATCCGCATCGTTATCCTCGACCAATCCTTCAAGCTGCGCTGGCAGCCGCTGGCCGAGATTCGCGCAATCCTTCCAGACTCCTGCACACTGACCTATGACATGAGTCATGACGGCGGCCTGATCCTGGGAGGTGTGTTCGACTCCCCGCTGGCCTGCGGGGCCGACATCGCCCATGGCAACACCCACAAGACCATACCCGGACCGCAGAAGGGCTTTATCGCATTCAAATCTGCCCAGCATCCGCTACTGGTCGAGACCTCGTTGTGGGTTTGCCCACACCTGCAGAGCAATTGCCACGCCGAATTGCTGCCTTCGATGTGGGCAGCCTTCAAGGAAATGGAAGCCTTCGGGCCGGCCTACGCACACCAGATGGTGCGCAACGCTAAGGCTCTGGCAAACCAGTTGCACGAACTGGGCCTGAACGTCTCTGGCGAGTCGTTTGGCTTCACAGAGACTCACCAGGTCCATTTTGCAGTGGGCGACCTGCAGCAGGCCTTGTCCATGTGCGTGGACAGCCTGCACGCCGGCGGCATTCGCTCGACCAACATAGAGATTCCGGGCAAGCCGGGCATGCATGGCATCCGTCTGGGTGTGCAGGCCATGACGCGCCGCGGCATGAAGGAGGACGATTTCCGTCGAGTGGCCGGACTCATCGCGGACCTGTACTTCAAGCGTACCGAGCCTGCACGTGTCGCATCCAAGGTCAAGGAACTGCTGGGTGACTTCCCCCTGGCGCCACTGGCCTACTCGTTCGACCAACAGATCGACGAATCGCGCCGCCGCCTTCTCGAGCGAGGAATCCAGCGATGAATGCATTGACCCGTCTGTTCACCTCGACCCGGGAGATGACCCTCGGCCAGTTGGTCGGCCATGTCTTGGTGGAAAGCGACATCAGCGACCTGTTCTGCATCCCCGGTGACTTCACCATGCAACTGTCCAGGGAGATGCTCGGTACGCCTGGCCTGGCGCTGCGCACCATGTCCCACGAGTACAGCACGACCTTGACCGCCCTAGGCTACGCCCTCGGCAAAGAGGCTCCGGGTGCAGTCTGCTTCACCTACGGAGTGGGCGCACTGAATGCCATCAACGGCATCGCCCAAGCCTATGTCGAGCGCCTGCCACTGCTGGTCATCTCAGGCTCGCCCGGACACAAGGAACGCCAAGGCTCGATGTTCGCCCACCACACTATTGTAGACCACGGCACCCAACTGCGACTGATGAAAGAAATCACGGTGCACCAAGCCTGCATCGAGGACCCCCATCAGGCTCAGGAACAGCTGCGCGAAGCGATCGTCATCGCCATGCGCCACTCGCGTCCGGTCTATGTCGAGATCCCTCGCGACCTATTCCTGCACAAGGTACGGCATACGCCCCGGCGTGCGCAGTTGAAACGCGAGCCGATGCTCTTCGACCACGTCGCACTAAGCGCCGCCGAGAAGGCCCTCAGGCTCATCGAACAGGCACGCCAACCGGTGCTGGTTCCAGGCCTTGACGTCAAGCGCGGTAGACTGGGAAGCGAGGCTTTGGCGCTGTGCGAAGCCTTGGGGCTGCCCTGGGTGGAAACACCGATGTCGCGTGGTGGCCTGCAGGTGGACCATGCCAACTACAGGGGTATCTACGCCGGGCCTGCATCACCATCGCGACTGACACAGGCCCTGGTCGATGACTGCGATGTACTGATACTGCTCGGTGAGCCGAACTCCGACGTCAACATGGGCATCGCCAGCCAGATCGCAGGTGGACGGCTGATCCACGCCAACGATGGCTTGGTGATGGTCGGACGCCAGCGCTTCGACCTGAGTACCGAGGCCTTCCTGCGCGCCCTGGTAGGCCTCGCCGGCAACTCCAGCCGCCATGGCCAGTTGCTTGCCCCCCTGGATGGCCAGGAGACCGCCTTCATCCGCCCACCCTTGCCCGAACGGCTACTGGCCTCGGACACGGCACTGACTCCCTACGAAATCATCGACGAGCTCAACAGGGTGTTCGCCGACAATGCCGAGCTGGACCTCATCGTCGACTGCGGTGATGCCTTCTTCATGTCGTTGGGCATGTTCCCCCGGGATGTGCTGGCCTCCTCTCTGTACATGAGCATGGGCCTGGCGGTCCCAGGTGCCATCGGGTATCAGCTAGCCACTGGCAAGCGGCCTATCGTGCTGGTGGGTGACGGTGCATTCCACATGACGGGCAACGAACTGATGCACGCGGCCCGTTTCGGCACCAGCCCGATCATTGTGATCCTCAACAATCGTCGCTGGACCTCGCTTTCCGGCAAGCCACAGGACCGTGCGCTGACCGAGCAGCCAGACCTCGAGTTCGTCAATATCGCCCGCTTCCACAAGGTTCAGGGGTTCACCGCGCACACGTCGGAGCAGCTTCGTGGACAGCTTGCCGAGGCCATGGCCATGGACAGACCCATTCTGATCGATGCTCGCATCGCACCCGACACCCGTTCCTATCTATGTGAGCGCTTCTTCGACGCTGTGCAGAAGCAGCAGCACTTACCCAAGGCCTGAACCTCCCTGCCCCAGACACAGAATGGAGTCGTTATTAATGGAAGCCGTCACCACAGTCCCACTCACTGCCGCCCAACAAGCCATCTGGCTGGGGCATCAGATGGCCACCGACAGCGCTGCCTACAACATCGCCAGCGTCATTCGTTTCGATGGCCATCTGGACCAGGCGCGGCTGAACCTCGCTGTGAGCCAGGCCCTGAGCGAGAGCGATTGCTTGCGTGCCCGCCTGCGCGAGGAGCAAGGACAGGTTCACCAGGAAATCCTCACCGCACAGCCGATAGAGGTTCCGCTGGTGACATTCGCCGATGAACCACAAGCTCGACGTTGGATGGCCAGTGATCTGGCAACGGCGATGGATCTTGGTCAACATCCGCTGCTACAGACGACACGTATCAGGATCGCCGGGGAAGCCGACTGGCTGTACATCAAGAGCCACCACCTGGCTCTCGACGGCGTTGGGCTTGGACTGTTCCTCAAGCGTTTGGCGGACCTGTATGGGCAGCAGTGCGGCGGCCCCAGCATCGGAGCCCCCCTGGGCGAAATTTCCAAGGTGCTTGAGGCGGAGCAGGCCTACCGTACCTCGCCACAATTCGAACTGGACCGCGCGTACTGGCTCGAACGGGTTGACCATTCAGTGACGGTGGCAAGCCTCAACCCGCTGGTGAAGCTGCCGGTACGGCAAGCAATTATGCATCGCAGCCTGCTATCCACAGAGACCTTCGAACAGTTGCGCGAGTGCGCGGGGCATCTGCAAGGCCATTGGGTGCATGTACTGATCGGTGCCTTCGCCGCCTTCATCGGCCGCAGCACCGGTCATCGTGACGTGGTAGTCGGCATTCCGATGATGAACCGCCTCGACACCCAGGCCCACGACGTTCCCTGCACGCTGGCCAATGTTCTGCCGTTGCAGGCACGGATCGACCCGTGGACCAGTGTCCGTGACCTGGTGGGCGAGATCAGTGCATCGCTGGCCTCGATGCGCAATCACCAACGCTATCGGGCGGAAGAAATTCGTCGGGACAGTAATCTGTTGGGTGAAGACCGTCGCCTGACGGGGCCGCAGATCAATATCGACATCTTCTCGCCTCCCTTGGCCTTCGGCCAGCTCCAAGGACATACCGAAGTCCTCAGCGCTGGCGCTGCCGATGACCTATCGCTGCTTGTCCAGCCTGTGCCTGGCAAAGGTCTACTGGTCTGCGGCATGGCCAATCCTGACCTGTACGACGAGCAAACGTTAGCTGGCCACGTGGAGCGATTCCTGAGCTTCGTCGAAACATTTGCCAATGCCATGGACAAGCCGCTCGGACAACTGGTCGCTCATGCTCAGGCGCCTTGCCCAACCCTACCTGACAGACCGGTCGAGCAGACCACGCTCACCGACGGTTTCTCGCACTGGGTCGCCACTTCGCCGGACGCCATCGCGGTGACGCTCGGCGACAGCTCACTGAGCTACTTGGAACTGGACCAACGCGCCAACCGCCTCGCGCACCTCATTAGGACCCATCTTCCAACCCGCTCTTCGACACCGCAGCGCACCATCGCCCTACTGCTGCATCGCTCACTGGACACAGTGGTCAGCATCCTTGCCGTCCTCAAATGTGGCGCGGCCTATGTGCCGCTCGACCCAGACGCGCCCGAAGAGCGGCTGGCCGGCATCCTCGACGAATGTGCCGCCGACCTGATGCTGTGCAGCGAATCCACCGCGCCCAAGGCAAGTGCGCTGCTGACCGATCAGCGTACGATCAGCGTGGATGCCAGCGACACGCTTGACGCGTTGCAACTTGCCTCGGACGAGCCACCGAAACAAGGCCCACGGGCCCTGGACCGCGCCTATGTGATCTACACCTCAGGCTCCACAGGAAAGCCAAAAGGTGTGTGCGTCAGTCACCAGAACGTCGTGCGGTTGTTCAGCAGCACCCATACCTGGTTCAACTACCGCAGCAGTGACGTCTGGACCGGTTGCCACGCATATATCTTCGACGCGTCGGTCTGGGAAATGTGGGGAGCACTACTGCATGGTGGTCGCCTGGTGATCGTGCCAGTGGACACTACCCGCGATCCTCATGCGCTTCTACAACTAGTGGTCCGTGAGCACGTTACCGTGTTCGGGCAGATTCCCTCAGCCTTCTATCGTTTCATGGAAGCAGAAGCCGACCATCCTGAACTTGTCGCGCAACTGTGCCTGCGCTACCAGTGCTTCGGCGGCGAAGCTCTTGACCTCGGACGATTGGCGCCCTGGTTCGACCTGCCACGTCCCGCCCAGACGCAGTTGCTCAACTTATACGGGATCACCGAAACCACCATCAACACCTGCCATCGCTTCATCACCCGTGAGCAGGTCCTGGCAAATGCCGGCAGCCTGATAGGCCGCCCGTTCGCCGACATGGACATCCAGGTTCTGGACGATGCGCTGCAACCAGTCCCGGTAGGCTCCCAGGGGGAAATGTACGTGCGTGGCCAAGGTTTGGCACAAGGTTATCTGGCTCGGCCCGAGTTGGACGCCACACGCTTCGTCGCAGACCCGTTCGGGTCGCTGGGCCAGCGCATGTACCGCAGCGGTGACGTGGCGGTTCGCCTGGCCGATGGCGAACTCGAGTACATCGGACGTGCCGACCAGCAGGTAAAGCTGCGTGGCTATCGCATCGAGCTTGGCGAGATCGAGAGCTGCCTGCGCACCCATAAATCCGTATCCAACGCCGTAGCGCTGGTTGTCACTGACCGGGCCAACGATCCGAAACTGGTTGCCCACGTGGTTCCTGCCCCCTGCTACTCGCTGGTCGACGTGGACACCGAGGCCCTGCGTGACTACTTGCGCGAGCATCTACCGACCTACATGGTCCCTGCCGCCATTGGCGTGCAGGAAGCCTTTTCCATCACCGCCAATGGCAAGCTGGACCGGCGTGCCTTACCACAAATCGAGGCAGGGCAGGAGCGTCACCTGGAACCCCCGCGCGACAGCCTCGATGAGCAGGTCTTGGGCAGTTGGTCGGCTCATCTTTGCATCGATCGCATAGGCATCGACGATGACTTCTTCACCATCGGTGGTGACTCCATCAAGGCCATTGGTTTGTGCCGAGAAATGGGCTTGCCTGTAATGCAACTCTTCGAGCACCCCACTCCACGTGGCTGCGCTGATTGCCTGCGCCAGAACGGCGAAAGCTCTACCGAGCAGGGCTGGACGCTGGCCATGGGCGCCAGCGCCCGGCCCGACCGTGCCACGCTGCTGATGGTGCCCTTCGCCGGAGGCAACGCGTTTGCTTATCGAAAGCTGGTCGAACAGCTCGGTAGCGCCTTCAACTACCTGTGCGTCCTGCTTCCGGGCCACGAGGTCCTTCGTGCCGACGAACCGTTCATGGACAACGACACTATCGCTGCCGGTGTGGTCACCGAGGTTCTGGCAACTGTGGAAGGGCCACTGCTGGTGTATGGCCACTGCGCCGGCAACGCCCTGGCCCTGGACATCAGCCGGCGCTTGGAGAAGGCCGGCGCGGACCTGCGTGGGCTGATCATTGGCGGCATGTTACTGGACCAAGAGCCCGAGCAGGTTGAGCAAGAGGTTGCACTGCGTTCCGGTGAACAAATCATCAGCTTCCTGCGCGAGCTGGGCGGATTCAAGGAAGTTCCTGACGAACAAAGCCTGGCCGCAATCGGCAATATGACCAAGCACGATGCCGGCCAGACGGCAGCCTTCTTCAGTCGTGAGGCTAGGCACAGGGCAGGACTACAGACCCCGATCCATGTGATCGTCGGCAGTGATGACCCGCTAACACCGGACTATGGGACACGCTATCTGGACTGGCAGGCCTACAGTGCAGAGGTTTCACTGGACGTAATCGAAGGCGGCGGGCACTACTTCGTTTCAGACCTACCAGAGGCCCTGGCAACCATACTGCTACTCCGTCACGCCTCGCTGGCCAAGCCCCAGGCACGGCGGGTACAACATGTGCTGCGTGACTTCAACAACCCCTTCGATGCCCAGCACGGCAGCTTCCTGCTACTGCGCAACTGTGCGGCACAGCCTTCACTGTGGCCAAGCTTCGCCCCGGTCCCACAAGGTTGGCAGGTCGTTTTTGGCCCTGATTCGCGTCAGCGTTGCCTCGATTATCTGCAAGCCAATCCACAGGCCCCCGTGCCTCAGCTTCCTGGCCTTGACGCGCCATACTGGCCAG
Source organism: Pseudomonas sp. Irchel s3a18 (assembly GCF_900187535.1). Lineage (NCBI taxonomy): Bacteria > Pseudomonadati > Pseudomonadota > Gammaproteobacteria > Pseudomonadales > Pseudomonadaceae > Pseudomonas > Pseudomonas sp. Irchel s3a18. Next base: position 31,105 of record NZ_FYDV01000019.1, on the reverse strand, counting down.
CGGTATTCGAAACCTATTATCGCCAGCAGGGTGCCTGGACCGGCGAGACTCTGGATGCGTGTATCGCCCGACATGCCCAGCAGGCACCTGAGCGGATCGCCGTCAGCGATGGCGAACGTAAGCTTTCCTACGCCGAGCTAGACAGCCGTTGCAACCAGCTTGCCGACGGATTCGCCCGCCTGGGGCTGGAGCCAGGTGATCGGGTCGTGGTCCAGCTTCCCAACGTGCTGGAGTTCATCGAAACGACCTTCGCCCTATTCCGCCTGGGTGTGATCCCGGTCTTCGCTCTGCCCACCGACCGGCGCAACGAGATCTCCCATATCCTTCAAGCCAGCAATGCTGCGGCGTATCTGATCAAGGATCGTACCCTGGGCTTCGACTACCGCGATATCGCCCGTGAACTGCTATCCCTGCAGGCCGCGCCTCGGCACGTGATCGTACTTGGCGATGCCCAAGAGTTCACCCCCTATTCCAGCCTCTACGGCGCCAATGTCCGCCGGCAAGCCGGGGACAGCCGTGCACCAGCGCTGATCACCCTGTCAGGTGGAAGCACTGCCATGCCGAAGCTGATCCTCAGGCGCCATGACGACTATCTCTACAGCATCCGCGCCAGCGCCGAGATCTGCCAACTGTCACCGGAGAGCGTCTACTTATGCGTGCTGCCGGCCGGGCACAACTTCACCCTCAGCTCGCCGGGCTTCATCGGTACGCTGCTTGCCGGTGGCAGGGTGGTGATGCAGACCGACCCAAGCGGCTCAGCCTGTTTCGCCAGCATCGCTCGCGAAGGCGTGAACTTCACGGCAGTCGTACCGAGTCTTGCCCAAGCCTGGCTGCATGCACCGCGCCAGCATGACCTTAGCAGCCTACGTTTTCTGCAGGTGGGCGGAGCACGGCTGAGCGACGATGTCGCCGAGCGGCTGACCGAAACCTTCGCATGCACCTTGCAACAGGTCTACGGAATGTCCGAGGGGCTGGTCTGCTACACCGGTCTGGAGGACGGTCTTGAGCACGTCCTACATACCCAAGGCCGCCCCATGAGCCCGCTGGACGAGATATTAGTGGTTGACGACGACGACCAGCCCGTGACTGACAACCAGCAAGGGCATCTGCTTGTCCGAGGGCCTTATACCATCCGTGGCTACCTCGACGCGCAGCAGCAAAACTCCAGGGCATTCACCACCGATGGCTTCTACCGAACCGGCGACGTGGTCTGTCTGCGCGACGATGGCTACCTGGTAGTCACTGGTCGCCACAAGGACCAGATCAACCGAGGCGGCGAGAAGATCGCCGCTGAGGAGATCGAGGGGTACATGCTGGCCCACCCCGACGTACTAGAGGTAGCTGTCATCGGCATACCCGATCCTCTTTTGGGAGAGCGATCATGCGCCATCTTGGTGGCGGTGCCCAACACCATCTGCGATACCGACGCGCTCAGGAAACACCTGCAGGCTCGCGGTATTGCCACCCAACGTATCCCTGACCAGTTCCTGTGGGTACCGAGCCTGCCCAAAACCACGCTGGGCAAGATTGACAAGAAAGTGTTGCGCCAGCAATTCGCTGCGTGACCCGCACCTCCACGCGTTCAAGGAAAATCGTATGGCGATTCCACAGATCCAGGCCTACCACCCTCCGACCCACATCCCTATAGGCCGTGCGCAGCTGCCATGGACGGTCGATGCGGGGCGGGCAGTCCTGCTGATTCACGACATGCAGAACCACTTCCTCAAACCCTATGCGTCGAAGGTCTTCGTCGACACACTGGTTCAGCGTATTCAGACGATTCGCGAGGCCTGCCACACACTTAACATACCCGTCTATTACACCGCCCAGCCCGGCGACCAGAGCGTGGAATCCCGGGGGCTGCTCTCTGATTTCTGGGGCCCCGGGCTCTTGGAGGATGGTCAGAGTCCGTGCATCGTGGCAGGGCTGACACCTGATCCGCAGTGCGACGTAATGCTGGTCAAGCACCGCTACAGTGCCTTCGCCCGGTCCGATCTGCTCGAGCGCCTGCGCTCGGCCGGTCGCGACCAACTGATAATCTGCGGCGTCTACGCTCACATCGGTTGCCTGGTGACCGCCACCGACGCATTCATGTCAGACATCCAGCCGTTCGTGGTGGCCGACGCCCTGGGCGATTTCTCCCTTGAACGCCACCAACTGGCCTTAGAACACATGGCCCATTGCTCGAGCGTGGTCCTGTCGACCCAGCAACTGCTCGATGGACTCGGCTCGCCCCAGCAACATAGCGCGACCAGCCTGCTGGAGGACATCGCCCAATGCCTCGAACTGCCTGTCGAGCGTGTTGCGCAGGTGGACGACCCGGTCGAGCTGGGCCTGGACTCGATTCGCCTGCTGGTACTTTTCGAGCAATGGCAGCAGGCCGGCCTGCCGGTGACTTTCCTGGAGCTATTGGAGCGGCGCAGCATTAAGGCTTGGGTACAACTGATCGAGCAGCGCCAACTGGCCGAGTCCGGCAAGGAGCCTGCATGAAACGCTTCGCTGGCCAAGCCATCCTCGTCACGGGCGCGGCCCAAGGCATCGGCGCCGCAGTGGTCGAACGCCTGCTCGAGGAAGGGGCGACCGTCCTGGCCCTCGATCGCAACAATGCCGGCCTAGCCCAACTCGCCCTCCAACTGTCCTCGGACAATCTAAAACTGCACACTATCGACATTACCGACAGTCAGCAGGTCGGCGCGCTCATTGATCGCATCGACGAGCAATACCCTATCGAGGGCCTGGTCAATGCCGCGGGCACGCTGGAGTCGGCACCGTTCGACCAGTTTTCCCACGAGGCTTGGCTGCAACTGTTCGAAATCAATGTGCATGGCACCTTCCACGTGTCCCAGCACGTAGTCAGGCGCATGATCCTCAGGCGCCGAGGCTCGATCGTGACCCTCGCCTCCAATGCCGCTACAACGCCGCGGGTCAACCTGAGTGGCTACTGCGCGTCGAAGGCTGCGGCCGCCATGCTGACCCGTTGCATGGGCCTCGAACTCGGCAAGTATGGCGTGCGCTGCAACGTGATATCACCAGGCTCCACGCGCACGCCGATGCTGTACCAGTTGGCTGGCGAAGACGAAGGTCTGGATGAACGCATGATCCGCGGCGATCTAAACCTGCATCGCACTGGCATTCCACTGGGCAAGATCGCCGAACCCCGGGATATCGCGGCCGGTGTCACGTTCCTACTATCGAGCGATGCCAACCACATCACCCTTCAGAACCTTGTCATGGATGGTGGCGCCACGTTTGGCTGAGCGCCCGTATGAAAAATCATTGCGAGACGGATTGCCACATGGACATCGATATTTCGCCTCTAGCCACACACCCACGTGCGAGCGGCAAACGCGTACACGCGATCCCGCCCGTGCTCGGCACGTCATACCGGCAAACCGCAGTGGCTGCGCTCAGACACCAATTGAGCATGGCCTTGGCCGGACATTGCTTCGTCCAATGGATCGAGTTGCCGATTCATCTGCCCCTGGACGGCCATGCTGTTGCCGCTGCCTGCCAACGCCTGCGTCGCTATCTGCACTGGATGCTCAAGCGCCCGATCGTGACAATCCTGCATTCGACGACAGCGCAGGTCGAAAGCATCCTAAGCCTGCCAGACACCTACCTGGCGTGCGATTGGTCCACGCATCCGGCGACACTGCAATCAGGTCCAATTGATATCGAAAGGGCGGTGATGTGGCTCGGCGCCGACAGCTTGCGCCAGCAACAAGGAGCCTGGTCAGCCGCCCCGCTAACCAACCCCGTAGCGCTTGAGGTTCACGGCCTGACCGCGGACGAAGTGACGAACCTGCTTGCCATCGTCAACCCAACCCGAGAACCCGGCAAGTCGATACTGCTCTCTGACGTGCCACCGGACCAAGAAGGCTGCCTCTGGTTGTTCGACTCGCGCAACAATTCACAGAGCCTGCGGGCAATGGCGGGCATGGGCAAACTCCCACAGGGCTTGGTGCATCGCTGGCAGTGCAGCGCCGGTTCGCCTGGCCATCCGGTATTGCCTGAACCCACGAATTTCGAAAAAAGCCTACAGCTTTGCAGCCATCTGGCCCAGATACTCAAGGAGCCAACTCGCGCATGATCAGCCACTTCGAGTTTTCGCCCCCCCCTACTCTTTGCGTGCAGGAAACCGGCAACGCCCTGCTGGCGGAACTGAGCAGCACCTTCCCGGCCCTGGCCAGTCAGTTCTGCTGCGTATTCAGCGAGCATACCGAAGGCAGGGACCGCTCGCTGGTCGGCCTCGGCAGCCGGTACAGCTTACGGGTGCGTCGTGACCTGCAGACTCTGCGGATCAATTGGCAGGACCAGGACACGGTGCTGCTGAGCGAGACCCTCCACCTCGATCCCGACCTGCCTTTCCATGAACAGCTGTTCCAATCCGTCGCGCGCTTCTGGAAGTCGCTACGAGGCACCTCGCCGGCGCTCGCTGCGATGGGCAACGATACGCCCTTGCTAGGTGGCTGGCGCTGCGCGACCCATCCTGAGCAACTGGAAGAGCCCTTGGTGATGACCCTGCCAAACCTCTTTCTATGGATCGAGCAAGGCCGACTCACCTACGGAACGTTCGACGACGCTTTGCGCGAGGGTGTCGAGCGCTGCCTGGCGCGTCTGACACCGCAGGGTCCTATTTCACTTCCAGCGGTCCAAGGCTGTGAACTGATACCTCAGTGTTCGGACTATGTGGACAACCTGCTCGATCTGCTCAAGGAAATGGAGGTCAGCGAAGCGGACAAGGTAGTGATTGGCCGGGAGGTCAAGCTGCAGATGGCTGCCGCGGTCGACCCAGTGCAACTGCTCCAGCAAGTGGCGCCGCGCCCCAATCATCATTACGAATACCTGTTTCGCTGGGACGACGGCCCCGCATGGATCGGTATTTCGCCGGAAACGCTAATACGCACCGTTGGCACCAGGGTCATCGTCGAGCCATTGGCAGGTACCCGTAAAGGCTCCAGCGAGGCCTACAAGCGTGACCGTTATCGCCAAGAGTTGCTGTCGGACAGCAAAGAGTTGGAGGAGCACGAAACCGCCGCCCAGCTGTTCCTCGAACAGCTACAGGGCGTCTGCCAGCCAGGCTCGCTGAAGCTGCGCGAGTCGAAGAGTGTCATCGACCTCGGTTACGTGCAACACCTCAAGAGCATGATCGAAGGCGAGCTAACACCGGGTGCGAATGTGTTCGACGCGCTTGCTGCGGTCTACCCGCCCGCCACCATCTGGGGCAAGCCGCTGGCTCTGAGCGGCGAACGGATTCGTCGTTTCGAATTCATCAATCGAGAATTCTTTACCGGTGGCCTGGGCTACCTAACGCTCTCGGACCAATGCAACTTCGCCTTGGCGATCAGGACCGCCAAGGTTACACCGGAGCATGTTCATATATTTGCTGGCAGCGGCATCGTCAAGGCCAGCGATCCCTACCGGGAATGGCTTGAGACCAACAACAAGATGAAACCGTATCTAGAAAACGACTCTTGGTTTTATCCCACGTGATAACGTAAAAATGCTTCGTGCAGGATAGCGCGAGGCCCCCATATCGGCGCCCAGGCGCCTAAGTCAAACTACACGAGCACAAGCAAAATTATGGTCTCTATTGCTCTACCGGATGGCAGTCGCAGGGAATTCCCGGAGCCGCTCACCGTTCATCAACTGGCACAATCCATCGGAATCGGTCTGGCTGCTGCCACACTCGCGGGCAAGGTCGACGGTCGTCTGGTCGATGCCTCCTTCGAGTTGACAACCGATGCCACTGTTGAAGTCGTGACAAGCAAGAGCCAGGAGGCTCTGGAGATCGTGCGTCATTCCACGGCGCACTTGCTCGCCCAGGCCGTGCAACGCCTCTATCCCGGTACCCAGGTCACCATTGGCCCGGTCATCGACAATGGCTTCTACTATGACTTCGTCACCGAGCGCCCCTTCACTCTCGATGATCTTCCACTGATCGAAGCGGAAATGAAGCGTATCGTCGACAGCAACCTGCCGATCGAACGCCGCACCCTTTCGCGAGACCTAGCGATCGACTTCTTCCACGCCTTGGGCGAGTCGTATAAGGTCCGCATCATCGAAGACATTCCAGCCAGCGAAACCCTCTCGCTGTACAGCCAGGGCGAGTTTACCGACTTGTGCCGTGGCCCCCATGTGCCCGACACAGGCAGACTCGGTGCATTCAAGCTCATGAAGGTGGCAGGAGCCTACTGGCGGGGTGACTCCAGCAACGCCATGCTCAGTCGCATCTACGGCACGGCCTGGCTGAACGAAAAACAGCTGAAAACCTACCTCTCGCAGCTGGAAGAGGCCGAGAAGCGCGACCATCGCAAGTTGGCCAAGCAACTCAATCTATTCCATCAGCAGGAAGAGGCCCCGGGCATGGTGTTCTGGCATCCCAAGGGCTGGTCGATCTGGCAGACAGTCGAGCAATACATGCGCAAGGTGTATCGCGACAACGGCTACCAGGAGGTGCGTTCGCCACAGGTGGTGGACAGCTCCCTATGGCGCCGCTCCGGGCACTGGGACAACTACAAGGAGAACATGTTCGTCACCGAGTCGGAGAACCGCCAGTACGCACTCAAGCCGATGAACTGCCCTGGTCACATCCAGATCTTTAAGTTCGGCCTGCGCAGTTACCGGGAACTGCCGATCCGCTACGGCGAGTTTGGTGGCTGCCATCGTAACGAACCGTCGGGTGCCCTGCATGGCATCATGCGCGTCCGCGCATTCACCCAGGACGACGGTCACATCTTCTGCACCGAGCAGCAGATCGAAGCGGAAATCCAGACGTTCCATCACCAAGCGCAAAAGGTCTACAAAGCCTTCGGCTTCGAGGATGTGGTGGTAAAGATCGCCCTGCGCCCCGAGCCAGGCAAGCGCCTGGGTAGCGACGATGTATGGGACAAGGCGGAGAACCAACTACGCTCGGCCTTGTCCGCCTGCGGCGTGAGCTGGGAGGAGCTGCCCGGCGAGGGCGCGTTCTACAGCCCGAAGATCGAATATCACCTGCGTGACGCCATTGGCCGCGAATGGCAGGTGGGCACCATCCAGGTGGACTACCACATGCCCGATCGCCTCGGTGCCGAGTACGTGGACGAGCACTCCCAACGGCAGCGGCCGGTTATGCTGCACCGTGCCATCGTCGGCTCCATGGAGCGGTTCATCGGCATCCTAATCGAGCATCATGCCGGGGTTTTCCCGACGTGGCTGGCTCCGGTGCAGGCCATGGTTCTTACCGTGACAGACGCGCAGAACGCTTATGCCGAGCAGGTGCGTGAGCAGCTGCGGGGCATGGGGCTGCGCGTCGAGGCCGACCTGCGCAACGAGAAAATTGGCTACAAGATCCGCGAAAGCACCTTGCAGCGCGTACCCTATCTGCTGGTGATCGGCGATCGCGAGAAAGAGAATGCCACGGTCACCGTCCGCGCGCGCTCAGGCGAAGACCTCGGCACGCAGAGCATCGCAGCCTTTGCCGAGCGACTCACCAGGGAGAACGTAGTCGACTGACCCTGCTGTAACAAAGGTCCCGTCCCCGGACGGGACCTCTCCATGGCCTCTCCAACGAGCCATGCACCTGACACCTCAGTTCGGAATGGAAGCTGATCCAAGGAGGTCATGATGTTTGTTGCCCCACCTGACTAGCCTGCTTTTCGCCACTCTCGCACTACCCTCTCGAGACGCCTTCCAGACTGCATGGAAGCGCGCTCAGGCTATGCCTGCGCGCTGCATCCGGCCAGGAGCATGTTCGAGACCACTACAGCGCTGTGCAGCGTGCCCTTTGAGCAGCACCAGGATGCCTACATGAATACCATCGCCACCTTGCGTTCGGATATACACCAGCCCTTCACTTGCGTGCCGGGCGCGGAGCCCGACGACCTTCGCTTACCCAGCCCTCTGTCACTCAGGACCTCTCTGCCATTACCCGATCACCTGGAAGACCAGATCAGGCAACAGCGCCAACAAGTCCGAGACGTCATCCAAGGCAACGACCCGCGCTTGCTTGTTATCGTCGGCCCTTGCTCGTTGCATCATGGACAGTCGGCGATCGAGTATGGCAGCCGCCTGGCTGATTTGGCCGTGGAGCTGCAGGACCGGCTGCTGATCGTCATGCGCGCCTATGTGGAAAAACCACGCACCACGATCGGCTGGAAGGGCCTGATGTACGATCCCGCGCTTGATGGCAGCGACGACATGCTGGCAGGCCTTGCCCTGTCCAGGTCGCTCATGCTCGAGCTAGCCGACCTCGGCTTGCCGTTGGCCTGCGAATTGCTGCAACCTATGGCGGCACAGTACTTCACCGATCTGCTGAGCTGGGTAGCAATCGGCGCCAGAACCTGCGAATCACAGATCCACCGCGAACTGGTAAGTAGCTTACCAATGCCAGCGGGCTTCAAGAACGGCACAGATGGGGGCCTTGGAATCGCGTGTGATGCCATATCCAGCGCCACGCATCCTCACCGGTATTTCGGTATGGACCTGTATGGCCAGCCGGCGGTCATCAAAAGCCTAGGCAACCCAGATTGCCACCTAGTGTTGCGCGGAGGTCGCAATGGCCCCAACCACCATGCCGACGATGTTGCCGAGGCGCGCCGCCAGCTTCTGAAGGCAGGCATCGCTCCCCGCCTGCTGGTGGACTGCAGTCACGCCAACAGTGGCAAGGACTTCGCTCGGCAACCGGAGATATTGGAGGAAGTCATAAGGCAGCGCCAAGCGGGCAACCGTGACCTGTTTGGTCTCATGCTTGAGAGCCACTTGAATCCGGGTAGTCAGGAGCTTTCGGCGCAGTTGCGCTACGGGGTATCGATCACCGACGGCTGCCTCGGCTGGTCCGATACCCAGGCACTGCTACGCCGAACAGCCGACATAGCCTAGCTGCGCACGAGTGTTCTGGCACGACCCAACGATGGAGGAGACGCTTTACGAGACGACGATCCTGCACCAGTTTTCCGGACTGAGCCTAGTGCGCACTCCTGACGAAACTACCATCCTCAACTACCGTCGTTTGCAGGAGAAACACGCACTGGCAACCGGAATCCTGGCTGTGCTCAATGGTTATCTGGGCGATCGAGGTATGTCCTTGCTCCAAGGCTCCAACTTCGATGCCACGCGAATCAATACACCCAATTCGACCAAGAACAAAGTCGGTGAGCGCGCCCCGGAAATGCACCAGACCATGAAGGACAACCAATACAATTTCGGCGCCAAAGCCCATATCGATGCCGAAATTGTATTGGTTCTGGTGCAGAACCACGCAGTTAACCAGGTTAACTCCTTGGTTAACCATGGATTCACCTGAAAGCAAAGCGGGCTGTGGTCTTCAGTCGGTTAGCTCTCGCGCCTGCCAGAGGTAGAGTTGTCTATCGCCAGCAGATCACGCACCTAAGCTGACGCAGGCTCGGTTCAATTATGACTATGGCCCACGTTTAAACCGTCCGACCCAAAGTGAGCTACCGTCACTTCGCCTTGACTAACTACAAGGGGCATCCATCATAACACCCCCGCCACTACGTCTGTCGGGGATTGGCAGAGCCAAAAAACAGCATCGCTTCGACAAGTGCGGACACCGACTGTGCAGCATTTTGCTATCAGTGTGACGATTTGGTCTAACTGATCAACTGACCTCTCTGTCGATCTACCCTGCGATCTGGCTGCATCTGCCCCCCCCCCCCAAAAAAACATACTGGGATACAAGTCCCCCCGCCAAACGCCCCGGAAACATTGGCTGCTCCCACTGCCCCCCCCCGTTTTTGTTTAAATCAGTCACACATTGGATGACGGACAATTGCGATAGGGAGAGCGCTGGCACGCTGGGAAATTTCAGAGGGTCCTCTTGAGGGCGTGGGGCTTGGGGGTAATTCGGGCCCCGCTCGTTCGCTACATATGACCCATTTTCGGAGGTTGGTTGTTGTTTCGTCGACTACTACGAGTCCTTGATTCTATGGGGTTTGCGGCCCTACTAATCGCAACTACTCAATCCAGCCATGTCGATGAGGAGATGGCCTAGGTTGGTGCATCACAGATTGGCTCACCCACGATGGCGAAAACAACCGTCATATCACGTTCGGTCTCTCGAGAAACATACGCCTGCACTCATTTCTAGAGGTGGACAGACTGAACGACTTCCGGTCAGGCCGTTAGACACGGGTTCAATTTGGTCACGGCTCAGGTTGACCGGTGTTAGATCCTGAGATTCCGGTGACCCTCTGGAGGCCTTACAGAACAAGGCCTGCAAGGTCTTTCAGAAAACAACCATAGGTGAGGATTTAAAACTGCCTATGGTTGCAAACCAAGTTTCTGCTGCACGCGACCAAACGGTACATCATGACCTACAGCAATCGGCGAATTGCAGACGCTCGCAGGTGTCTCCGATGAGTTGAAGGCGGCTATAAGAAAGTGGGGCTTATGCGGGTATCGACAATAGAACCTGGCAGCTGGCTTGCGCCCTGTGCGGGGGCTTATGTGAATTCAAGTAGGATATGCCTACCGTTGTAGAAACGCAGGCGCGCAATTCGGAGTGGAATGATATGGACGAGGATGAGGAGCCGATGTTCTCAGCTGACCGTGACACCGGGGAGGAAGCAGGCTCAGGCGCCCATTCTCTCGCTGGCTACGACTATCAAGTCGACATCTCCATCTGGTTGGCCCTCGATGTAATGCTTGGCTCTGGCCTGACTCAGATGGTCGAACTTGAGCCCAGTAGCGAGGAGGATCTCGAAGCGCAACTGGCAGACGACGAACCCGGGTGCATAGCGACACGAGTTGGTCTGGATGGCTACACGCTTGTCGTGCAGGCAAAGCTCCGCGGCGGCGACGCCTGGACCGTCAACGGCATCAGTCGTGTCCTGAAACATGGAAGCGCAACCCGATTGTCGGCAGCGCGGCGGTTGGCCTCCCCTACTATCCGATACCTTTTAGTAACCAGCGCGGCTCTAAACGGAAAAACGAGAGGGCTAGCAGTGAAGCGCCCCGGAAGTTGGCCTAAGAGCAGCGGAATGCCTGCCTCGATGGTGAAGGAGCTACCGGCAGGAGCGGCGGGTCGCGTCGCCGTCATCGGCAATTTGGACGAAGAGCACTTAATCCAGGAAATCAAACGACTCCTGATCGAACGGTTTGGAATCCCGAACTCGCGCTGGATCGAGTGCCTCCGCACGCTCCGCGACGAGGCGCGGCTGCGCGTTCGGCGCGCGGGCGAGGGACGCTGGCGCCGGGAGGACCTCGCGCAGGTGATCCGCAACCACGACGGCTACCTCGCGAGTTCGCCGCAACTCGACGATTATGTCCAACCCCGAAACTGGCAAGATCTGCGCGACGCGATGGGAAGCCCCAAATACGCCGCTATCATCGTTGGCCAATCCGGAACTGGAAAGACGCTCGCGACAAGCAAACTTTACGAAGAACTTCGCCGCGAGAACCCAGGGTTGACGCGCGTTCCAATCCGCCATGGTCCGCAGCAGCTGCGCGATGACCTGACGCCTCCGCCTGTTCTCTATGACATCGAGGACCCGTGGGGCCGCTACGATTTCGATCCTGCCAGCCGACCCTGGAACGACGAACTTGCCCAATGGCTGGGACGAGCACGCGCCGATAGCATGATCATCGCCACGAGCCGGCGGGACGTGGCCATGTCGTCAGGCGCGCTGAAGTCGGTTGATCCGTGGGTGGTTCCGCTCGAGGCGGAACATTACGGCAAGCCTGAGCGACAGCGGCTCTATCGCACTAGAATCGATACTTTGCCGCGGGACGTGCGCCTACTGGCGACCGGAGCAGAGCCGCAGGTACTCGATATGTTGGCAACCCCGCTTGAAATCGAAAAATTTTTCGATGCGCTGCGCACCATGGGCCGTCCACAGAAATATGGAGAGCGTGCTTTCATAGGCGACGCGATCACCAAAGCTCATGAGCAGTCGATTGAATTGACAGTCATCCAACAAATTGAGGAGCGGGAAGATGTTCGAGCCGCAGCCGTCATCTGGGGGTTCCTGAAGGCAAGCGATCGTCTGTCGCTCCGGATGCTTCGCAGCTTGGAGCTTGATCTTGCCGAATCTCTGCCCGCCTTCGAAAAAGGCGTTATGCCTTTAGTGGATTGTTTCGTCGCTGCACGCAACCTGCGTTCGGGCGCAGGGGATGTGAGTTATTATCATCCCCGTGTCGAAGCCGGTGTAGAGGGGGCGCTCAAGCGCCATCCAATTCCCGTAACCCTCGCGCTTCGTACGCTCCTCGACGTACTGACCGATCCAGATGGACCAGGGGAAGATTGGGAAGCAGGGATCGCCGCGCGCATCGTCGCTGCTGCCCAGCGTATCCCAGAGCTGAGGCTCATTCCGCGGCCTAAAGCGGCAGCTAAGATCGACGCCTGGCTATCTGATCGCCTCATCGACCCTTCTGTCAAATTGAGCGAATATGCAAGCCTTGCAGCTGCGGCGGGTTCACCTGCGTCCAACGCTGCCGAGTTTGTTCGCTACCTTCTACACCGACACCGACCGGATCAGAGCTTTGGTGGCATGCATTTCTGGGAACGTCCTGAACATCCCGATGCCTGGTATGACCGCCTGCGCGCGGATCGAACGATTGCTGTGATCGCCGGGCGCTACATCCGGGAGATGCTGCCAGATGATAGCGACCACTACAGTTTGTCTTTTGTCGACGACCTCAATCGCTTGGCGCCCGACCTGACCTCAGCCTATCTCGAAACAGCAGCGGCCATCGTCCGCCATGGGGTCACCCACGCCTCCGATGTTATCGCTGCCGGCGCCTTGCGCGATCTTGACGGCTTCGAGCCTATCGTGGATGCAGCGATCGAAGTACTCACGCCTACAACGGACGAGCAGGCGCAGACGCGCGCGACCCACCTCGCCATCATCAATGGGGTTTATAACAGCGATTATGCCGAATATCTCTCCGACAATGATGATGGTTATACGGCGGGGGAATTTCTACAAGCCTATGCCGATCGTATGCGTAAGGTGAAAGGGTGGCGCAGCCTCGCGCAGCACCGACACGCCGCGCCGCTCCTCCCCTATTGGATGCGGTCTCTCGTGAGAGGAGCAGATACCGAGCCGCCGTCTGACGACGAAGTCGCTGGCGCCTTCGCCGCCGCCTTCGGTAGCGACGAAGAGGAAGCCCTATGGTTAATCGTGATGCCGCATTGGGACGAGCAGTATCGGGAGCGGCTTCTTTCCCGCATCCGTGAGGGGTCTTCGCTAAGCGCGGTGCGGCATGCCGCACTGGCGTGCGTCATTGAAAAGACGCCTGATTCGCTGCCGACGATTGCCGATGAGCTTCGTCAGGTTGGAAAGGATGAGCGGATTGTCGAACTCATGATCGACCTCGCACATCTTCAGGACCGGCGGAAGGGCGACGGCGACAAGCATGAAGCAGCCGCTACAATTGCTCTGAGTTGCCTCGATCCGGCGCTTCGGGAGCTGTGCAGAGCAGCCCAGAAGAGCGTGGAAGAAGAACCGCAGCCTTTATCTTCGGCCGCACTCGCCCTGCTGGCAAAACCGGTCCGATCAAGCCCGAGCGTGCGTGCGTTGTGCATTCGTCGACACCTCGACCTTCCAGGCTCTGCGCGCGCGGACATAGAGTGGACCCTCGCGCATAGCGACGACAATGAATCATGCGTCGAAGCAATTGACGCCGCCATTGCACTGGGGATGGAGGATGTTGTCGCCGGGGCGCTGGACCATAGATACTCCCATGTCGTGGCGAAGGCGCTCCTTGAAGTCGGAGCCTGCATCACGGCGCCCCTACCGGCGGATTTACTCGCTTTGGCACACGCCCAGGGAAGCCCGGTGAGGAAGGCCTTGGTCCGCCTGCTAGGGACCAAGCCTCATCTGAACCATCTTCCAGTGCTGCTGCGCCTAGCACACGACCAATGGTCTTCATCATCACGGTTCTATGGCGAAGAGGACAAATTCCCGATCGCGCGCTCGGCAGTCGATGCGATCGCCGGTCTTGCGCCACTTGATGCGGAAATCCTTGAAAAACTACAGGAGATCGCGCTTGGGACCTCTGACTGGCTGGTCCGGGCTGGCTTGTTCAGGATCATCGCTGTGCAGGGCGGACGCACGTTCCAAGAACGGCTTTTAGAGCTCGCTGTTACGCCGGGTCGCATTCGCGTCAGGCGCGCGGCAGCCCGCGCGATGTTGACGGAGGTACATATACTGGACTCTGCAATAATTAGCCAGATCACCGCAGATCTCCTGGCAAAGCGCGAGCCATCAATCGCCGCCATGTTGACCCTCATCGCAGCATGTCGAATGGATCTTCATGAGCGCCTTGAGCTTGCGCGCGGAATATCGGCGAACGCTAAGCGGCGAGCTCTTCTCCTCTTAATGCTTTGGCCTGCTGTGGAACCTGACGAGTCTTCTAGGTCAGCTATCGAGCAGCTTCTTCCCGACAATCACTCATCGCTCGCATGGGTGAAGGCCGGACCGAGCGAGAAAGCCGAGGATACCTTGATCGCCGACCTCGGCGATCCTGCTATATGCCTGCAGGTCCTTGATTGGCTGAACCCCAAGGAGAAGAAGTCGTGAGCAATCCTCGCCACCTCAGACCGGCCATGAAGCACAGTAGTGAGCAGGCTCGTGCTGGAGCCTTGGAGTAGCCATAATGCTGGCCCAACGTACGAGGTTCAGCATGCAACAGCCGCAGGATTTCATCTCACTGGCAGAGTTTTGTGATCTGTTGGAAGGTCAGATTCATCCAGTGATACTCAGCAATGAGAACAAGGACGAGTACATTTCTCACCATGGGGTAGGCACAGCTTTCGTGCTGGAGCACGAGGGGGACCTGTTTGTTGTCTCAGCCCAGCATGTGCTGAACAGCCAACGAGCGACACATGAGGGCTTGCGGATTCGGCTTCGAAACGCACCTATCTCAATCATTTTCGACCGACGTGCTGTCTTTCGGGATGAGTCTGATCCCGACCCGGACTCCGACCTTGTCATCATGCGGATTGTGAAATCTCAGCACGAAGCCTTGTTCGCCGCAGGACTCTCATGTGTGCGTGCGACAGACTGCATCCCAACTGAACAGATTGAGGATATCGATGCTTTTCACATTTACGGCTATCCAGATGAAGGCCGAGGATACGAATACGATGAGAAATCGCTCACGGCAGTGCTGTGGTGCGTGAGTGGCCTGCTAACCGAACCGGCGCTTCCTGGACTTACTACCGTGCGAATCGTGAGTGAGCGTCCCGCTGAGTTTCGTGGCATGAGCGGTTCCATGGTCATAGCTGAGAAGGACGGTGAGTGGAAGTTCGGCGGAATGGTCACACTCGCAAGCAACACCAAAGGCCTTTTAAGCTTCATACCAGCTGAGAAGATCGTCTACTACCTGAACAAAATGCTAATCATGGAAATGATGGGCATGGTCCTTCCCGAGGACGCTGAAATGACGCTCTGAAGGCGTGTTCGGAGTGGGGCGGGTGCCGCCCTTCGCGACGGGCAGAAAGCGGCCAATAACGGACGTTGGATGATGACCGCTTCGCACCCTGAGGCGCCAAGGTAACCCGAAGGTATCTCCGGGCACCGTTAGATACGGGTTCAATTCGGTCACTGCTCAGGTTGACCGGTGTTAGATCCGGAGATTCTGGTAATCCTCTGTAGCCCTTACAGAACAAGACCTGCAAGGCCTTTCAAGAAACAACCATACGAGAGGATTTAAAAGCGCCTATCTATACCGTCCAGTGGCTCGACTGACGCCCCATCAGCAGCAGCGCATTCGTGTGGTGCTGGCGTGGGGAGAGGACGCGCCCCAACAGCTTGCGCACAACGTTGGTGGGCTAGCTGCAACAATCACTGAGCAGCGTATCGTTGGCCCGGATGGCCGGCTGCAAACGTGGTTCCTTTCACATAGCATGAGCGGCGAACCATCGCTTCGCTCTCGACCCTGAAGACACGGATTGATCATGAAACTCATGGAATGGGCAGACCTCAAGGTCCTCTACAAACGCAGTCGCAAACAACCTAACAAACTATTGTTCAAGCGCGAAAATGCTCGCAAGTTATGGCCGATGTGGATGGCTGTGGTGTCAACGATACCGCTCACTGTGTTCGCGATTTTTGGCATCAAAAATCCGACGCTGATTCCCTACGCGTACATAGCCCTCTTTCCATGGACACTCGCGCTCTACCTCACCCGCCTCAAAGCGCTTAGCATCGTTTATCCGCGGCAGTTCGCCGAACATGCTATCGACCGTCATTCCTCTCTGGGACAAGAAAACACCCTTTGCTATGCCTTTTTTCTGGAGGCGGTGCGCGATGCGGGCTACACCGCCGCGAAGCTCCGGGAGTTTTCGGCCTATGCAGATCTGACCGGAAAACCAGCGAAACCAGCGCTGTCGCAGAATCTGGGCTTTGCCTCTGTCATCGCCTTTATGATCGCCCTTTGCACTGAGGTTATCAAAGCCACAACATTTTTTACGTGGGGTAAGGGCTCAGTAGTCGTGATGCTGGGTATCACGGCGCTGTTCATTTTCTGGTTGGTTTTGGACGGCATTCACAGTGCGGCCTATGAGAGGGGTTGGGTAAAACGCTATCTGGACATGGCTGCTTATGACTTGGAGGAGCCCCTTCAGGGCGCCCCGCAGGACAGTGCCGAGGTACCCGCGCTGGATCCCCCGTCCGCCGTGGCCACACCTTCACCCGCGTAGGCCAGTAACGGAAGTTTTGCAGCCGTTTCCTGTATCTATCCCAAGGGAGAATACACAACGGCAAAAACAGCCTCGGAAGCGATCCGCCCCCACGAGATATGCCGGGTAGACGACATTCTTTATCTGGCTTCCCAATCCCCCAACCAGGGCCTTTAATCGAATGACGGCAGTCCTGTCTGCTCAATGATTCTTGCCAGCACAGCCTGTTCGTCATACGAAGTTGGGGTGGTGCAATGTTGAGCCTTGCCGCGCAAGTCCACTTCCCAACTCCGGTACCAGTCATCCCAAGGCCCCACATACACAGCTGGACGGCCGGGGAACTGATCCGCAGTCAGGTCGACAACCAGCGAGTCCACGACTAGCCAGATGTGAGGTGTGCCATCCCGAAGCGCGCTCACGCTTTCTGCTTCAGACCCACTCGGCTTGCTGTTCAGGTAGTGCCCTAACAGTTCGGAAGTAACGCCACAGCAAGCACGGGGGAAGTTAGACATGTGCTGTGGCAGTAATCCCAAATCCCTTTGTGCTTCGAGCGATGCGCGGAAAGCATGAGCAATCTTCAGTAACTCAATCATTCACTAGAGCCTCAAGAATGTGGTCAAGACGGTTCCACTCGCTGTACAGTTCATCCTCGTAAGAAGAGTCGCATAGCTCACGGGATGCAATCAGGTCGGCCACACACACGAGACCGGCTTGCAGTTCCACGAGCGGTATCACGCTCTCTTCTTTTTGGTGCGCGATTGTGGGGGAACCTTTTTTCCCCTTGCGCGATGTGCTGTAACGCGCCCAAGTATCGGTCGGCTCGAGAGCATCAAGCTTTCTAATTAGCGCATCAAGCTCTGGCGGCGGTGGTGGCAGATCGAGATCCTTTACCCTACTTTGGACTCGGCTCAGGAGGGTGGGAAGGTCATGCCCGAACAGCTCCGCACTGCGCTGTTCTATGTCTGTTTTGTAGGCCAGGTCCTTCAGTTGATTCCTGAAGTCCTGAATGTCAAGGATCCACCCCAAAACAGACTTCAGTAAAAGCTCTGCTGCGTGTCGTTGCAAATAGAAGGCCGGCAGGCCAATGTCATCAAGGCAGCCTGCAGATTGCCCTTGATCAATCAGCATTTGTGCCGCTTGAAGATACGACTCGAAGTAGTTCGGGCTACGCCAGAATCCTCCCACCCTTGCCAACCCAGAGGCGAGATCAGCTTCGATCTGTTCGGCACTCTTGCCCCCTACCATCACTCTGCTGCCCGCATCGGCGTAGAAGGGGCGCTCAAATTCCACCATGAAAGCCTCCAAATCTTCTCGTACCACCGGCAATGCGCCAGAGGCCGCATCTAGATGACAGCATTAATCACGAGCTGGAGGGCAGATGCAACGGTGAATCAGACTGGTGTGAATCGCCCCGGATTTCCTAGACACCTGCAAGCTCACTGTGTAATGCCTTTCAAACTCCATCGGTGGCGACCTGCAGCACAAGCCCCAGAACTACCCTCATGAACGGTGGCAATCGGCCAATAACAACCCGTCAGCCCCAGTCGCCACCAGACGAATACTGACGTTCGGACCTGCCTAGAA
Source organism: Pseudomonas sp. Irchel s3a18 (assembly GCF_900187535.1). Lineage (NCBI taxonomy): Bacteria > Pseudomonadati > Pseudomonadota > Gammaproteobacteria > Pseudomonadales > Pseudomonadaceae > Pseudomonas > Pseudomonas sp. Irchel s3a18. The sequence continues at coordinate 12,897 of NZ_FYDV01000019.1, read as the reverse complement.
AATCCGGGGAGACTCAAACTTAGGTCGCGGGTCTTGGGAACAGTGGAGTCCAGACGCCCACCTTCGCTCGGTAGAGTATTGGCAGAGAATTGTTCGGGCACGTCTCGGGAAGCACCAAAAGCAAACCCTGATTCTTGAACCCGAGCGGATGTTTGTAAAGTTTGGTACCCAGTTGCAGGCAAAGAGTTTTCGCTTTGTGCATCTGTTCTTCTGTCTCCCAAAAGCCATGGCCTTCGGCAGGAAACGCATAGGAAGAAGGGGATAGAATTTCACATAGATAAAGGTCGTGCCTTACACCGTACTTGTCCAGCGTAGTTCTGACCTTCTTCTCCCCCTCCTCTGTGCCAATCAACGAAATAATCAAGACAGGAATATCTAGCTCGACCAGCTGAGACGCGAGATTATCGAGCAGGCCAGCCAAGCCTTCCGATAGGGTATCACCACTGCCAATGACATCATCCACGATGATTATCGCCTTGGGAGGGTCCTCTTCCTTCGCCGCAGCAAGCCTCTTGCCAATGAGAGCGGGCTCTATGATCCTTTGAGCGGACAGCGAATTTGTCTTAGCATAAGTTCGAGCGTACTGAAGGCCGCTCTTGCCTACTCCATCGACGAAGGTGATGAATACATCACTTCGTCGGTCTGTACGGCGGGTTATCGTCGTTACGCCAATTACTGGCCTCACTATTCGGGCGTGTGCGGTTTTCAAATACTCCTCAATTTCTACAGGATTAATGAACCTGATATTTTCAAGTATTGAAAAGAGCAGACGCTGGTTAAGTATGTCCGTCTCCTGGTCAAGCCAAGCTCTGATCTGTTCGCCATCAACCTTCTGCGCACGATAAATCGGCCATTGGGCCACTAGCGTTTGGATGTCTTTGGCAGTGACATGCGCCTTGTCCTCCGCCGCCTTGATGCTCTCCTCAAACTCATCACCAAGGGTGCTCGTAACGAGCTTGTTGAGGCCATACTCTGTCAGCCAGTTCTCAAACAGAGGAACAGTAAAATAAAGATCGCCGTTTCGCTCATACAAGATTTCACGTCTCTGAAAATCTGCGATGAGCGGTGTGATCTCATGTTCAAGCAAATGTGCGCTCACCGCCCTGGCCTTGACGTCTTCTTCTCTTCGTTTATGTTCGCGCAGGGATCGCCCTATGCCTACCAGAAGTCTCAATCGCTTCAGTTCGGCCACTTCGGCGTGCTCTCGTTCGAAACTGATCCCGTCCTTCCATAAGTGCGCAAATGCGTTCGTATCCAGTTCAGCCAGAAGCATTGGTAGGCCACTCATAACATCGGATGCGATGATCTCGGTGTCGCGCTCCGCGATGGCAATGCTGACAATTTTCGAGCACAACAGCTTTGTGTAATACGGATGCCCGTGGGTCAAGGTGAAAATCTGGTTGATCGCTTCATCGTCCCAGTTCAGCTGACCCTCGACAGGCTTCGTAATGAGTTCAAGATATTCGGCCCATTCTGTGCTTCTGGAGAAATAATCCAGCGTTTCGCGAGAGAACTTATTGAGCTGGTCACCCTGCGCACCGATGATAAACGGCATCTTCTCACCGCCCACCAATATGAACGCGAGATTTTTCCTGGCGGCCAGAGTCCTCAGGTTGGCGAAAAATGTCTCTGCGATCGGCCCTGATCGATACATCTCGGGATGTATCTCATCGAACTCATCAAGAATGATGACAAACTTCTTGTTGGGGTGCCTCACCTCAAGCTTCTTGGCTGTGAGGTTCAGGTCAGCAATGGACTCTCTGAAGTCGGCAGGAGCAACATCGCTGGCTGGCATATATTCAAGTAAAAAGTTGTAGATATTTTCACCGAGCGATTTCAGCGTACCCTGAGGAGAGGTCGAGCAATACTCACCATACTCGAGGTACAAGCTATGAAAATCCAGACGGTCACGCTCAAGGTAATTAACGACAGCTTTCGCAAGCGAGGTTTTCCCGATTCTCTTCTGCCCGGTCACGTACGTTGAAGTCATCGGGTGTTTCAAGAGTTTGTTGGCAATAGCTTTGACCTTTGCGCTTCGCCCCACGAACATATCACCTTCGGCCACCTCAAGGCTGTAGGGCTCTAGGGACTCCAATGAGAGCCAGTCTACCGCCTCATTCTGGCCCTCTATCACTAAGTCAAATATCTCGCTGCGTTGCGTACCGAACAGTTCGCGCCAACTAATATCGACCGTCATTTCAACCTTCGTGGAAGCTTCAATTACATAAGCTCGCAAACAGACAGCAAATTTTCCTGGCGGCACATCACCACAGCGTAATCGGTCGTTCTCGAGAATCACACTAGATCCGCTGCCACAGTCGATCTCTACGATCACCTCTACTGCAGTACTGGGGCCTTTGTTGACCAGTGGAAGGATAATATTTATGAAACGATCAACTTGGTGCAGCGGGTAGCGTTTTTCAGCCGCCCTTGGTGGTTTCCGTATTGGTTCTATGACGGATGCGAGGCGCTCGGATGCCGTTGTCTTGACAAGTTCCACGGCCTTTTTCACAGCCTCCAAAAATGGAAGTGCAAATTTTTCAGTGAAAAAAGATTGTGAAGTGATGGTTAGGGTGTACCCCTCATCGAGAGTACGCTCCAACTCATCCAGATTGAGTTTGTAGTCAGACCCACTGCTGTTCACCACGGCGTCCAGACTTTCCACCAAGGCCTCAAGCTTCGTTTTGATAGGGACGTAGTTGAAGGGTTGGAGATAGCCTTGAAAGGTGTTGTGCCGCAAACACTTGAGAATTGAGGATTTCTGGGTAGCTATCTCGTTTAAAGATCCGGAGACCTGGCTCAAGGCCGAATAGTGGGCGCAGATTGTCCCGTGAAGCGTTTTAATTATGTTGATCTTTTCGAAATTTTGCTGCTTGTCTACTCGGCAATGCTTCATCAGCTCAGGGGTATGGGACTCGATGATCGCAAGGATCTTTCGAATGATGAGATTGTGCTCGTCGTCTATCGGTAACAATCCATCAATTGCCATGCAGCGGATTAGAAGGATAGCGACTATCCGGTGGTTAGAGGTGCCGGATTCGACTTTCCCCAGCACTCGTTCTAGATTTGACCCAGAGTGTACCCCTGAGAGGTGGCAAACCTCAGCTATGGCGTTGACGAGTGCATCCCGGGCATCCGTGTAAACCGCAGCCGAATGTAGCCCTTCCCCAACCTTGCGGATCTCCTCTTCGAGTAGGAAGATCCTCACGTTACCAGTTCCTTGTACGGGGGCCGTTTGTGCCGGGGGCGGGGCTTTGACATCCATCTTTATTTCCCTATGCATGGACTGTGTATGCGAACTTCTGATGCGCAACATAGCCGAACGCCAGCATTCGGTCTAGCACCCCTATTCCGTGTTAGCAACCGGGCACCGCTGTCACTACTGAAGGAGGCGGACAGGACCCGGAAACACCAGCCTCGTGATACTCGTGCATAAGATGTGGCGTCCGAAGGTGAACCACCTGGGGTGTACCAGATGCTGAATTACATTGTGCTTGGCAGATGGGTTGCCACTCCAATGCAGCTACAAAAAGCCCTCCAAACTTGCACTTACCTCCCGGAAACCTTGACGACTATGTCAGCGGCAATGGGCTTGGACGATCAACGGCGATGCAATTACGCCGAGTCACACTACACACGACCCACTCACACCAGAAACACGCCGGGGACCCTGGCAATTTGATCGAGGGACGGGTGCGAAGACTCGCGTGATCGTGTTAGCGGCAGCGTCTAAAAGTTAGTTGACAGGTTGACAAAAAAATCCTGAATTTTGAGCTGTCGGTGACGTGCAACGCATAGCCGATTTTCTGTACAGCCCCCGCAAACGCTAAGCGCGGTGTGCGTAGAGGCTTCGTCAGTTGCCCCCCCGAACAGAGGCTCGAAATCCTTGTCAACCTTGTCAAGTAAGTTGACAAGGTTGACAGCTGCCGGGGGCAAAACCGCAGGACTGCTAGTTACCAGTGGGGAAACTGAATAAGCAGTCTGGCAGGCACTCAGAGTGAGTGCGGTTATCCGACCACCATTGGTGGTTGGAGATGGCGCAAACCCGAGCAGGATCAACAGACCATCTACTGTTTCAAACCGAGGATGGTTCGCACTCACTTCCGCGTTTCAAGCGCGACTTCGGCAGCAGCTCGACTTGCCGCGTTTTAAACGGAGGCAGTGTCGCTCACCAGGTCAAACTTGAGCCGACATGAGCGGCACGTCAGGAAGAACCTTTTTCCTCAGTCGTGCCCTCAGTTGTGCTCAGCCTTAGGCATGGGCACGACTGGCGAAGTGATGTCACGGGTTTGACCTTGGGGTAACTCCGGAAAATTTTCCGGACTTTCTGACGTGAGGCGAAGCTATCGAGCTGGAGCTTGATGGTCGTCACGGCGGCGACCGCAAGAGTCAGTCGACCGAAGATCAAGAGGGAAGATTTTCCACCTTGATCGAGCAGCTCAGGAAAATTTTCCTAAGCTGGGGTCGGAAACAAATCCGAGGTCTGATCACCCAACCGACACACGCCCCGGGCCCTGCCTATGCCCTCATTGCCTGATCGTGGATTCCACCTGAATTTAACGGGTCCTCCCGAGGGGGTGGGGCTTGGGGGTAATTCGGGCCCCGCGTCTTGTGTATGTACCACCCATTTTCGACGGTTGGTTGTTGTTTGGTCGACAGGCACGAGCCCTTGATTCTAAAGGCTGCCCGGCCTGGCTTATCACAACCAACCAGGTCATACCATGGGAGGCATGGCCCAAGTTGGTATATCGCAACTGCAGTCAGCAGCTCTGTGTAATTGCACTGACTTATCTGCCGTTTACATCCGACTTCCCAAATGAAGGTAATTGCGAAAGTACCTCCAACAGCGCGGATATCACGATGCAAGTCACGCCTTCGCCGCCCTTACGTTAAGAGCGGTGGCGATATCTTGCATGAGCAAGGCGTCGTGGAGACTCTTCAGTGCGTTGGCACCAGGCATCAGCCGGCCGTGTGCCCATGCCGCAATGCTTTCCGCCAAGGCAACATGCCCAGCCGCAACCTCCTCGCTTAGTTGGCGCGGTAGCAATTGAACAGACTTTCCCTCCGTGAGCGTCTCGAACTCCAAGAGGGCCCCGGCGAGCCTTCGCTCATCGTCCTTCTGAACCGTTTGTTCCACGACGGGACGCCCCTCCGTGCCAAGGCCGAAGCGTCGTAGTCCGTCGAGTTCGATGATGAGGTCGAGGGCTACTTGCGCCGTTCGGGTCAGGGTGTCGTCCAGCCGGAGTATATGAAGTGCGTCTAGCCAATCATCGACTGCGTATGCCAACGGAAACAGAGTGGACACCCCTCCGACGGTCAGCAGCGAAATCGCAAGTCCTCCGATGCGTGGCACGATCCAGATGCGACGCCCCTCACCTATGGTGGCACGGATGAGCGACTCCTGCTTCAGATGCCAGGTCAACCAACCAGAGGGTGACTCCAGATCTACGATTGCTAGTAGTTCTGAGGTTGACCAAGGCAAGGGGTTGTCCCAATCCGGGCGAGCATGAAGTTCCAGTTCGATAGCGTTTTTCTTCAGTTCGGCTTTGATCTGTTGCAAGTACTTGGTCGTTCGTATCTGCAACTGCTGCTCGACGGCCATCCTGACACGACGCAATGCGCTCCCAAGTTCAGCTCTGCGGACTTCGGAGACCCACAGTTGTGTCGGCCGTGCCCCTTGGGTGCCTGCTTCTGCCGCCATCAGGCGAAGTGAGGCGATCAAGCCTTCAAGCCGTCCCAATAATTTCTCTGGAGGAGCGCCTATGAGAGTCCAAGGTTCGCCTCGTGCTTCCTGCACGTTTTTGAGCAGGTCGCCTACCCACATGACGAATGCACCGTACCCTTCCGGCAGATGAGCGAATCGTCGTATCAAGTCGGCGGAACAGTAGAACAATAGGTTTTGTAACGGTGTGCTATACACCTCCGGTGCGCCGCCAGTCGGCGGCCCATCTCGGGGCGGTGTAAGCGTGCGCGAAGCTTCATGCACGTTGCCGAACCGCTCCAGAATCTTAGGCGGCGGCAACTTGCCCCGCAGCACGCCGTCTACGATGCGCTCTAGCACTGGGATGAGCTGCTCCAACAACGCATGGGCACGTTGTAAGTAATCCGTGTAGCTTTCTGTTCCGACCAATCTCGCCGCCGCTGCGGTCCAGCGTCGGTTCCACTCGGGCAGAGCCGAGGGCGGTAGATTTTCGCGCGGTATGCGCTTGGTAGCGAACGGAAATCCCAACAGGCCAGATGGAAGATTATCGGCTGCAACTGCGTCAACGGCAGCAACAACTGCTGTGGGATCAAGTCCGAGCAGACGATTGCAAAGCTGCACTACCTCATCATGCACGTCCGTCTGAGCCGAGTGCGCGACGTGAAAGATGGAACCACGTAGAAGGCGACCTTCGAGCGCCACTTCGACTTCCACCGGGCTGGCCCATGGCGTTTCAAGCGGGACGCGGGCCAGCAATCGTTTGCAAACGTTGACGTTCGCCCAAGTCGTCGCAATTTGCAGATCAATGAGTCGGGCTGCGCCTAACAGATCAGCAGCTCCAGTGAGGTCGAGCGTCTCGAACGCGGGCCTAAGGGTGCTGAGCACCAACCGGACGCTCTCGGGAACCTCCACTCCCACCAGTGCGCCCAGAAGCGCTCGAAGATGGATCGTATCGGCGGCGGCGAACAATGCGCTGATGGCGTCTGGAGATATTGCGGAAAGAAGACTTAGCCGCGGATCGGACCCTGACCGGGTCCGTAAAACACGTACAGCACCCAGTAGACGCTCGGGGATCGGCAGAGATGAAAGGTCCGAGCCTGACACGGCGAACATTACAGCCAAGCTGATCTGCGTCGGCTCCAATCCGAGCGCCAATGCTTCGGGCACCCAGCGCCTTAGTGTGGTCTCAACGTGGGCCTGGCCTAGGCCAGACAGAGCCGCTGCCATGGATACCGGGTCATTGTCACGCTCCAGTCGTACCGTAAGCGCTTTCACGAGGGTGGCTGTTGCATCTGGAAGATGAACAATCACATAGGTAGCCAAGGCGCCTAGGCTTGCGCCGTGAGCAGTGTGGACCGTTTTTTCAACAGTGTGCGATAGCGTCGGCGGCGGGTGAGCATGGCAGAGGTCGAAGAGAGTCGTCGACCGGAGCTGGTGAAGGCCACCCAATCGCCCATCTGCCATCTCAGTTACGAGATGCTCGTCAATGAGTCGACGCTGCGCCCGGCTGAGGTCGCCTTGTGCAATGCCAAGCACAGCGGGCAACCGCCCACTATCGATCGTGGCGCCGGCGGCACCAGCAAGGGCCGTGACTCGAAGAATAGCCAGCTCCACGTCCCGAAACTCCCGGAGTCGCCGGTCAACCTGTTCGCCGAGGACAATCTCAAGGCGGTCACCGCGGGTCAGAATATGCGTGTACTCAAGCAGAAGTCCGTCGCTCCGGCTCCACGGTTCGCGCCAGCCCGCCCAGCAGGTCTGACCTTGATCCGAAAGTCGACGCCAGATCCGTTCCGCTACAGCCTCCTCGACAAAGGGTCGGATCTCGCGTGCACGAGACCGCGAAGTCAGTGTGAATACATCTTCCTCTCTGATTGAGCCTAACAGCAGAATACCGCTTCCAGCGCCGGCCTCCCGGATCAATGCATCCCAAAGATCAGCGCCCCCCCGACCGACATCGTCTAGAACGAAGCCGACCGGCGCAGCAGGTGAAGCCCTTAGTGCACGAGCGAGACGGCCGAGGAGGTAGGCATCAGCAGCATCGCCCCGCTTAACTTCGAACCATCGGGTTGTATGTCGAACTGCCCGGGCTGCTTCCCACATCAAGGCGGATTTTCCGGTACCTGATTGGCCAACGATCAAGGCTGCCCCACTGGCTTCCAGCGCAGCAAGCACGGTACGGCGAGCCTCCGGCCTTTCGGCGACAAGGCCTGCGGCGAGGTGGCCGGGGCGCGTATCGACTCCTTGATAGAAACTGGGATCGTCTACAGGTGTGAGAAAATCGACGGCATCACAATATCCATAGCGGAGGGCTTCCTCCATTCCCGTCAGATCCAATATAGGCTCCATCCGGCGGAAACTCGTCTCTACGTCTGATACGGCCAGCCCCTCAAAACGACTGTCCTTCACCAACCCATTGGCATCTGCCAAGGCACCGATCTGGTTTAGCAGCTCACCGTAGTGGACCTGCGCAGCTAGAGGTGTACAGGGCATGGCATGACTGATGGCCGCCACTGCAACTTCAAATGGTGCCGGTGCGATCCAGATAAGAGTGCGTGGTGCGAACGCCGCCCAGTTTGGATCGCTGCTCAGTATTTTGGCCAAACCTGAGTGATCTGACAGTACATGGTCGACTGTCGGCCCCTCTGCCACATGACGCTCCAAGATCAGGATAAGTTCGTCCGGCGTGGACAAGGCCGCTGCAGATCGGGCCCAGAGAGCCCGCACGAAAGCCGCCACCTCACCTACGGAAAACGGACCTAAGTGGTCGCGGCGCGACTTCACCTGTGCAAAGGCAGAGTTCGTCGTACTGCGTAGTTCGTAGTCATCCCGTCCTTCGGGTACCACTTCGCCGTACGGGAGCTCATCGGCCCAGCACCGAACCACTAGCCAAACGCCGGCTGCATCTTGGTAGCGAAAACCGCGACCCGCATGCGATCCCGCGCGCGACGCGCCCTGTTCCGAGACTCTCATTCGAACTCGCCTATATTCTGTAACGCGGCACCGAGCACTTGTTTGGTGGATGAGTGTCTATCCGTGTCACTTCGCCATAAGAGCAGGGTTTGAAGACAGTTCCGAGCTTCCTGCAGAATCGACATGAGACTCCCTTTTCCATTGATATCTTTTCCAGCAACTAACGATGCTAGCACCACTTTGAAAAAGAAATGATCAGCCTTGCGCAGACTCAATTATTGGCGGCAAAAAATTCCTCACGCTAATGAGCTCTTTTTGATCGGTTCCTTCGGGCAACCTTTTTGGCAGATTGCTGCGTATTGGTTAAATTGGATGCAAACGGTAGTCAGCGGCAACGTGCTTGGACGGTCGATCATGTGCGCTGCAATTACACAGCGCCACACCACAAAACGGCCTACCTTCTCCAGAAATATGCCGGGGACCCTGGCAATTTGGTTGGTAGACGGGTGCGAAGACTCGCCCAAGAGCATTAGCGGCCCCCTCGCCAGCTTAGCTAACTGGTTAACTCGGTTGGTTAACTTGGCTGTAAGCCTTACGGGCCGTGGCCTGTAGCCCAGTTAACTAAGCATTTGAGCAGGTTAACTCGGCTGACCGCCAATTCGCCTGAAAGCCAAGCGGGCCGGGGCTTCCAGGTTAACTGGTTAACTGGTTAACTGGTTAACTGGTTAACTGGTTAACTGGTTAACTGGTTAACTCGCTGGTTAACTCGCTGGTTAACCGAACTGAAAGCCTTACGGGCCGAGGCATGTAGCCCGGTTAACTAAGCATTTGACCTAGTTAACCTGGTTAACTCTCGCGCTAGGAACGTGAAAGTTGTCTATCGCCAGGCTGGCCGCGCACCTGACAGCAGGTTGGAGCAGGTGCGGTTTAATTGTGACCATGGCCCACATTCAAACCGTCCAGCCCAAAGTGAGGCTCTGTCACTTCGCCTTAACCAACTACAAGGGGTACGTCCACTAGGGGTGTCATCCCTCAAAACGACACCCCCGCCACTACGTCTGTCGGGGATTGGCAGAGCCCTAAAACAGCATCGCTTCGACAAATGCGGAGACCGACTGTGCGGCATTCTGGTCTCACTGATCAACTGACGTCTCTGTCGATCTGCCCTGCGATCTGGCTGCTCCTGTTCCCCCAAAAAAACACTGGGGTACAAGTTCCCCCACCAAAGCCCCCGGAAACATTGGCTGTTCCCACTGTTCCCCCGTTCCCCCGTTTTTTGAAATCAGTCACACATTGGATGACGGGGAATCTCGATAGGGAGAGCACTGGTACGCTGGGAGATCTAAACGGGTCCTCCTGAGGGGGGTGGGGCTTGGGGGCAATTCGGGCCCCGCGTCTTGTGTATGTACCACCCATTTTCAGTAGTTGGTTGTTGTTTGGTCGACAGGCGCGAGCCCATGATTCTATTGGATGCACAGCCTTGGTTATCACAACCAGCCAACCTGGCCATGTCTGCAATGGGATGGCCAAGGTTGGTGTATCCCGGATTGCCAATAGCACCACTGTGAGATTGCACTGACTTAACCATCACTCGCATCCAATTTGACCAGCCACCATGGTGGCGACCGGCTGCACACAACCCAATGTAGCCGGTGGAGACAAACAGAAAAATGGCTCAAGGTTGACCTTCTTAGGCTACGCTGGCCAATGTGTAGGGGAAAAGATTGAGGGCGAGTATTTGATTTAAATTTTATAACGATCAAATTGATCACTCATCATTACATAAAATGATTTCAAGGACGTATCATGAAAAAACTGAAGGTAAGTCTTAATAACTGCTATGGCATTTCATCACTAGATCACAACTTCGATTTTGACCCAACCAAAATCAAGTCTAAAGCATATGCAATCTATGCGCCCAACGGTTCAATGAAGACTTCCTTTTCAAAGACTTTTGAAGATATTGCCGGAGGCAAAAAACCAATAGAAGAGAGATACGGCCGCCCATCACTGCACGTGATTGAGTCTGACAATGAAGCGATCCAACAAGATACTATCTATGTCCTCAAGTCTGAAATAGATATCAGAGAGGACAGCTCCGCCATAACAGACATCCTTATAAACCCTGAGAGCAAGTCCAGATATGACGAACTTCTCGTAGGCCTTGACAAACTAAAGGGCAATCTTACCAAATCCCTTCAAAAACTATCAAAAGTAAAACAAACTGACATCGAGCAAACAATATTAAAAGACTTTAATGAAAAAAACCTATCATCCTGCATCAAGCAAATAAATGAATCTCCAACTGAGGATGACTTGAGCTCATATGAATACGCTACAATTTTCGATCAGAAAGTGGTTGATATTTTAAAAAGTCAAGATTTTATTTCTAAAGCCAATGAGTTCAGCGAGCGCTATCAGGAACTCTTCGATCAGTCCGGGACAATATACCAAAAAGGTATCTTCAACCCAGTTAAAGCAGAAGTATCCTTCAGCACTTTAAACAAACAAGGTTTTTTTGCTGGCGGCCATCGCATCCACTTGAGAGGCGATGACGTTTCAATAGACAAAGCCGAACTTGATCAAAAAGTGCAAGCAATTCACGCAAGTATTGACGGAGACGAAACACTTAAAGCACTTCAGGCAAGCCTCGCAAAAAACGCGCAAACACAGGCATTGATTGAACTCATCGAAAAGCAATCTCCCTCTCAGACCGAACTACTTCTCAACAAACTAAGACCAGAAAACCAAGATCAGTTACGTAAGGACCTTTGGATCAACTACATCCAGAACAACACAGACGCAGTTGCTTATTATGACTCGTATGCTGCGAACAAAGCTGAAATTGAAAGCATTGAAGCGATTGCAGCACAGGATGCTCCTAAATGGACGCTTGCTGTAGATCTTTTCAACGACCGCTTTGTGGATATGCCTTTTACACTTTCGGTAGCTAACCAAGCAAAGGCTGCTTTAGGTAAAGAGAAAGCCCGATTAAAATTCACATTCAAAGAGGGAGACGACAAAGTAGAGTGGTCACGCCAAGAAGTAAAAACTCTGAGCCAAGGTGAAAGACGCGCACTTTACCTACTTAACTTCATCTTCGATGTAGAGGCTCGAAAAGCTGCCAAGCAAGATACACTTTTCATTATTGACGACATTGCCGACTCCTTCGACTACAAGAATAAACATGCAATCATTCAGTACTTAGAGGATCTGAGCAAGGTTCAGAGCTTTTACCAGATAATCCTAACTCATAACTTCGACTTTTTCCGGACGCTTGCTACCAACTTCGTCCACCGTGAAAGATGCCTTATGGCCAACCGCAACAATTCTTCCATCAGCCTCACCAAAGCCGAAGGAGTAAATAATTACTTTATTGGAAAGTGGAAGGGAAAAGTAGCAACTGATAGATTTATTCTTTGCGCCACCATCCCGTTCACCCGAAATCTGATTGAGTATACGAAAGATGATACAGATGATGACTACCTAACACTCACAAGCCTGCTTCACTGGAAAAGTGACACAGACCAAATCACCATAGGCAATTATCTAGAAATCTACAATAGACTTTTTGGCACCCATCACGACACTTCCGACTCATCACCTGTAAAAGATTTACTCTTCACGAATGCTGATGAAATCTGCAAGTTAGATGAGCACGACGGATTAAATCTAGAGAATAAAGTTTTACTATCCATAGCCATTCGCATACAAGCGGAGATTTTCTTAATCACCGAGCTTCGAAAAATAAAAAATGACGCAAACTACTGGAGCAAATCAAACAGTCAGTTTGGTGCACTCATGAAAGAATATTCTGATCTTTGCGCGGCAAGCCCAGCTGTACGGACACTGGAAAAAGTTAGCGTTACTGTTAGCTCAAACATCCACCTCAACTCATTCATGTACGAACCAATACTGGATCTGACAATTGAGCACCTCATCGCACTTTATAACGAAGTCTATGCCTTAAACCAAGAGGCTACCGGACTCGTGACGGAGTAATTTACTATTGCAGGATTAGAGGCGCTCGCCACAGAGGCAGGTCTTTTAGAAACACTAGCACCTTATAGTGACCTGCCCTCTCCAAAAAAGCAGGGGACCCTGGTGGACTTCCTCGGAGACAGGTGCATCGACTCGCCCAAGAGCATTAGCGGCCCCCTGTAGTGGTCAACTAATCCCGGACACGACGTTAAGTTTTTCTTCGGCCCGAGCTGGCGCCAGCCCACCGTTGAATTGATGGGGTCGAATCCAGTTGTACCGATGCATCAAGAATTGGCTGATATCAC
>NZ_FYDV01000011.1:0-178126 GCF_900187535.1 Pseudomonas sp. Irchel s3a18 | reverse complement strand
GTTGGAAGGTATCAACAATCGAATAAAGGTCATCAAGCGGGTGGCGTACGGTTACCGGGATAGCGAATTCTTTTTCATGAAGATCAAGAGCGTCTTTCCCGGTAATCCGTGAAGAACCAAAAAAAAGGGGAGCACATGCCCCCCCGAGGTAAAACGTTGCAGATGAAGGCGTTGTATCAGCCTTCGATCTCGATCAGGATCTCGCCCGGGTTGACCCGGTCGCCCTTGGCCACGTGAATGGCGGTGACCTTGCCGGCGATGGCCGATTGAACTTCGGTTTCCATCTTCATCGCTTCGGTGATCAGCACGGCCTGGCCGGCTTTCACGGTGTCACCCTCCTTGACCAGCACATCGACGATGTTGCCCGGCATGGTGGTGCTGACATGGCCCGGCGCGCTGGCCTGCTTGCGTTTGCTGCTGCCACCGCCGACAAATTCGTTGAGCGGTTCGAACACCACTTCTTCCGGCATGCCGTCGATGGACAGGTAGAAGTGACGCTTGCCTTCAGCCTTGACGCCGACACCCGTGATGTCGACCCGGTAGGTTTCGCCGTGCACGTCAATGACGAACTCGGTCGGTACACCTTCGCCACCGGCCGAGGCAACGCCGCCGGCTTCAGGAATCGGCAGCAGCACTTCGGGGGTCAGGGTGCCGGCTTCGCGCTCTTCGAGGAACTTGCGCCCGATGTCCGGGAACATCGCATAGGTCAGTACGTCTTCTTCGGATTTGGCCAACGCGCCGATTTCACCGCGCAGCTTGGTCATTTCCGGCTTGAGCAGGTCAGCAGGACGCACGTCGATCACTTCTTCGCTGCCGATGGCCTGGCGGCGCAGTTTTTCATCGACGGTACCCGGCGCCTTGCCGTAGCCGCCCTGCAGGTACAGCTTCACTTCGTTGGTGATGGTCTTGTAGCGCTCGCCGGCCAGCACGTTGAAGAACGCCTGGGTGCCGACGATCTGCGAGGTCGGGGTCACCAGCGGTGGGTAGCCAAGGTCTTCGCGAACCCGCGGGATTTCCGCGAGCACTTCGCTCATGCGGTTCAGGGCGCCCTGCTCTTTCAACTGGTTGGCCAGATTGGAAATCATCCCGCCCGGCACCTGATTGACTTGGACACGGGTGTCGACCGCCGTGAATTCGCTTTCGAACTGGTGGTACTTCTTGCGCACGGCGTAGAAGTACAGGCCGATCTCTTGCAGCAGTTCCAGGTTCAGACCGGTATCGAACTCGCTGCCCTTGAGGGCGGCAACCATCGATTCGGTACCCGGGTGGCTGGTGCCCCAGGCAAAGCTGGAGATCGCGGTGTCGATGTGGTCGGCACCGTTTTCGATGGCCTTGAGCTGGCACATTGCAGCCAGGCCGGCGGTGTCGTGACTGTGGATGAAGACCGGCAGCGATTGCTCGGCTTTCAGCGCCTTGACCAGCTCGCCAGTGGCGTACGGCGTCAGCAGGCCGGCCATGTCCTTGATCGCCACCGAGTCGCAACCCATGGCTTCCATTTGCTTGGCCTGGGCCACGAACGCGTCGATGGTGTGCACCGGGCTGGTGGTGTAGGCAATGGTGCCTTGGGCGTGCTTGCCGGCGGCTTTTACCGCTTCAATGGCCACCCGCAGGTTACGCACGTCGTTCATGGCGTCGAAGATGCGGAACACGTCGATGCCGTTGACCGCAGCCTTGGCGACGAAGGCTTTGACCACGTCGTCGCTGTAGTGGCGGTAGCCCAGCAGGTTCTGGCCGCGCAGGAGCATTTGCAGGCGAGTATTAGGCAGCGCCGCGCGCAGTTTGCGCAGACGCTCCCACGGGTCTTCCTTGAGGAAGCGCACGCAGGCGTCGAACGTCGCGCCACCCCAGCACTCCAGCGACCAGTAGCCGACCTTGTCGAGCTTGTCGCAGATCGGCAACATGTCGTCAGTGCGCATGCGGGTCGCGAGCAGCGATTGGTGAGCGTCGCGCAGGATAGTGTCAGTTACATGAATTTTCTTGGACATTGGAATATTCCTCACAGGCCTGCGTGGGCGGCGATGGCGGCGGCGATGGCCAGGGCCAGCTCTTCGGGTTTGCGCTTGATCGAGTAGTTGGTCAGCTCAGGGTGGCTTTCAACGAAGCTGGTATTGAACTGGCCGCTACGGAATTCCGGGTTACGCAGGATTTCCTGGTAGTACGCGGCCGTGGTCTTGACCCCTTGCAGACGCATGTCGTCCAGGGCTCGCAAACCACGGTCCATCGCCTCTTCCCACGTCAGCGCCCACACCACAAGCTTAAGGCACATGGAGTCGTAGAACGGTGGAATGGTGTAGCCGGTATAGATCGCCGTGTCGGTGCGCACGCCGGGACCGCCGGGCGCGTAGTAACGGGTAATCTTGCCGAAGCTGGGCAGGAAGTTGTTTTTCGGGTCTTCGGCGTTGATCCGGAACTGCAGCGCGAAACCGCGATGCTGGATGTCTTCCTGCTTGACCGACAGGGGCAGGCCGGATGCGATGCGGATCTGCTCACGGACAATGTCGATGCCGGTGATTTCTTCGGTGATGGTGTGTTCCACCTGCACCCGGGTGTTCATCTCCATGAAGTACACCTCGCCCTCGGCGAGCAGGAACTCCACGGTACCGGCGTTCTCGTAACCCACGGCCTTGGCCGCGCGCACCGACAGGTCGCCGATGTAGGCGCGCTGTTCAGGGGTCAGTTGCGGGCTTGGCGCGATCTCAATCAGCTTCTGGTTACGACGCTGGATCGAGCAGTCACGCTCGAACAGGTGCACCACGTTGCCGAAGCTGTCGCCGAGGATCTGCGCTTCGATGTGCTTGGGGTTGACGATGCATTTTTCCAGGAAGACTTCCGCCGAACCAAAGGCCTTGGTGGCTTCGGAAATCACCCGCGGGAATGCCTGTTCCAGTTCTTCACGGCTGTTGCAGCGACGAATGCCACGGCCGCCGCCACCGGAGGTAGCCTTGAGCATCACCGGATAGCCGATGCGATCGCCTTCGACCAGGGCTTCTTCGATGCCCGCGACGTTGCCTTCGGTGCCCGGCGTGACCGGCACGCCGGCCTTGATCATGCTGCGACGGGCTTCGGTCTTGTCGCCCATGCGGCGGATGACTTCGGCCGACGGGCCAATGAACTTGATACCGCGCTCGGCGCAGATATCGGCCAGCTCGGCGTTTTCCGACAGAAAGCCATAGCCTGGGTGCAACGCATCGCAACCGGTTTCCACGGCCAGGTTCACCAGCTTGCGCGGGTTCAGGTAGCCGGCCAGTGGCTCGGCACCAATGCTGTGGGCCTCATCGGCGCGCTTGACGTGCAACGCATGGCGATCGGCGTCGGAATAGATCGCGACCGAACGAATGCCCATCTCGGCGCAGGCACGTACGATTCGTACGGCAATTTCACCACGGTTGGCGATCAGGATCTTTGTTATCACTTGGAGTTTCCCTTGAGCCGGTTGCTACCCACGACCCCTAGACTGGGTCGGCGCGTGACTAAATGCTTCAAGCCAGTCGCACAGTCACACTATCCCGCTCAAGGGATTAACAAAAATCAATAATAATTGGGTCAGGCATAAGCAAAGACTTATAGTTGAACCACCAGCCTCCGGCCAGAGTCAGCATAAAATGCGTAAGTCCTTGATGCGTATGACATTACGTCAATTTCAGATCTTCAATGAAGTCTGTGATTTGCGTTCTTACAGCCGTGCAGCCGACGAAATGTCGCTCACACAACCGGCTGTTAGCCTACAGATGCGTCAGCTGGAAGAGCTGATTGGTCAACCTTTGTTCGATTACGTCGGCAAAAAGCTCTACATGACCGAGGCCGCTGAAGCGTTACAGCGCGCCAGTCGAGACATTTTCGGGCGCCTGGAAAACCTCGATATGCAGCTCTCCGACATGCAAGGTTCCTTGCAAGGCCAGCTGAAACTGGCGGTGGAATCCAGCGCCAAGTATTTCGTACCGCACTTGTTTGCCGCATTCAAGCGCCAACACCCGGAAGTGAACCTGCAGCTGACGGTGGTCAACCGTGGGCAGGTGATCCGGCGCCTGTCCGATAATCGTGACGATCTGGTGATCATGTCCATGGTGCCCCAGGACATGGGGCTGGAGTTCTTGCCGTTCCTCAACAATCCGATCGTCGCCGTGGCGCCACCGGATCATCCACTGTGCCACATGGGACCACTGCGCCTGCAGGACCTTGAGCCCTACACCCTGCTGCTGCGCGAACCCGGCTCCGGAACACGCCTGGCGTGCGAGGAGTACTTCAAAGAGAAGCGCGTGCACTTCAACCAGACCCAGGAAGTCTCGTCAGCCGAAGCCCAGCGCGAATGCGTGGTGGCGGGTCTGGGCGTGGCCCTGTTGACGCGCCACGCCCTGAACCTTGAGTTGGCGACCGGCGGACTCAAGGAGCTGCCGGTCGAAGAGCTGCCGCTGTTTCGCAGCTGGTGCCTGGTGCAGGCCAAAGCCAAGCGCCTGTCACCGGTCGCGCATGCGTTCCTGGGGTTTATCCGCAGCGAACGCGTGCAGATCAGCGCGCTGGTTGAGCGCTTCGACGCGAAGCTGCCGGTGTTGCCTGCCAGTAATTGAGCTCACCACTGTCGGGAAAATCGCCGATCTCGGCCAGAAGCTGCCGGCGTTCGCAGCGATCTTCGATCGCACGGCGAAACTCCATGCGGCGCTGGTCTTCCTGCTGACGACGGGTTTTGACGGCGCTGTTGCGTTCTTCGTAGGGCTGGGCCATTTCGAGTCTCCCAAGGCGAGTACGGGAGTTTCAAGATAGGCGCGGGGGATGACGGTTTGGCGGCGGGCGGGTTACAGACTGATGAAATCCACAGGGTGACACCGAACCTGTGGCGAGGAAGCTTGCCCCCATTGGGCAGCGAAGCGGCCCCAAAATCATGCGACGCGGTGACTCAGGAGGGTCGTGTCAGCCGGGGTTGCGACTGCTGCGCCCGAGCGCGGACTGGCCGACAGGGGCAAGACCCCTCGCCACAAAAGCTGCACGGCAAGGTCAATCGTCCAGCGCTTTCACCGACTTGGGCGACAGGCGCAGGCTGCGAAGGCTGCGCTTGACGCTCTTGAGGTGGTTCACCAGGCTCGGGCCACGCGCCATGGCCACGCCCATGGCCAAGACATCGATCACCACCAGGTGCGCGATACGCGAGGTCAGCGGTGTATAGATTTCGGTGTCTTCATGCACATCGATCGCCAGGTTGACGGTCGACAGTTCGGCCAAGGGGGTCTGGCTCGGGCACAAGGTGATCAACGACGCGCCGCTTTCGCGCACCAGGTTGGCAGTGATCAACAGGTCCTTGGAACGCCCGGACTGGGAGATGCAGATCGCCACGTCGGAGGGTTTGAGCGTGACCGCCGACATCGCCTGCATGTGCGGGTCGGAATAGGCCGCTGCCGTCAGCAGCAACCGAAAGAATTTATGCTGGGCATCCGCAGCCACGGCACCAGAGGCGCCAAAACCATAGAACTCGACGCGCTGAGCCTGCGACATGAGCGTCACCGCCCGCTGCAACTCCACCGGATCGAGCTTCTCGCGAACCTCCATCAGGGTGTGCAGGGTGGTGTCGAAGATTTTCAGGCTGTAGTCGGCGACCGAGTCGTCTTCATGGATCGCGAACTGGCCGAAGCTCGCACCCGCCGCCAGGCTTTGCGCCAGCTTCAGCTTCAAGTCCTGGAAACCCGAACAGCCGATGGCGCGACAAAAGCGCACGATGGTCGGTTCGCTGATACCAACGCTGTGGGCAAGATCGGCCATGGAGCTGTGCATCACTGCCGCAGGGTCAAGCAGCACGTGGTCGGCAACCTTGAGTTCCGATTTGCGTAACAGGTGGCGAGACTGGGCGATATGTTGCAACAGGTTCAAAGGGCAGGACTCATTGTTATGGGCTGGCGCCGGAGATGTAGCAAGCTTGTAGTTATACTACAAGAATCCGCTTTTTGCCTGCCCAATGCGTAACTCCATGTCCCCACCCTGCGCCCTGCGCGCCTGATGTAGCACTCAAAGCCACCACTCAAGCCCTTGGCGGTCAAAAAACCTCCAATGCAGTCAACCACCCACCCCACCGACAATGACTGACCCTATCAACAGTCCGGTCCCTCCCTCCTCAAACACAGCGCCTTACAAACGCATTACTTATGTATCGCGCTTCTCTCGCCCACCACGCGGATATTGAGCGTGCAGGACACCAACTATTGATGACAGGAGTCAACAACCATGAGCATTACAACACGTGACTGGACAGCCCACAGGGACCTGATGCCGGGCGCCACCCCTTCCTTTCGAGTCAATGCCACCGTCAGTGTTGCCCACCCGGGCATTACTCCTAGGCTGCGACTGATTTCAGTGAAACATATCGATAAGACCGACGGCGCCAAGGCATGTGATCTATGGCTGGAGCTGACACTTGAGAGCGCCGATGGCATTTTTGCGCAGGTGGTGACAGACAAAGTCGTTACCTTCACCAATACGACCCATGCGGATGCCACCGGAGTCAGCATCTACCACGAATGCAAACTGCTGCAGCAGATTGATGAAGTCGTGGAAACCCATTAAGCACGCACTCTGCCTTTCCTGCTGTCGGATCGCTTGACGATCCGGCAGCCATTGCACCGAACTCCAGCTCTAGGGCCCAGCATCCTGGTCGCGCAGCAGGCCGGCAAATCTGTCGGCCTCCACCGGCCGGCTGATCAGGTAGCCTTGCACCTCATCACACCGCTCGGCCTTGAGAAACGCCAACTGCTCCTCGTGCTCAACGCCTTCGGCCACCACCTTGAGCGACAATCCATGAGCCATGGCAATGATCGCCCGGGTGATCGCCGCGTCGGCACCGCCCTCGCCCAGCCCGCGGATAAATGCCTGATCAATCTTCACGTAGTCCACGGGAATGCGCTTGAGGTAACTCAGCGACGAGTAACCGGTGCCAAAGTCATCGATGGCCAGCTTCACCCCCAGGTCACGCAGTTGCTCAAAGGTGGCGATGATGTGTTCGACGCTGTCGAGCAACTGGCTTTCCGTCAGTTCCAATTCCAGGTAGTGCGGCGCCAGGCCGGTTTCTTCCAGCACCTGACGCACCAGGCTGACCAGCGTACCCCGCCGCAACTGGTGCACCGACAGATTGACCGAGACTCGAATCGGTTCCAGTCCCTGGCGTTGCCACTCGCACGCCTGCCAGCAGGCCTGGCGCAGCACGAACTCGCCAATCGGCCCGATCAGGCCTGTTTCTTCCGCCAGGCCAATGAACGCTCCCGGTAGCACCCAGCCCATGGTCGGATGGTCCCAGCGCACCAGCGCCTCGGCGGCATTCAGCCGGCCAGTGGCGAGACAGCGCTTGGGTTGGTAGAACACCTTCAACTGATGCTCTTCGATGGCCTTGCGCAGCTGATTTTCCAACTGCAGGCGCTCAAACGTGCTGGTCTGCAGGCTGTCGGTGTAAAACTGAAAATTGTTCCCGCCCAGGTGCTTGGCATGCTGCATGGCCATGTTCGATTGGTTAATCAGCACCGAGATCTCCCGGGCGTTGTCCGGCAGCAGGCTGATACCCATTGATGCACTAACCACCAGTTCATGACCTTCGACGGTCAGTGGCAAGCGCAGCTTGGTCGACAACCGGGTCGCCACGCGCGCCAGGCTCGACAGGTTGCCGTAGGCATCAAACAGCACCGCAAACTCATCGCCCGACAGACGCGCGATGGTGTTCGCTTCCGGCAATGCGTTGACCAGGCGTCGCGCCATTTTCTGCAACAACTGGTCAGCCACGTCATGGCCCAAGCTGTCGTTGAGCAATTTGAAACGGTCCAGATTGATGTGCAGCAATGCCAGGCTGCGCCCACCCCGCCTGACCCGTTGGTGAGCTTCATGGAGCCGCTCGCGGAACAAGGCGCGATTGGCGAGCCCCGTCAACTCGTCGTAGTGGGTCAGGTTGCGCATCCGCTCTTCGGATTCGCGGCGGGCAGACAGATCAGCGAAGAAGCCCACGATATGACTGACGTTTCCTCGAGAATCGCGCACCACGTTCAGCTGTAGCCATTGTGGATAGAGCTCGCCGTTCTTGCGCGCCTCCACCAACTCGCCCTGCCAGGTACCCTGGGCTTCCAGTGCCTGATGAATGATCGGGTAGTGCCGGCGCGCATCGCGGCTGCACGGCAACTCGACCACATTGCGCCCCAGCAGGTCCTCGATCTGATAGCCGGTCACCCGGCTGAACGCCTGATTGACCGCGATCAGCGCGTAATCGGGGTCAAAAATCACGATCCCTTCACTGGCCGCCTCAAACACCGTCGCCGCCAATTGCCGTTGCTCTTCCAGGTCCTTGCTGGCGCTGATGTCGCGCCGAGTGCCGACCATTCGCAGGACCCGCCCGCTGGCGCTGCGCTCCACGGCTCGCCCACGGTCTTCGATCCACACCCAGTGGCCATCACCATGACGCACACGGTATTCGATCTGATAATCCTCGGTGCGCCCCTTCAAATGTTCCACCAGCGCCCGTCGTAGCGCGGGCAGGTCCTTGGGGTGCAGACGCGGTTTCAGGTGCCGGAGCATGGCCGTGATGAATTCCGGCTCCAGCCCGAACAGTTCCTTGAGCTGGGTGTGATGCACTTCGTCGGTCTGCAGGTTCCAGTCCCAGAGCCCCAGCTCACTGGCCTTCAACGCCAGCGCCAGCCGCGCCTCGCTCTTGCTCAAGGCCTGATTGGCGGCATCCAGATCAAGGCTGCGTTGAGCCACGCGGTTTTCAAGACCGACCTGGGCCTCCCGCAGCTCTTCTTCGGCCTGGCGGCGCTGCTCGACTTCCCGCGCCAGCGCCTGATTAAGCCGTTCACTGCGACTTTGCGCCTGCTGCAGATGCTCGATCAGCGCCTGATTCTGGAAGCGCCGCATCATGCCACGCTGGATCAACCGGTTGACCTGCCAGGCCACCACGCTCAGGGAGCCCAACAGAATGAGCCCGAGCCAGCCCCAGCCCTGCTGCCGCTCATCACCGCCCCAGAACAGATAGCCAATGGCGGGTAACAGACATGGCAAGGTAAAGGACAGGAAAGCCGGGAGGCTGACCGCATAGGCGACGCTGGCCGACAGTGTGGCGGCGCCAATCAGGCCGAATACCCAGGCTTGTTGCAAGAAACTGTCGGTGGGCACCAGGGCGATACCGGCGGCAGCCAGGGTCAGGCCGCTCACGGCCGAGCCCAGCAAAAACATGCGGTGCCAGATGGGTTGCGCCTGGCGACCGGGTATCGCCGAATCGAATGCGGCAACCTGAATCACCCGCAACGCCACCAGCGCCAGCAACCACACCAGCCAGACGCTCACCAGCCAATAGCGCTGCGGACTCCAGAGCAATCCGGCGCAGACCAGCCCATTGATCAACATGAACAACGTGGGCAGCAACGAGCCCTGATACAGCAGACGTGTGCGTTCGACCGCCATCTCCATGGCGTACTGCTTGCGGATAACCTGCGGTTCCACAATGGGCCCCGGCAGACTGGAGCTGAGGGTCATAGGCAATATTCTTGTTTTTATGAGGGTGGGCGTGCAGGCCCGAAACGTCGACGGAGCATACACAAGCTATGCCCCGGACCAAACTGATCCAACGCACAAAATCGACGAAACCAATGGGCTTGCGAAACCGCTCGAAACCCCAGAGCCACGGCCTGTCAGGGCTGCTGACGAGTGACCGGCCGGTCGCCCTTGGCGTATCTTTCATCGGTTAATGCAACGCTCGGTTTGCCCGGTGTGACGCAGCACCCTAGAATGCGCTGATGCGCGATGATCTCTCCCTTCTGCTGAACTCCCTCAACGATGCCCAACGTCAGGCCGTAGCTGCCTCCGTGGGTCGTCAGTTGGTCCTGGCCGGTGCTGGTTCCGGTAAAACCCGTGTGCTGGTGCACCGTATCGCCTGGTTGATCCAGGTCGAAAACGCCTCGCCACACTCGATCCTGTCGGTGACCTTCACCAACAAGGCCGCTGCCGAGATGCGTCACCGCATCGAGCAGTTGATGGGTATCAACCCGGCCGGCATGTGGGTCGGCACTTTCCACGGCCTGGCGCACCGCCTGTTGCGGGCACACTGGCAGGAAGCCGGCCTGAGCCAGACCTTCCAGATCCTCGACAGCGACGACCAGCAACGCCTGGTCAAACGGGTGATCCGCGAACTGGGACTGGACGAGCAACGCTGGCCGGCCCGTCAGGCCCAGTGGTTCATCAACGGGCAGAAAGACGAAGGTCTGCGCCCACAACACATTCAAGCCAGCGGCGATCTGTACCTGGCCACCATGCGCAGCATCTACGAGGCCTACGAGGCCGCGTGCCTGCGCGCGGGCGTCATCGACTTCTCCGAACTGCTGCTGCGCGCCCTCGACCTGTGGCGCGACCACCCAGGCCTGTTGGCGCATTATCAAAAGCGCTTCCGCCACGTTCTGGTCGACGAGTTCCAGGACACCAACGCCGTGCAGTACGCCTGGTTGCGACTGCTGGCCAAAGGCGGCGACAGCCTGATGGTAGTGGGTGACGACGACCAGTCGATCTACGGCTGGCGCGGCGCGAAAATCGAGAACATTCATCAGTATTCGGCCGACTTCCCGGACGCGGAAGTCATCCGCCTGGAACAGAACTACCGCTCCACCGCCGGGATTCTCAAGGCCGCCAACGCCTTGATTGCCAATAACACCGGACGCCTGGGCAAAGAGCTATGGACCGATGGTGGCGAAGGCGAGGCCATCAATCTCTACGCCGCGTTCAACGAACATGACGAAGCACGCTACGTGGTGGAAACCATCGAAAGCGCGCTGAAAACCGGCATAGCCCGCAGCGATATCGCGATTTTGTACCGCTCCAACGCCCAATCACGAGTTTTGGAAGAAGCGCTGCTGCGCGAGCGCATTCCGTACCGTATCTATGGTGGCCAACGCTTCTTCGAGCGGGCGGAGATCAAGAACGCCATGGCCTACCTGCGCTTGCTCGAAGGGCGCGGCAATGATGCGGCACTGGAGCGGGTGATCAACGTTCCGGCCCGTGGCATTGGCGAAAAAACCGTCGAGGCCATCCGTGACCACGCCCGCCACAGCGATGTGTCGATGTGGGAAGCCATGCGCCAACTGATCGCCAACAAAGGCCTCACCGGTCGCGCGGCCGGTGCCTTGGGCGCGTTCATCGAGTTGATCGAGAACCTGGCGGCCAAGACCACCGAGATGCCCCTGCACCTGATGACCCAAACGGTCATTGAGCAGTCCGGCCTGATTGCCTACCACGAAGCGGAAAAAGGCGAGAAAGGCCAGGCACGGGTAGATAACCTTGAGGAACTGGTCAGCGCGGCGCGCAACTTTGAAAGCGCCGAAGAAGACGAAGACCTGACGCCATTGGTCGCCTTCCTCGGCCACGCCTCACTGGAGGCCGGCGACACCCAGGCCGACGAGCATGAAGACAGCATCCAACTGATGACCTTGCACAGCGCCAAGGGCCTGGAGTTCCCTTATGTGTTCCTGGTGGGCATGGAAGAAGGCCTGTTCCCGCACAAGATGAGCCTGGAAGAGCCCGGCCGTCTTGAAGAAGAGCGTCGCCTGGCCTACGTGGGCATCACCCGTGCCATGCAAAATCTGGTGATGACCTACGCTGAGACCCGACGCTTGTACGGCAGCGAGACCTACAACAAGGTGTCGCGCTTCGTCCGCGAAGTGCCGAAGGGCCTGATCCAGGAAGTGCGGCTGTCCAACAGCGTCAGCCGTCCGTTTGGCGGTGGCCAGAAGCAGAATTCGAGCAGCCTGTTCGCGGGTACGGAAATTCCGGAAACCGCGTTCAGCCTCGGCCAGCAAGTCCAGCATGCGGTCTTCGGCGAAGGGGTTATTCTCAACTTTGAAGGCGCCGGCGCGCAGGCCCGAGTGCAAGTGAACTTCAGCGAAGGCAGCAAATGGCTGATGCTCGGCTACGCCAAGCTGGAAGCGGTCTAGTCCTGCATGGCTGATCGTTCCCGCGCTCTGGCCGGGAACGGTCAACCCCAGTAGAAGGCACAAGACATGGGCTCGGGCTTCTTTTCTTCCTGGACATTCTGGGCTCTGTTATCGGCGGTGTTTGCCGCCCTGACCGCGATTTTCGCCAAAGTAGGCATCGAGAACGTCAACTCCGACTTCGCGACACTACTGCGCACCGTGGTGGTCCTGGTCAGCCTGGCCTTGATTTTGTACGCCACGGGCCAATATCAGTCCCTGGGATCGATATCCACCAAAAGTTACCTGTTTCTCCTGCTGTCCGGGCTGGCAACCGGTGCTTCGTGGATATGCTACTTCCGGGCGCTGAAACTCGGACCCGCCGCGCTGGTAGCCCCGGTGGACAAGCTCAGCGTCGTGCTGGTGGCGGTACTGGGCGTGATCCTGCTGGGCGAGAAGCTCGACCTGCGCCAATGGGGTGCAATCGGCCTGATCACGACAGGCGTGATCCTGTTGGTGTTACGACGCCAAGCGACTTTCCCGCTGAGCCAATCCAATTGTCCTATGGACAAAAGTACATACCCGTCTTGTGCCGATCGAGCTGAATACAGCCTGTCAGGCAAAAGCCCGAAACACTCTGCCGCTAGCCAGTAACACTTCACCTGTGCAACATGGCGCGCGTGCCATCCACAAATGGGAATTCCCTTTATGAAACGTTTTCTTAGCATCGCCATGGCGTTGTGCATCGGCCTGACGATGAGCCTGGACGCCAACGCCAAGCGCTTTGGTGGCGGCAAAAGCTCCGGCGCTGCGCCGACGCACCAGACTAGCCAAATGGCCCCTTCTTCTCCTGGCATGGGCGGCGCCGCCGCGACTGCCGGCGCCGCCGGTGCCGCTGGCGCTGCCGCCAAGGCCGGTGGTGCTTCGCGCTGGCTCGGCCCTCTGGCCGGTATCGCGGCAGGTGGCCTGCTGGCCTCCATGTTCATGGGCGGTGGCTTCGAGGGCATGCAGATCCTCGACATCCTGATCATGGCCGTCCTGGCCTTCGTTATCTTCCGTTTCATCGCCGCTCGTCGCCGCAAGCAACAAGCGCACATGGCCCCTGCCGGCCACGCGCCAATGCAGCGTGAAGCTTTCGAACAGAAGCCATCCATGGGGTCGATCTTCGGTGGCTCAGCAGCCCCCGCTGCCGCTCGTCCGGTGATCAATGCTCCGGCCTGGTTCAACGAAGAGCGCTTCATTGAAGCGGCGCGCAGCCACTTCCAGTCCCTGCAACAGCACTGGGACGCCAACGAAATGGACAAGATCAGCGAGTTCGTGACCCCGCAATTGCTGGAGTTCCTCAAGCGAGAACGTGCCGACCTGGGTGACGGCTTCCAGTCGACCTACATCGACAACCTCACCGTTCAGCTGGACGGCGTGGATGATCGTGCCGACAAGACCATCGCCACCCTGACATTCAGCGGCGTGTCGAAAACCTCGCGTTTCGACCAGGGCGAAGTGTTCAGCGAAAGCTGGAACATGGAACGTCCGCAAGGCGAGAACCAGCCTTGGCTGGTGGCCGGTATCCGCCAGAACGGCTAATACCGCTCCCGCGGTTGCCTGCAGCACATAAAACCCCAGCCTCGGCTGGGGTTTTCTATTTCGCGGTTGCATCTATAGCAAGCTACTGTATAAACCGGCCCAACCAAACCGCGCCAATGAGCAAGAGGATCCCGGACGTGGAAGAAATCATCGAACAACTGCGTGAAGCCAACGAACCGGTACCGGTGCCCTTGGAGTTGCCTGACGAAGACCTGCTGGTGGAAATCGAAGAACAACTGTTCATCGACATCCCGTTTGTCTTCAGAGAATTCCTGCTGACGGTCAGTGACGTGGTTTACGGCAGCCTGGAGCCGGTGACCGTCACCGACCCGCAATCCCACACCTACCTGCCGGACGTTGCCGCCAACGCCTGGGACGCGGGCGTGGAGCGCAGCCTGATCCCGATCTGCCAGGATGGCGACAACTACTACTGCGTCGAAGAAGACGGCACCGTAGTGCTGTGGCTGGCCGAAGAAGAACTGCTCGCCGAAGAAACCTGGGAATCGGTGTGGCACTGGGCGCGGGACGTCTGGCTGGAGAGCTGATTGGCCGGACGCCCTGCTTGATCAATGCCCGGACGAATCCTTGTGGTTGTCCAGGGTTTCCAGCAGGGCGATCTGCATCCGTGTGTGCACACGGATGAACCAACGCCACAGCAACGCGGCCACCGCAGCTGCCACGACAGCAACCAGCACCAGCAACTTGTTGGTCGGCAAAATACTGGCCGACAAGGCTGCCAGCAGCAGGAAGATCACCAGCAGCGAGAGAATCGGGATCACTTCGGCGATCACCCGACGCACTCGCTGAGTGTGGCGGCCGGCCATCTCCGGCTTCACCCCCATTTCCGCCAGCATCATCGAGAGCGCCTTGAGCTTGCGGTATGCCGCAATCAGGAACGGCAGCGACAACAGCAACGCGCCCCCCCAGATCAACGCTTTCTGCCAGCTCGGATCGCTGATCCAGTCTTGCAGGTAAGCGGACATACGCTCGGCGAAAAAGGCCCCTGACAAAAAGATCGCCACCACCAGCGCCAGATTGACCCCCACCTGCAACAGAATCCGCCGGATCATCGATGCCAGCAGCGCACCCTCGCCCTGGGGCTGGATACTGCGCAACCATTCGCCATACATCCCCAGCACACGGCCCAGACGCTGCGGTATGACGGCTGCGAGCCTGATCGACAACGGGTCGGCCGCTCGAATCAGGTAGGGCGTCATCAACGTAGTGATCACCGAAACGGCAACGGCCACCGGGTAGAGAAAGTGACTGGTCACCTGCAGGGTCATGCCCAGCGCCGCGATGATGAACGAGAACTCGCCAATTTGTGACAGGCCCATGCCGACCCGCAGTGAAGTGCGTCCGTCATTACCGGCGATAAAGGCCCCAAGGCCACAGGACAGTATCTTGCCGAGCACAACCGCCACGGTGATCACCGCAATCGGCCAGGCATATTGCAGGAGGATGACCGGGTCGAGCATGAGGCCGATGGCAACAAAGAAGATCGCACTGAACAGGTCGCGAACCGGCTCGATCAGCCGTTCGATTTTCAGCAACTGCCGGGACTCGGCCATGATCGCGCCAATCAGGAACGCACCGAGCACCATGCTGTATTCGAGCTTGACCACCAGCAGGCAGAAACCAAAGCACAGGCCCAGTACGGTAATCAGTAGCATTTCATTGCTATCGAACCTGGCCACGTAAGCCAGCAGGCGCGGCACCAGCAGAATCCCGATCACCAAGGCCACGACCATGAACAACGAGAGCTTGCCGACGGTGGAAAACACCTCGCCCGAACTCACGGTGCCACTGACCGCGATGCTCGATAACAAGGCAATGATGCCGATGCCGAGTATGTCCTCGACGATCAGCACACCAAAAATCAGCTGGGCAAAGCGCTGGTTTTTCATCTTCAGGTCATTCAGCGCCTTGACGATGATGGTGGTCGAGGAAATCGCCAGAATCGCGCCGAGGAACAGCGAATCCATGGTGCTCCAGTCGAACCAGCGGCCGATTTCGTAACCGATCCAGATCATCAGCACGATTTCCAGGAACGCTGCAATGAACGCGGTCGCGCCGACCTTGAACAGCTTGCGCAGACTGAACTCCAGGCCGAGGCAAAACATCAGGAAAATCACCCCGAGCTCGGCCAGGGTCTTGATGGTGTCTTCGTCGTGAATGAACCCGAACGGCGGAGTGTGCGGACCGATGATGAAACCCGCGACGATATAGCCCAGGACCACCGGTTGTTTGAGCCGATGAAACAGCACGGTCACCACGCCCGCCACCAACATGATCACTGCCAAATCCTGAATGAAACTGACGGCATGCATGGCGAAGGCTCCTTGATGACGGGCTACTAAAGCCGTTTCGTGATGACCGGATCGCGAGAAAAGGCCCTTTGAGCGGGCTTTTGCAGCGTAACACCGCGACTTCTGGCAAAAAGGCGGTGCAATATATGGAAACAGATGGATTTGGGCGTGACGGCCAGCACTGGCGCGGCGTCCCGTTAAGGATGGTTTGAAAACTGTTCAAGTGCCCGTAGAGGCGCTCCCGTAATCCCTGCCTAGAACCGTGAGTGTGCTATGGAACCCGGAACCGCCCAACTGTCGATGACGGTATTGATGACCCCCGACATGGCCAACTTCTCTGGCAATGTCCACGGTGGCACCCTGCTCAAATACCTCGATGAAGTCGCTTATGCCTGTGCCAGCCGCTATGCCGGCCGTTACGTGGTGACCCTGTCGGTGGATCAGGTGATCTTCCGCGAGCCTATCCATGTCGGTGAACTGGTGACCTTTCTGGCATCGGTCAACTACACCGGCAATACCTCGATGGAGGTGGGCATCAAAGTGGTGACCGAAAACATCCGCGAACGCTCGGTACGCCACACCAACAGCTGTTTCTTCACCATGGTGGCGGTCGACGATCAGCGCAAACCCGCGCAAGTGCCGCCCCTGCAACCGCAAAACAGTGAAGACAAACGCCGGTTTGTCCAGGGCAGGCAGCGCCGCCAGATACGACAAGAGATGGAACTGCGTTATCGAGAAATAAAAGCCGACGCTTTAGCCGCATCTTCAGAATAACGTCGCTCTTCAGGCAGTCTTCGCGGGAAAACCCGCTCCGACTGTGGATTTCTGTGATGTACACAGGTGTACATCATAGAAATCCTAGGGAAGCGGGTTTCCCCAGGGGCGCCGTTAAAGGCTGATCGCTGTCGCCTCGAACTTCACCCGAGGGTGGGCAATGCGGTCCTGGGCCCGCACCAGCTCCAGCTCGTAGCTGGCGCAGGCCTGGGTTTCCAGCAGCACTTCATGCACCGCGGAGGCCGCGAACTCAAATGCGGCGACCAGGCTATCGCCCAGCAGCACACGAGCCAGGAACAGACCCGACGTCAGGTCACCCACGCCCACCGGCTGCCTCGGAAACGCCAACAACGGGCGGCGCAGGTGCCAACTGCCTTCGGCCGACACCAGCAACATCTCGAAGCTGTCCGGCAACTTGCCAGGGTAGTCCAGATGCTTGACCAGCACCGCCTTCGGGCCATGGGCCAGCAGTGCACGCGCCATCGCCAGGCAATCGAACAACGACTGTGGTTTACGCCCGGAAAAGCTGTCCAGCTCAAGCTGGTTCGGGCACATGAAATCCGCCACGGCGGCCGCTTCATCCAACAGGAAGTCGCTGACCTCGGCGGGCACGATACAGCCCTTCTCCGCATGCCCCATCACCGGATCGCACAGGTACAACGCATGGGGGTTGATGGCCTTGATCCGCGCCACACCGCTGAGGATCGCCCGCCCTTGTGCCGCGCTGCCCAGGTAGCCCGACAATACCCCATCGCAGTTGCCCAGCTCACCAATGGCGGCAATCCCTTCCACCAGTTCTGGAATCTGCTGTGGCGCCAGTATTTCACCGGTCCACTGGCCATACTGGGTGTGGTTGGAGAACTGCACCGTGTTGAGCGGCCAGACATTCACCCCGACCCGCTGCATCGGGAATACCGCGGCGCTATTGCCGGCGTGGCCAAAAACCACATGGGACTGGATGGCGAGCAGATGAGGTGTACGTTTCATGCGGGATTTCCGTAAACCGATTGAAATTCGAGCCGCGCAGTATGCGACTAAACGCAGCCTGTACGACAGACCAATGTCGCAGTTAAGCTGACGCTAATTAGTGGAGTTCTGTTGATGCTGACCCTAGGAAATATCTTCGTGCTGATGCTGCTGGCGACCGGTGCCGCGTGGCTGTGGCACAACCACGGCTTGCGTGAGCGGGCCCTGGAACGGGTCAAGCGGCATTGCAGCAAACTCGACATCGAATTGCTCGATGGCAATGTTGCGTTGAAAAAGATTGGTTTGGTCAAGGATGCCAATGGGCGACGACGCCTGGCCCGGGTGTACAACTTTGAGTTCACCGTAACGGGTGAAACCCGCCATTGCGGCACCATCACCCAGTTCGGTGCCCATAGCGCGCAAATCGAACTGGCGCCCTACCCGGTTCCGTTCGAAGAAAAACCGGAGCCACCCATCCGTGCCGAGGTCATCGAGCTGAGCCAGTGGCGCCAGGACCACAACAAGTGGCGTGACTGACGCCTGCACAGCCTTACTCGGGGCTCACCCGACAGCTGGCCAAGCTCTCCTGCAGGTCGTTGACGTCCTGCGGGGCCTCGAAAATCAACTCGAGCCGCGAATCCTGACGCCATTCACTGGGCTTCCACAGCAGTGCCGCGTTATCCAGTTCATTGGCAGAAACCCAGCCCTCGTCGCTGTGGATAACCAGCTTGGCCCGACGCCAATTCAATGCCTGCAGGCATGCCTGGACCCGTTCGAGATCGAACGTCTGCCCCGGATGCCAGCGCCAGCCGATGCTCCAGCCACCGTCCTGCTGCTGACTCAGGCAAATCGGCTGTGCCGGATCCGTCCAGACCGCCGGCATCTGCCCCAGGCCGTTGGGTACAGGGATGTTATCCACACTGGTAGTCGCCCGGCTCCCCACACCCGGCAGCTCACTCAACGCCAACTGCCCCTGCTGCGTCCACAGCATCGGGCGCTGCGGCAACTGGTCGACAATCCGTTGGCGATCGCCCTGGCTGAGCGACTCCGCCTTGTTCAACAGCAACAATCCAACGCTCGGCAGTGCGTCCTGCTGCGAGGGTGGCAATGGCTTGCCAGCGGCCAGCGCCTGGGCATCGAGCACCAGGATGCATGGCTGGACCGCCAGTACACCCTGCCACGGCGCTTGGCTCAACTGCCTGAGCAACTGCGCCGGGTGCCCCAGCCCGGAGGGTTCGATAAACAAGCGATCCGGCCGTGACTGACGCAACAACCGCCCAAGGCCGATCTGGAACGGCGCACCGTTGACACAACACAAGCAGCCGCCGGCCACTTCACCCAAGGCGATACCGTCGGCGCCCGTGCTCAACAGCGCGGCATCGAGTCCAATCTGGCCGAACTCATTGATCAGCACCGCCCAGCGCTCTGTTTCCGGTCGCTGTGCCAGCAGGTGCTTGATCAGGCTGGTCTTGCCAGCCCCCAAGGGACCGGCAATGACATGAGTGGAAATGTTCTGCAGCATGGTTGGCGTTTTCACAGCAGAGGGAACGTCACAAGAGAATGACACCAATATGCCTGAGCCCCTGGCGATTCACTATCAAGTCCTCGCTCACACCCTGGCTCAGGCGAGCCAGTCGAGCGTCAGGATCAAGCGGCGCTCACCGGGAGCCGGTTGCGGCGACCGGTGGATCAGCCCAAGACCTTCATTGCCCTGCCACTTCTCGCCCTTGAGCACCGCCACTTCGCCACACAGCATTTGCTGGTAATCCTCGGGCTCGGCCTGGGCGTGCCCCAGTTGCTTGCGACTCATCATGTCCTCCTTGAGCCACTGGCTGCCGATGCCGGCGTATGTGGTGATCAGTCGAACCGGCACGTGATCGACGTGGAAGCGCGGGCACATGGCTTTATCCAGCACCCGCACACGCACCCCGATGCGCCGGGCCCCGAGCAAACAGGCAAACGCGCTGATCAGCCATGAGACATCGGCGATAAAGCCTGTGTAGCCCTCAAGATCACTGAAGCAGGCCGCCAGACTGCGCAGGTCAGGTTCCTCCTCGTCCGTCGCCAACTCCACCACCAGCGACTCGGCCAGCGGTGGGTTCCGGGACACCACCAGTGCGCCGAAATCAGCGATATGGACCGGCAACCGGCGCTGCCAAAGGGCAAGGTTGGTACCGTCTTCGAGTATTTGCGCCAAGACCTCAGGGGATTGGCCCGCGACCTGACGGATCATCGGGTATGCCTCGGCCATCGACGCCAGCATCACGCGGCCTCCTCGTCGAACCAGGGACCGAACGGGTCGGCCATCAGCCGCCACCCCTCAACGCCCAGCGCCATTTCGTCATCGCTGAGCAGGCACTCATCAAGGTCTGCAGTGAGCCGGGGGAAATCGACATTCTGACCGATGAACACCAGTTCCTGACGGCAATCTCCGGTGGCAACCGTCCAGTTCGCCATGATCGCTGCGGTGCTCTCCTGATCCTGTGGCCACTGGGTTTTCGGCACAAACCGCCACCAGCGGCCGGCGAACCCGTGACGCATCAAACCACCGGCCTGGGACCAGCTACCGGCGTCCTGGTGTTTGCTGGCCAGCCAGAAAAAACCCTTGGAGCGCAGCAGTTTTCCGTTCACCCAAGGGCGGTTGATGAAACTGAAAAATCGCTGGGGGTGAAAAGGCCGGCGTGCCCGGTATGCCATTGAGGCGATGCCGTATTCGGTGGTTTCCGGCACATGTTCGCCGCGCAGTTCCGTCAACCAGCCTGGTGCCTGAGCGGCCCGTTCAAAGTCGAAGCGGCCCGTGTTGAGGATCTTGTTCAGCGGCACCTCGCCCATCACCATCGGGATAATCTGCGCCTGTGAGTTGAGGCGTTCGAGGATCGCCATCAACTCCTCCCGGTCGGCGCTGCTGATCAGATCGATCTTGCTGATCAGCAGCACGTCGGCGAATTCGATCTGTTCGATCAGCAAATCGGTGATCGAACGCTCATCCTCGTCACCTAGGGTTTCCCCGCGCGAGGCCAGGCTTTCGGCCGCCTGGTAGTCGACCAGGAAGTTCATGCCATCGACCACAGTGACCATGGTGTCGAGTCGTGCGATATCGGCCAGGCTTTGACCCTGGTCATCACGAAAGGTGAAGGTTTCCGCCACCGGCAGCGGCTCGGAAATGCCGGTGGACTCGATCAGCAAGTAATCAAAGCGGCCATCCCGGGCCAGCTTGCCAACCTCTTCGAGCAGGTCTTCGCGCAGCGTGCAACAGATGCAGCCGTTACTCATCTCGACCAGTTTTTCTTCGGCACGATTCAGGCTGACATCACGCTGAACCTCACTGCCGTCGATGTTGATTTCACTCATGTCATTGACGATCACCGCCACCCTAAGGTTGTCGCGGTTGCGCAAAACGTAGTTCAGCAGGGTGCTTTTTCCGGCACCGAGAAAGCCGGAGAGCACGGTAACGGGGAGACGGTTGGGCATCAGGTGTTCCTCATCGGGAGCGGCCAGTCGAACGAATCTACAATGTTATAGTATAACAATACCAATGCGCCAATCCCCCTTGCCCCCAAGAGAAACCCGATGTACATCGCCCTTAAATACTCACTGATGAGTCTTGCCCTCATGCTCACGGCCAGCGCCTTCGCCCAGGCCCCTGACCTGGCCACCTGCACACGCAGCGCCAATCTGCTGGCCTGTATGGACCGGGACGGTAATGCCTACAGCGTCGCCACGGCGGGCAACACGACCTATATGCGGGGGTTTGAAGTCAGCGGTAAACGCTATTGGGTGCAGACCAGCAGCCGCTACGGGCAACTGACCTTCTTCACCGGGCTGGCGTCCGACGGCGAAGCCTGGGTCGGCTACAGCCGCCGCGTTGGCTGGACCACCCTTAATCGGTTTTCCAGCTCCGGCGGATCCAGCGGCAAATTTACCTGCAGCCGGCTCACGGGCTGCTAGATCGGGTTCTTGGGAGCTCGAAAAAACTATCGTCGCCTTTAATGTTATTATATAACATACCCAATAATTTCCAACGATGGACCTGCCCATGAATGCGCTGACTCTGCCGGATATCGCCGCGCAGGCCTCACGCCAAGCCTTGCCACTCGACTGGGTGGGCATGTGCGGCATTGCTCTTCCTGTGGTGCTCGATGGCCAGCGCGTGAGCGCAAAAGCCGATGCGGGTGTCAGTCTTGATAACGACGAAGCCCGTGGCATTCATATGTCGCGCCTATATCTGGCGCTGGACATGCTTGAGCAAGAGCGCCTCACTCCGGCGCTAATGCGAGGTGTACTACAACGGTTTCTCGACAGCCATGCGGGCTTATCCACTTCGGCTTACCTGCGCATTCACGCCGATCTACTGCTCAAACGTCCTGCCTTGATCAGCCCGTTGGCCGGCTGGAAAAGCTATCCGATCAGCATTGAGGCTCGGTTGGAAAACCAAGTGTTCCACGTGGAACTGAACATTGAGGTGACCTATTCGTCCACTTGCCCCTGTTCGGCAGCGCTTTCACGGCAACTGATTCAGCAGCAGTTTGTCGATGACTTTGCCAATAAGTCGTTGCAGCACACCGACGTTCTGGCCTGGCTCGGCTCTTCCAGCGGCATCCTTGCAACCCCCCACAGCCAACGCAGCAGCGCACAGTTGCAGTTGTGCCTGGGTGACTACCTGGATGACCTGCCACTGATAGCGGCGATCAACGACGCCGAAGCGGCACTGGGAACCGCCGTTCAAACCGCGGTAAAGCGCGCGGATGAACAGGCTTTCGCCCTGGCCAATGGCCAAAACCTGATGTTCTGCGAAGACGCCGCACGCCGCTTGAACCGGGCGCTAAAACGCTCTCCAGGCATCAAGTCGTTCCGTCTGCGGGTCGTGCACGCGGAAAGTCTTCACGCTCACGATGCGGTGGCAGAGAGTCACTGGAACGGGGAGACCGCATGATTCGCAAGAACCCCTCCGGTGACTTGCCGTGGATTGCCGAGTCGGCCTACGTGGATAAAACTGCGATCATCTGCGGTAAAGTGGTGATCGGAGAGAATGTGTTCGTCGGCCCCTATGCGGTGATTCGCGCCGATGAAGTCGACGACTCAGGGCAGATGGAGCCGATCACTATCGGCGCCAATTCGAACATTCAGGATGGCGTGGTGATCCACTCAAAATCCGGGGCGGCGGTGACCATCGGTGAGTACAGTTCGATTGCCCACCGCTCCATCGTCCATGGCCCGTGCACTGTCGGCAATCGGGTGTTCATCGGTTTCAACAGCGTGCTGTTCAACTGTGTAGTGGGCGATGGTTGCGTGGTGCGGCATAACTCGGTGGTGGATGGCCGGGACTTGCCGAGTGACTTCTATGTCCCCTCCACCACCCGCATTGGCCCCGGCACCGACTTGTCCAGGTTCCCGTCAGTCAGTGTCAGCGCCTCGGAATTTTCCGAAGACGTCGCGCGCACCAACGTCGATCTGGTGCGCGGATACAAAGCCCTGCAGAACGAATTCTGAGCATGCATGAACAGCGCGTTGAGTGGTTGTCGATTCTCGCTCAGTACAACGAGGGTATCGGAACACATTGCAGATACACCGAACGTCTTAATGACAGATGTCAGCGTTTCCCATTACGGTTCATGCGTTAAATCCCGTTATGCGTGCAACACACAGGATCGCTAACGATGATTCATATCACTTTGCCTGACGGCTCACGGCGCGAGTACGACCAAGCGCTTTCCATTTTCGAAATCGCCGCGAGCATCAGTCTCGGCCTGGCCAAAGCCGCTGTGGCCGGACGGGTGAATGGCTCGCTGGTCGATTGTGGATTTCTGATTTCCCGTGACACGCGGGTCAGCATCGTCACGGTGCGTGAACCGGATGGACTGGAAATCCTGCGCCGCTCGTGCGCACTGTTGCTGGCGATGACGATCCGGCAGCTTTATCCCCATGCACAGGTACTAGACGGCGCAGTGGTCGGTGATGGCTTCTACTGTGAGTTTGCCCATGAGCACGCGTTATCTGCCTATGACCTGCAAAACATCGAAACCCGCATGCACACCCTGGCAGCGACCAACCATTCCATGTCTCACCTGCTGTCGCGGTACCCATCGAACCCCCTCAGGCTGAGTGAAGGGCCGCACGTGCCCTCGACCAGCGTGATTCAGGCGTTCACCCTCAACCACCTCGGCGGTACATCACGGCAACGGATTTATGGCGTGTGCTGGGCCAGCCCGCACGAGCTCGATGAATGGCGGGCACCGCAACACGTCATGGTGATGAACATTGACGAACGCCAGATCGACTACACCCAAGCCGTCACCGATGCACTGCGTCGCGCCGGTTTGCGTGCCAACTCCGATGTCCGCAACGAGCACATCAGCAGCAAGATTCGTCTGCACCGCCAGCAGGCAGTGCCCTATCTGCTAGTGATCGGAGACAAGGAACTGGACGGTGGGTTTGTCAGCTTGCGCAGCAGCGTGGGGGAGGATCTGGGGCAGATGAGCGTCGAAGCGGTATGCGAGCGATTGCGATTGGGTGTGGGGCATGACCAGGCCTTCGCTGACGAGCCCATGCCTGCAACCTCGATCGAGTAGGCACGGGCTCACCAGCAAAGCATTCAGGCGCGAGGTTTGATGGTCCCGCAGTCCTGTCCCAACCACACGGCGCGGGTGTCCATGCTGCCCGTTTGCTGGATACCGGTCGCGTTGAAGGTACCGTTGACGGTGGTGTTGAACTCTCGGTCGCTGAGGAAGGTAGCAACGCCGGCGCCCTGGGCTTTCGGGCAACTGAAACGAAATTTCCACTGGTTGCCGGTGCGGTCGGTAATCTCCTGCTTACAACCCGATTGCGGATCTTGTAGCGGAATACTGTCGGTTTGAACCTGCGCCTGTGTCAGGCACACGCGAATACCTTTACCGCCCATGTTGATGCCCTGTTTCTCCAGTGCCGCCTTTTGTTCCGGGGTGATTTGATTGCCCAACTGGCTGAGGATCAGTTGCAGATCCGGCAGGTTCTGGTTATCGACCTTCATGTTGCTTGACGTCAGCTCCCACAAGCCCGGCTGCAGCATCTGAGCCTGAGCAGCCAAAGGAAGTGACAAGCCAGCAGCCATGGCAAAACCCAGCAGACGTACGTTCATCGAGTAACTCCCGTTCATTAATGGCCGTTAGACGTCGCCAGGCGACTTCGGTTGCATGCTCAATTAAATAGCGACATTCGTCGTGGAACATGGTCTGTTAAGCGTTGAACTCTCAGGAGCAAGGTCGCCCCATGGATTTTTTTGGACCCCACCTTTTCGCTTACCTGATCGCGCTCATTCATTCCCTGGGCACGATCGCGGCCATTCATGCCGTACTGACCGTCAGGACGGCCCAAGGCTCGATCGCCTGGGCCCTGTCGTTGGTGTTCATCCCTTACCTGACGCTCATCCCCTATCTGGTGTTCGGTCGCAGCACGTTCGACGCCTACATCAAGGCCCGTCGCCAGGCCAACGAAGAAATGCGCAAGGCCATCACCGACCTGAACTGGCGTCCCTGGATCGAGGAAGCGTTGACTGCCCGCGCCTCGAAAGCCTACACCTCATTGCGGGCGATGCCCAAACTGGGACGCATGCCGTGCCTGGCCAACAATCAACTGCGCCTGCTGATCAATGGCCAGGCCACCTTCGAGGCGATTTTCGAGGCCATCCGTCACGCACGCGAAGCGGTGTTGATTCAGTTCTTCATCATTCATGACGACCATCTGGGCCGACGCCTGCAGACGCTGCTTCTGGAGAAAGCCGCGCAAGGCGTGGCGGTCTACTTGCTCTACGACCGTGTTGGCAGCCACTCCCTGCCCCGCAGCTATGTGCAGGCATTGCGCGACGCGGGGGTGAACGTCAAGGCGTTCGCCACCCGCAGTGGCTGGCTCAACCGGTTCCAGGTCAACTTCCGCAACCACCGCAAGATCGTCGTGGTCGACGGCGTGCAGGGCTTCGTTGGCGGGCACAACGTCGGGGACGAATACATGGGCGCCAAGGCGCCGCTGTCACCCTGGCGCGACACGCACGTTGGCGTCTGCGGCCCAGTGGTGGCGTGCATGCAGGAGTCGTTCGCCGAAGACTGGTTCTGGGCGGCGCGAGCGCTCCCGCCCCTGATCCTGCCGCAGAGCTATCCCGATGAAGGTGTGCTCTGCCAATTACTGGCCAGCGGCCCGGCAGACCCCTACGAAACCTGCTCGTTGTTTTTCGTCGAGGCCATCCATGCCGCCACCGAACGCGTGTGGATCACCAGTCCGTATTTCATTCCTGACGAAGCCGTGTTTGCCGCGCTGCGCCTGGCGGTGCTGCGCGGTGTCGATGTGCGGATTCTGCTGCCGTCACGACCGGATCATCGGATCGTCTACGCCGCTTCCAGTCTCTATGCCTTCGAAGCGGTTCGCGCGGGGGTCCGGGTGTACCGCTATCGCCCAGGTTTCCTGCATCAGAAAGTTGTGTTGATCGACAACGAAATCAGCGCCATTGGCAGTGCCAATCTGGACAACCGTTCATTCAGGCTCAACTTCGAAGTGATGTTGCTGACCGTCGACAGTGCATTTGCCGGTGAAGTGGAGCACATGCTCAACGACGACTTCGCCCTGGCCAGCGAGATCGATAAGGACGAAGGCCAGGAGACCCACCGCCTGCAACAGCTTGGCATGCGGATCGCCCGGCTTATCTCACCGATACTTTAATTCAAGGGTTGTAGATGTCGTCACGGGTCCAGGGGAGCTCGTGACTGCCGTCGGGATGGGCCTTGACCGCGAGGATCTGGTGCAGGTTGATCCAGCCCCGTGCGAACGCGTAGGCGCAACCTGCCAGGTACAGCCGCCAGATCCGCAAGGCTTGTTCCGGCACTTCTTTGGCGGCGGTCTCAAGGTTGTCCTCCAGCCGCTCGCTCCAGTGATCCAGCGTACGTGCGTAGTGCAGGCGCAGGCTTTCGACATCGACGATTTCCAACCCGACCTCACTGATCTGGGCACACATCATCGCTAGGTGCGGTAACTCGCCATTCGGGAAAACATAGCGCCCGATGAAGTCCCCTGCCCCGCGCCCGACCGGCCGGCCATCGGTGTGCTTGGCGGTAATGCCATGGTTCATCACCAGGCCGCCTTCACGCACCGCGCCGAACAGGGTCTGGCAGTACTCAGGCAGGTTGGCGTGGCCGACATGCTCGAACATGCCGACACTCACCACCTTGTCGAACCGACCGTCCTGGGGCAGATCGCGGTAGTCGAGCAACTGCAGCTCGATCAGATCCTGCAACCCCTCATCGGCCACCCGTTCACGGGCCAGCGCCAACTGCTCCTTGCTCAGGGTGATGCCAAACACCCTGGCCCCGAACTCCCGCGCCGCATAACGCGCCAACCCTCCCCAACCGCAGCCTACATCCAGCAGGTACTCGCCGGGTTGCAGCCGTAGTTTGCGACACAGGTGACGGAATTTCGCTTGCTGGGCTTGTTCCAGGGATTCACTCCCAGTCTCGAAGTAGGCACAGGAGTACGCCATGTCACTGTCGAGCCAGAGCTGATAAAACGCGTTAGAGAGGTCATAGTGATAGGAAATGGCCGCCGCGTCAGTGGCTTTGTCATGGACCGTGCGCACTGGTTGATTGCCGTCAACGTCCTCCAGCAGTGCCTGGGTCCACTCATCACAGACCCGGATCACATCGCTGATCGAACCCTCGAGCTCAAGCTTGCCTTCAACAAAAGCCGCACCGAGCAGGTCAAGGCTGGGATGGATGAATTGCGGCACCAGTTGCGGATCCTTGACCACAATCGTGACGGTGGGCGCAGGGCCCAGATTGAATTCATGGCCGTCCCAGAGTCGCAAGCGAAGCGGCAATTGCAGATTCTGTAAGGCCGGCGGAAGTTGCACGAGCATGAATAATCCCCCTTGTTTCAGACGTCTGAACTGAGGGTAGACCATCGTGAAAAATAAGCTGGCTACCGAATAAATAGCCTTTTCCTATGAATCACGACGGAGCAATAAGCTGTCGTAAACCCACTGTTTCAGCCAGGTCACGGCCTGAAGAGGTGCGCCCTCTCCATAATTGACTGTCAATTGTGCGCACAGTTCGGCGAAATTCCAGCCTTCCTTGACCATGCCACTGAGCGCCCACGCCTCATCGGGCGGCAGGCTGCGGTAATGGCAGATCAGGCCTGCACGCCAGACCACGACCACCTGCGGCGCATCCAGCTTCCGGCTGCCCGGGAATTCAGTCCCATCCTTCACCGAACGCCACAGCACAACACTGTTGAAGCAGCACTCCAGCCACTGCACGCACGGCCGTAACGCAAGTTGCAGCGCCGGCCACTCCTCAGGCGACAGGTTGACCATGCTCTCCATCGTCAACGGCTCATGCTCGACGGCATCGAAGGCCAGGGTGAACGCCCACTCCAGATGTGCCAACTCGGCCAAGGGTGCGCCCTGCGCCTCAACCAGATGCGTACGGATGAACGCCTCGAAGCCGCTGCCCAGCCAACGCAAGCTATAGTGTGCCGACGGATTCTGCCGCAAGTACTGCGCCGTCAGTTGATCGAACTCTGCGTCACCCATCCAGTGTCGGATCGCCGGAAAGTCATCACGCAGGACATCCTGCAACCTGGCCTGATAAGCATTGTGGTAAATCGCCAACCCCGTCTCGACGTCCAGGCTCGGACCTCCGATCAACGTGCAAGCCAAGGCGGAATTGACTGCGGCCTGCTCCCCGAGCAGGTAGTCTGCAAAAGCCCGTTGCCACTCGTTCAGGCACATTCGAGTCTCCGAGCCAGCGTGGCGTCGCCCAGCTCGCGAGCCTTTTTCAACTCAGCGAGCAGTTCTTCAAACGGCGGAAAATGGTCGTCCCGCTCAAGCAAGGTCGCAACGGGACCGAGGTGGTCGAGGGTTCGTTGGTACAGCGCCCAGACCGGGTCACTGACCGGGTGGTCGTGGGTATCGATCACGTAGTCGCCGTAATCGTGATGGCCCGCCAGGTGCAGTTGCCGGATACGCTGTGCCGGCAACGCCTCGATGAATGTCCAGGCATCGAAGCCATGGTTACGGGAGCTGACGTAGACGTTGTTCACATCCAGCAATAGCTCACAACCGCTGACGGCACTCAACGTCGCCAGGAACTCCCATTCGCTGAACTCATCAGCGGCTGCACGTACATAACTGGAGACGTTCTCCAACACCAAAGGTCGCTGCAACACGTCCTGCACCTGTCGCACCCGGTCGGCCACGTAGCTCAGGCTTTCCTCGGTGTAGGGCAGCGGTAGCAGGTCGTGCAGCTGATGGGCGCTGCCTCGGCTCCAGCACAAATGATCGGAAATCCACGCGGGCCTGACCCGCTCGGCCAATGCCTTGAGTTGCTGCAGATACTCAGGGTCAAGGGCATGGGGCCCACCGATGGACAG
Organism: Pseudomonas sp. Irchel s3a18; assembly: GCF_900187535.1. Taxonomy (NCBI): domain Bacteria; kingdom Pseudomonadati; phylum Pseudomonadota; class Gammaproteobacteria; order Pseudomonadales; family Pseudomonadaceae; genus Pseudomonas; species Pseudomonas sp. Irchel s3a18. The sequence goes on along the minus strand of NZ_FYDV01000011.1, from coordinate 149,199 downwards.
TGACACGCCATGCATCACCAGCGGATACCGCTCGGCGATGGCATCCAGGTAGTACAGGGCCTTGCCGCCCTGAACCATGAAATTTTCGGAGACGACTTCAAACCAGTCCACTGCCGGCGACTGTTCCAGAATCTGTTGATAGTAGGCACTGCGCAAACCCAGGCCGTAGCCGAGGCTGGGGGTGGACGCGGACATTGCAGACTCCTCGCAAAGTGGCCGCAGTGGTGAACAAGGCACCACTGCGGTAACACGCGGTCGTCGGTTACTCGCCGACTTTGCCACCCGCCTTTTCACAGGCCGCCTGGGTCATCGCCTGGAAGCCCTGGCCTTTGCAGGCACCCATGCCTTTACACGCGTGGTCTTTGGTCTTGCAGTCGTTCTGACCTTTGCAGGCATTCACTCCATAGCAGTGAACATTGGCATCGGCAGCCGAAGCCGTAGTGGCGACACCGGCAAACAGGGTGGCGGCGGCCAACGCGAGGGCAGCACCAGCGGCAGCGGTTTTCATGGTCATTTTTCTTATCCTCGATAATCGACAGGGGTGTCGGCTGGAAAGGTGTTCAATCCCGACATAGCACTAGAGAGCGCCGCCCCGGCGGCGTTACAGCCGTATCGAAAAAAACAGAAAAATGTTGAACCGCGACACCCACGGGCCGCCGAATTCATGTGTTCCACGTGGAACTACGCTCGTGGCTGCATGGATCGACGACAATGAAAATCGAAGCTCTAGCGATACAGGCGCAACCTGAACTCAGGCCGGCAGATGCCCCAACGGCAATGGCCCTGGGGTTTTCACCGTGTGGATCGCGAAGTTGCTGCGGATGTCGCTCACCCCCGGCAGCTTGAGCAGACTGCCAGTGAGGAAGCTCTCGTATGCGCGCAAGTCAGGTACCACCACTTGCAACAGAAAGTCTGATTCTCCCGACACCAGAAACGCCGAAATCACTTCCGGCAGCGCGGTCACCGCCAGACGAAAAGCCTCGGCTTCTTCATCGTTGTGCCGTACGACCTTGACCCCGACAAACACCGTCAGCCCCAATCCGACTTCGTCACGGTCTAGGTTGGCCTGGTAGCCGCGAATCACCCCGGCCTCCTCAAGCATCCGCACCCGGCGCAAACATGGCGAAGCCGACAGGCCGATTTCGTCCGCCAATTGCACATTGCTCAGGCGTCCGTCACGTTGCAGCGCGGCAAGAATTCGGCGGTCATAAGCATCCAGTTTCATGATTTGGCAGTTCCTGACGTTTTTTTTGCATCGAATGGCAGAAGCTGCCAATTCTAGCGGCTTGTACACTTCATTACGCAACCACCTGCCCTGCCCTTCGGCCCTAGACTTTGCTCATGTAATCGCAATCGAAGGGGTGTGACATGACGCAGCTCTGGCTGTTTTTCCTGGCATTGGCCGTGGTCTATCTGCTGCCAGGCCCCGACATGATCCTGCTCCTGCAAACCGGCGCCAGACAGGGCAAGGCCGCCGCATTGGCCACCGCCATCGGCCTGGCGATCGCCCGGGGGTGCCACGTAGCACTCGCCGCGCTGGGCCTGGCGGCCTTGTTCAAAGCCGCACCCTGGACCTTCGACATCGTGCGCCTGGCAGGTGCTGCGTACCTGTTATGGCTGGGGATTCAATGCCTGCGCTCGAACATGCTGCCGAACCTGAACGCCAATGGCACGCGCGCGTCGAGACTGGACTGGCGCGAGGCAATCCAGCGCGGTTTGTTGACCAACCTGCTCAACCCCAAGGCCCTGCTGTTCTGTTCCGTGCTGTTACCCCAGTTCATCGACCCGCAAGCCGGCCCGGTGCTGACGCAGTTCGCGACCCTGGGCGGGGTGTTGGTGCTGGTCGGTTTGCTATTCGACAGTGCCTACGCGCTGATCGGCGCCGGGCTCGGCCGCTGGCTGACACGCAGCCCGTCGGCGCAGCGCGTTCAGCAATGGCTGTTTGGCAGCCTGCTGATCGGCTTCGCGCTGCGCCTGACCTTTGCCCAGCAGGCGTGAACCTACCTGGTCCTGCGCTTATGGCGGTTGATCAGCCATAGACCCAGCCCGGTAAACACCAGCAAAGCGCCTATCTGCAGCCACGGCTTATAGGGCCGCAATGCACTGCGTACCGGCGCCAGTGCCTGGGTTACATAACGTTTGTCGGCGCTCTGGAAATCGGGATAAGGGCATTGATGGCCGAAATTCACTGCCCAATCCACATACGGCCCTTCCTTCACGTAGCGTTGATAGAAGGCTTTCTCTTCCTCAAAGCTGGTGCCCCAACCGGCTGCGGCGCACAACACTGCGGCGAATGCCTGACTGCTGTGGGGTAGCAAGTCGGCCGCCTGGCTGGCCAAGCCCGTTGCGACGTAGCGATAGTGGAAGCGTTCATCCGGTTTGGCGGCGCTGGTCTGCTGACGTTTCACCTCCGCCTCGCTGATCAGCGGCCCGACCTTGAGCTCAGGTGTTGCGAGGCTGAAGTTGCCGTCAAACGTGGCGTAATCCGGAGCCATTTCGTAGCCCAGCAACTCCATTCCATGGTTGCGTGCCATCAACGCTGCGTTGAAATAGTTCTCCGCCCGACGGCTCGGCCACCACCCCGTCTCGGCGGCTTCACGCAAGCGACCATACTCCTTGGCCAGCCCCTGCATCAGTGGATCCGCAAAGTACTGAGGCGCTTCGTCGTAGCGTTGCTCACGCAGTAACCGTCGTCCGAGCAGATCCCGCAAGCGTGCAGCAATGGACAGCGGTACGTAATCATCGCGCTCCTGCTGGGTCAGCGGCGCAGGTGCCGGTACCTGTTGATCGACGAACTGCTTGAGCTCGTCGACCGTCAGCACTCGTTCGGCCACCATCGCCGCATCCAGCCAATACAGGTCCTGGCTGCGGTATAGCTGCTCGAAAGCTTGCAGATAATCACCGCGCTCCAGCGCCAACAACGCACGCTCACCGTCGACCCGGCAACCAGGTTTCAGGGTTTCATAGTCGCCATCCGAGGTGCCGCGATAGCCCCAATCTTCGTCTTGCGGAAAGGCTTTGGCAGCGTTGGCGTATGCACTCACCGCCGCCGCTTTGTCGCCATTACGCAGCGCCATTTTCGCTCGCAGCCACCAGGCCAGGCCGCCGTCACCTGCGTGCTCAAGCAGAGTGTTGGTGCTGGCGTAGTCGCCAATCTGATAATTGAGCGCGGCCAGACGGTCCGCGTTTTCCAGGCTGCCCGTGGCGCTGCGCACCAGCGCCTTGATCATCTTCTGCTCCGCCGGAGGTTGTTCACCGTAAGACCAGCCGACATGGCTGACCAGGGCTGCGGTGACCAAGTGCTGAACGGCCTTGCCCTTGAGCAGTTCGTGCAGTTGCGCCTCAGGCATTGCATTGAGTTCTTCCACCAACTGCTTGAGGGAGCTGTAGCCCACGGGCGAGCCTTGCAGGCTCTGGGTCGCGTACAACTCGATGGCGCTGTTCCAGTCCCCCGCTTGGCGCACCAGCCGTGCCTCTTCGCCGAGGCTGGCGATACCCAGCTCCAGCGGATCGCTGAAGCCATCAATGCTCAGCTGACGCGCTTGCACAAAGGCCTGTCGCGCCTGCTGCAGAACGTCCCGGCGACCGGCAGCATCGAGCTCGCTCGCCGCCTGGCTGACCGCAAATAGCGCCCGGCCCAGCGAGTACGCCGCCCAGGTGCTGCGCAGCGCACGCTGGTCGGCCGGCAGCGCCAGCACCTGACGAAAATACTCCGCCGCCACGCCAGGCTCGCCCGCGTTGAACGCCACGGCACCGGCGGTGTACAGGCTGAGTTCCGGTGGCAAGCCGGCTGCTTCGGCCTGTACCTGTTGCGCGCTTTGCAGTCTGCGCAGCTGCGCCACTTGCGTACGTTGAACGTCGCTCAAGCCCTGCTGTTCGGCGAGATTTCGGGCTTGCACATGAGGATCTTCATCACTGCCGTAATCAGTGTTGAAGGTACTTGCCACCGCCGGCTTGAGGCCCGCAATGGCTTTACCCAGGCGATTGACCTCGAACTGGAAACTGCCCTCCGGCAACTCTCCCAGGGTCTGCGCCCGGTCACTGAGCAAACGCAGCGGGAAATCCGGCCCGCAGGCCATGGCCGTACCCAAAGGCAGGCAGAGGCCGAGGGCAAGCAAATGACGCGGCCAATTACGGGAAAACATGTGAGCCTCCTTGATCAATAGTTACGCAGCGGGCCCATCCCAGGGTGCGTTCGGCACCGGCTGGCAATCGGCCGTCCTTGAGACGGGTAAAACCGAGCACACCCGATGTCAGTTGCACGGTGTAGCCGTTGAGTGCATCAAACCCATCGCACTGGGTCGCCGGCAACGTCACACGCTCCGGCAACGCCGCGTCGAGGTTGCCGGTGTTGCTCACGACGATGTCGTACAGACCGTCGTGGCTGGAAAGGTTCAGCGTCAACTGACTCTGCAGTCGATCACCCCGCGCCACCGCACTTAATGTCGAAAGGCTCCAGGCACGCCGGTCGCTCTTGAGCGGCAAGCGAAACCAGATCAACCCGGCCAGATGGGATGGAGGCTCGGCGCGCAACTGGCTGGCCAGGGTCGACAGTTGCTGCGGATCGGCCAGCAGTTCACGGCGCAGGCCAACGCGCTCGATTGGCACTTCGCTTTCAATCAACGGCGCCCCGCCGTCATCGGGCAGTAATGCAATACCGTAGGCTGGCAGTGCCAGATAAAAAGGCTTAGTGGTGATTCGGCTCCAGCGCTCGGCCCACTTCCGGGCCTGCACGGGGTCGAACAATCCACGCTCAGGACGGCTGACGGCATGCACCTGCAACACACTGCTGTCGACCGCCGCCAGCAACGGCGCAAGCTCAGGGCTGTCCAGCCAGGCCGGCAAGGCGGTGATACTCAGTTTCAATGACACTGGCAGGACATTGCGCAAGCCAACGAGGAACTCACGATAGGCAGACAAACGCGCCGTGCCCGCATCGTGGTCTATCTCAACGCCGGCCAGCGTCAGCCCCTGAGCCTGCCATTGGGCGACCACGCGCTGGACCTGCGCCATGGCTTCGGCTTGATCCAGATGCTTGAGCTGACCATCGAGCCGGATGACCGCGATCAGCGGACGGCCATCATCCTTCAGCAACGCTGGATTGATCTGCGCCCGGCGCCAACCGGTTTGCGGGTATGCCTGCAGAGCCAGCACCCGCAGGGTGGAAAAGTCCGGGCGCGATTGAGCCAGGGCATCTTCATGGGCCGTCGTCCATTGACGCTGCCAGATGTAGAGCTGTTGATCGAGGGGCGGTGCGTCCTGTTGCTGGCAACCGCCGAGCAGCGCGGCGCTGAACACTAGCGCGCAACGGCGCAAAAAAGTCGCTGACATAAAGGCCTGTGGCTGAGGTCATCCCTAAACGCAAAAAGGGCCTCTCAGGGTAATGCCAGTCAGTTAAGCGAACTCAACCCTTGTAGGAGCAAGCGCGCTCGCGATGGACTCAAGGACAACGCGTTTAATCAGAAAACACGCGTTATCGTTAACGTCCATCGCGAGCACGCTCGCTCCTACAAATGCGACCCCCATCCTTAACTGACTGGCATCAGCCTCTCAGGGCCCTTGTTGCTCAGCGCATCAGCCTACTCAGCCAACGGCTTGCGGGCAATGATCACCTGACTTTTCGCCACGACGCCATCCAGCGCCTGCTTGATCTGCGCACCGCGCGGCGAATCCAGGACCGCCTGCCAGGTCTCGGCCCAGTGATTGAGCAGCGGGTGGTCGGGGTTGCTGAAATCGACCTTGGCCTCCCAGAACAGCAACATCCACAGCGACCAGTAAAAGCCGTACTGGCTGTGGCTGATCACGTCGAGACCGGCATCGCCGACCATCTGCTTGAACTGATCTTCGCTGATGATGCGGATGTGGTTGGGCTTCTGGAAATACTCTGCAGCGGCGATATCTTTCTGCAGATCTTCGGAACTTGGATGCGGGACGCTGAGCAGATACAACGCACCAGGCTTGCCCACGCGCACCAGTTCGGCGAGGAACTGTGCCGGGTCATCGACGTGCTCGATCACCTCGGTGGACACCACCCGTGTCGCCGTGCCATCGGCAATCGGCAACGGTGCGCAATCGGTGACGTGGCACTCGACGCTCGGGGCGATGGTGTCCGCCAGCCGCAAGCGGGTCGCCTCGACCTTGGCCGCATCGATGTCGGCGATGATGATCTTCGCCCCACGGGTGGCGCAGAAATGCACGTTGCCGCCGTCACCGCAGCCGACATCCAGCAAGGTGTCGTCGGCCGTCACCGGGAAGCCGGTGAACAACTCGCCGGTTTGCTGATTGAACCAACCGCTCAGGACTGCGTCGCGCAGGCCCAGCATGTAGGGGTCAGCCTTGGCTGCGGGCGCTTCTGGCGGTACGGGCATGGGGGCGGGAGCACCCGCAGTGAGTTTCTTCAACAGGCTCAACATGAGGTGACTCCAGAGGACGTGACAGCCGTTCGGAAAGCGTTCAGGCGTGCAATCAGGCTTGCACCGCGGTCACGCATGGGTAGCTCGATGAATCGGTAGTTGAGTTCGCTGAGCACCACGACCAGCGTCACCGCGCAGGCCAGGATCAACACTGGATGGCTCAACGCAGGCGACAACCCCAAGGGTTCAAGGCGGAACCCGCACTCGCGGACCAACAGGTACGCCGGAATGTGCGTCAGGTACATCGCATAGGAGCGGCTGCCAACCCAGGTCAGCAGCGTCTTCAGCCGGCCCCGTGGCCACAGGTAATCGCGGTTGTAAGATGCAATCCAGACCAGCACCGCACAGAGCACCGCGATCGCCCCAATGCGGTAGCGGGTCAGGGAGAATTGATCCGTCGCCAGCACGCTCAAGGCCGCCCCGATGCCGAGTAACACCAATGGGCCGAGCCAGGCACGCCGCAGAAACATCGGCTCCCATCGCCCATAGCCAGGCCGTGCACTCCACAACGCCAACAACACCCCGAGTGCCAGCGCATCGGTTCTGATCACCATCAGCAACGGGTCACGAAAAGTCAGCAACTGTGCCGCGACCAGCGCCAGCAACGCCCATACCAGATGACGCCGAAAAATCAGCGCCAGCAATGGCAACAGCAGATAGAACTGTTCTTCGAGAGACAGGCTCCAGTAGATGAAACTGGCTCCGTACTCGTAGGTGAAGAAGCTGTCGGCGAACCTGAAATTGGCAAACTGCAGGAAGCCCGCCATCGTTGCCATCAGGTTGGCACGCAAGGTACCGAACACCCCGGACTGGTTGAGATACAGGCTGCACAACAAGGTCAGCAGCAGCCACAGCCAGCCCGACGGCAACAAACGAAAGGCCCGTCGAATCCAGAAGTTGCGGGTCTGCTCCCAGTATTCCTGGCGCGAGCGGCAACCCCGCAACGCCGGTATCAGGCTACGGGCAATGACAAAGCCCGAGATGGCGAAGAACAGGTCCACGCCCCACCAGAGCTGCCCACGCAACGCGAGATGCTCAAGCAGAGGCTGCGAACCCGGAAACAGGCTGCCTTGCAGGTGATGAAACAACACACCGAGCACGGCAATGGCACGCAGCAGTTCAATGTCCATGATCCGCTTGTGGGTCATGATCGCTCCTGCGAAGTCACCGGTTTGCGCGCAATGATCACTTGGCTCTTGGGCATGAACCGGTCCAGCAGTTGCTTGATCGCCAGCCCGTCGGGTTGTGCCAGCAAGTCCTGCCAGGTGCGCGCCCAGCTTTCCATCAACGGCGGGTATGGCGGCTGTATCCTGTCACGCACCGCCCCGCCCAGGTCGCGACCGGCCGCTCGTTCGCTGGCCCAGAAGAAGATCATGCCCATGACCCAGAAAAAACCGGTGGCCTGCCGGTGCTCGATCACCAGGCCGGCGTCTTCGACCAACGCGGCGAAACGCTCATGGGAAAAGATCTGCACATGATTGGGCGACTGAAAGTAGCCTGCCGGCGCGATGCCCTGTTGCAAGTGTTCACCCACCGGGGCGGGCACACTGAGCAGGTACTGGGCACCAGGACGTCCCATGCGCACCAGCTCCGCCATGAACTGCTCAGGTGTATCGACGTGCTCCAGCACTTCCATGCACACCACTTTGCTCGCACAACCGTCGGCCAATGGCAGCGGCAGGCTGTTGCTGACCAGACCGAGAGACGGCGCCTGGGTCTGGGCATTCACCTGACTGGCCAGATCACGCACCTTGTCGTGTTCACTGTCGGTAAAGATCACGGATGCGCCCTGGCGCACGGCAAACAGGGTCGCCACGCCTTCACCACAACCGACGTCCAGCAGCGTGTCTTCGGCGGTGATGGCAAACCCCTTGAGCAACTCACCCGTATCGCCCTGGAACCAGCCATCGAGCACCGCGTCGGTCAGCCCGCAATCGCGGGGCGACACTGCGCTGACCGGAACAGTCACCGGGGCGGGCACTGGCACCGGACGCAACCAGCGAAGCAATCGAGCCATCATGCCGGGGTCGTTTCCCGGGCCAGCACTGTCGTGAAAAACTCCCGAAGCCGTTGTTCGGTGCTGGCCTGGCTGCAGAACTGCTCAAGCTTGTTCACCGCATGGGCCGACATGCGCGCATAACGCGCCTCATCGTTCCAGGCCACATCAAAGCTGGCCTTGTAGGCCGAGCACAATGAATCCCAATTCGTGATGTAGCGCAGCGTCCGATAGGCTGCGCGCGGATCGTGGGGCCAGGCAGTGAGCTCGTCCGTCGAATCGACAATGAAGGTGTTCTCACTGTCGATGTAGTCGGCCATCGCCGTATTGCAGGGTGCAATGGCCGGTTTACCGCACGACATGAACTCCATCAGGGGCAGGCACTGCCCTTCGCCAAACGAACTGTTGACCACATAACTGGTGGCTTCCACCAGGCGTTCGTAGTCCGCGTCGGCGAGAAATCCGTGAATCAGGACAATCCGGCAGCGATAGGACTGGTTTTTATAGAGGTGATGCAGCATGTCATTCAACGCATCGGCGATATCGTGGTGCGTCAACTTCAACACCAGGGTGGCGTCCGGCGTATCGCGGAACGTAGTGCAGAACGCGCTGAGCATGTCCTGCCAGTTTTTCCGGCCATCGTAAGGGTTGAACACCGAGGTATAGATCACGCCATCGAGCACCAGCTGGCAGTCGCGCGCCGGTCCGTCGAACACCACCGCCTCACCTTCACGCAACGCCTCAGGGCCATAGGGCCGCAGGTCGAGGGTGCGGCTGTCGATCAACAGGCCACGCAAGTTGAGCGTGACCTGTTCGGCCCGGGGCTTTTTGTCCAGGCCCTGGCGACGTCCGGAAAATCGGTCCCACACCGGCGCCGGGATGGCACTGACGGGATAGTCCGCGCCCATCGCATCGCGTACGGCCTTGACCGTAAAGCTGGAGTGAGTAATCGCCGCACCCGACGCTGCCAGTACCACGCGCCAATCGTGGCGTGGCTCGTCGTGCCAGGTGTCGGTGGGAATGGTGCTGAATTCCCAGGCAAACACCGGGATGGTCGGACAGGCATAGTGCATCGGCGTGCGATGGGGTGGAGAGAAGGACAGGAAAATGCACGCCTCGCCTCGGCTTTGACAATCGACATACAAGCGGTCGACCAGCTCGTCCGGGCTGCTGACTTCGATGACTTGCCCCAGACGCTCCAGTACCGGGCGGAACTCCTTGAGCACAAAGTAGTAGCTGTACTCCGGGCGGCCAAGGTTCTGCACGATGTTACTTTTGTTGGTTTCCGAATGAATGATGATCAGCATGGTGCTGTGCCCGCCACGGCGGCAGCAGATGCCGGCCTACTCTGGGTTGTCGGGGTCGGCTCGAAGAAGTCCTTCAACCGTTGTTGCACGACGGCGAAACTGCAGTACTCAGCCATGCGCTGGCTGGCCGCAGCAGACATCGCCTGGTAGTGCTCCGGTTGCTCTTTGGCGACCCGGTAGCTGTTCTGGTAGGCGTTTTTCAGCGAGCCCCAATCGGGTCGATGACGCAAGGTTCGGTACAGGATGCGCGTGTCCTGCGGCCATACCGCAGGCTCCTGGCTCGACTCAACGATAAAGGCCACGCGCTCATCAATGTAGTCCTGCATGGCCGTGTGCGCGGGCGCAATCACCGGTTTGCCACAGGCCATGAACTCCATCAGCGGCAGACACAACCCTTCACAACGTGACGCATTGACATAGAAACTGGCCGCGCCATACAAGCGGGCGAACTGCTGATCGTCCAGGTAGCCGTGCATGACCACCACTCGGCAGGAGAACGGCGACAACTGCGACAACAGGGTCAGCATTTCGACGTAATAGGTGGACAGGTCGCTCTGGGTCATCTTCAGCACCAGCGTGGCGTCTTCGACCTCACGCATGGCCCAGCAGAAGGCGGTGATCAGTTGGTGCCAGTTCTTGCGGCCGTCGTCAGGATTGAACACGCTGACGTAGACCACGCCATCGACCCGGGTCTCCACCCGCTCGGTGGTGTCCGGCAGGTTGGCTTGGGGATGCGGGTCCGCGGACAGTACCTCGATCACAGGCTCGGCCACCTGCGGTTGCTCAGGACGAACCCGGGCAAGCAGGCCCCGAAGGCGCTCGGGCAACAGATCACGAAAACCTTCACCGTAGGTCTGGTGCAGGTAGTGCCGGAAAATGAACAACCGCCTAGGCAGCGACTGGCCAGCGGACTCGCGTAAACTCTCGCGCAGATAGTGTTTGCCAATGAAAAGCCGTCGGCGCCAGGTCAGGGGGGGTGCCTGGGTGATGATTTCCGGCTCCGGCAGTGCTAGGGGTTCAGTCTCCGATTCCGGTTCCGGGATAATCGGTGCAACCAGGCCGTCTGCTGAAAGACCGAGTACACGGCTGTCGATGATGCAACCGATGGTCTGCAGGGTCGCGCCCTGGTTGATGGGGGCACTCGGGTACTGGTCGCGCACACTGGCGAAGGTTTCCCACAGCGGTGTGGGCAAGACCAGCACCGGGAAGTCCTCCCCCAGTGCTTTGCGTACGGCCTGCGCGGTATGGCTGGACAAGGTAATGACCCGGCCTTGCCTGGCCAGCGTGCGGCTCCAGTTCTGCCGCAGGTCGTTATCCCAGTGCTCGTCGGGGATCGAGTCGAACTCCCAGGCCACCACGCAGAGCGTTGGGCAATGCAGGTCGGCGGGTGTCTTGTGGGGCGGTGCAAATGAAAGGAACAGGCTTTCTTCGCCCTCGTCTTGAAGGCGTCGATAGAGTGGGTCGACCTCACCGATCGAATCAACCACATGAACTCGTCCAAGGCTCTCAAGGACCGGACGATAGGCCTTGAGGACGAAATAATAGCTGTATTCGGGACGGCCGAGACTCTGGCTGATCGAGCGGTCGTTCACGTCTGAATAAAGAATGAAATTCATGGCATCCCACGATGAAACCGCCATCCCGGCAGCCTCATTCTTATGACGGTCCAGCCATGGATCAAACCCGGTATACCGGTGTTCGTCCATCATCTGTATGCCCGTCTACGTTCTTGTTTTTGTGGTCAGCTTCGCAGGGTCGGATAACCTGCGTGCTGATCGCTGGGCAATCGTGCTGAGGGGCATTCTAAACACATCCGTTGGGGATTCGTGAACAGCTGCACGAGAATAAATCAGGCTACTCTGATGAGAACTCACCAGTCACGTTCGGACCTGTTGAAATTGCCGCGCAATTGGCACAGATTGACGTCCAAACAACTACAACAAAATCTTCGCATACCCGATTTTCCTGAGAAAGCAGCACTGCTTTCCGGTTTTAGCCAGCAAAGACTGGGGGATTGCCGAAGTTTGCCTACTTGGGGGCTACTGCTTGAAAAAGCGTCTGTTCGTTACAGGCCTTAAGGGATTTGTAGGCCGTCACATCCAATCGAGCCTGAACGCTACCGATTCAGGCTGGGAACTGCTGCCCGTCGCCTCTCGCTACGATCTGCGTGAGCCAAACAGCCTCGAGGGATTGTGGCCAGAGCGCCCTGACGCAGTAATCCATCTGGCGGGCCAGACCTTCGTTCCCGAAGCCTTTCGTGACCCGGCCAACACCTTTGAGGTCAACCTGCTGGGTACGCTGAACCTGTTGCAAGCGCTCAAGGCGCGTGGCTTCAACGGTACCTTCCTGTATGTCAGTTCCGGCGATGTCTACGGCCAGGTCAGCGAGAGCGCCCTGCCGATCGACGAACATCAGCCACCCTGCCCGCGCAACCCCTATGCCGTGAGCAAGCTCTCGGCGGAAATGCTGTGCCTGCAATGGGGCATGACCGAAGGCTGGCCGGTCATGGTCGCCCGCCCCTTCAACCACATCGGTGCCGGGCAGGCAGAGAGCTTCGTGATCGCCAGCGCCGCACGACAGATCTGCCGGATCAAACAGGGCCTGCAAGTGCCTGAGCTGGAGGTCGGCGACATCGATGTGACACGCGATTTTCTCGATGTCAGCGACGTGGTGTCCGCCTACTTCGCATTGCTGGCACGCGGCGTGCCCGGGCAGGTCTACAACATCTGCTCCGGGGTCGAGCAGAGTATCCGTGGCCTGATCGAGCAACTGGCCGATCTGGCCCAGGTCGATATGCAACTGATTCAAGACCCTGCGCGCCTTCGCCGTGCAGAGCAGCGTCGTGTCTGTGGCAACCATGCCAAGCTGCACCAGGCTACAGGGTGGGCACCAGAACTTACAACACAACAATCCTTGCGGGCGATCCTGTCCGACTGGACGTCACGGGTACTACAAGAATGACAAAAAGTGCATTGATCACAGGGATCACCGGTCAAGACGGCGCCTATCTGGCCAAATTGCTGCTCGACAAGGGCTATCAGGTCTACGGCCTGGTCGCGCGGCGCAGCAGCGACTCGCGGTGGCGCTTGCGCGAAATGGGCGTCGAAGGTGATATTCATTATCTGGACGGCGACATGGCCGACGCCTGCTCGGTGCAGCGCGCGGTGATCAAGTCAGCGCCCGATGAGGTCTACAACCTGGCGGCGCAAAGCTTTGTCGCGGCCTCCTGGGATCAACCCGTGACCACCGGGATCGTCGACGGCCTGGGCGTGACTCACCTGCTCGAGGCCATCCGTCAATTCAGCCCGCACACCCGTTTCTACCAGGCTTCGACCAGTGAAATGTTTGGCCTGATCCAGGCCGAACAGCAGGACGAAAATACCCCTTTCTATCCGCGCAGCCCTTACGGTGTCGCCAAGCTCTATGGCCACTGGATCACCGTGAACTACCGCGAGAGTTTCAACCTGCATGCCAGCAGCGGCATCCTGTTCAATCACGAGTCGCCGCTGCGCGGGATCGAGTTCGTGACCCGCAAAGTCACCGACGCCGCCGCCCGGATCAAGCAGGGCAAACAGCAGGAACTGCGCCTGGGCAACATCGATGCCAAGCGCGACTGGGGCTTTGCCGGTGACTATGTCGAGGCCATGTGGTTGATGCTGCAACAGGACAAGGCCGACGACTTTGTGGTCGCCACGGGCGTCACCACCACGGTGCGCGAGATGTGCCAGATTGCCTTCGAGCATGTCGGCCTCAATTACCGTGACTTCGTGAAGATCGACCCGGCGTTTTTCCGCCCAGCCGAAGTCGACGTGCTGCTGGGTAATCCGGCCAAGGCACAGCGGCTGTTGGGCTGGAAACCAAAAACCGATTTGCAGACCCTGATCCGCATGATGATGGATGCGGACATGAAGCGCGTCGCCAAGGAGTAGGCCATGCTGATACCTGTGATTCTTTCCGGCGGTGCCGGTACACGGCTGTGGCCGGTTTCGCGTGAAGATCATCCCAAGCCGTTCATGGTCCTGCCTGATGGCGAGAGCCTCCTGGGCAAGACCTATCGGCGCGCGGCCTCGCTGCTGGGCACTCACGGCGATATCGTCACCGTGACCAATCGTGACTACTACTTTCAAAGCAAGGATCACTATCAGGATGCCCATCTGGGCCATCATCGCGGCCACTTCGTGCTCGAGCCGGTAGGGCGTAACACGGCCCCGGCCATTGCCGCAGCCGCCCTGTCCCTGCAAGCGCTGCACGGTAACGAAGCCATCATGGTGGTGATGCCCGCCGACCATCTGATCCAGAACGAAGACGCCTTCAGAGCCGCCGTAAAGCATGCGGTGAAACTGGCCGAAGCCGGTCATCTGGTGACCTTCGGCGTCATCCCGACTGCCCCGGAAACCGGCTTCGGCTACATCGAGCGCGGCGATCACCTGGATGACCAGGGCGCCACCAGGGTTGCCCGCTTCGTCGAAAAGCCCGATCTGCAGACCGCCACCGACTACCTGGAAAGTGGCAACTTCCTGTGGAACTCAGGCATGTTTTGCTTCTCGGTCGGCACCTTGCTGTCGGAATTGCAAACCCATGCCCCGCAGCTACTGGAACAAGCCGATGCATGCCTGGCAGTGAGCGCCCCGGTCGAGACCGGCGGCTGCCTGCAACAGGAGTTGTCGCTGGCGCATTTCGCCGAGATGACGGATATCTCCATCGACTACGCCTTGATGGAATGCTCCGACAAAGTGGTGGTGATACCTGCCGGGTTCGACTGGAGCGACATCGGATCATGGGGTGCCGTCAGTGCGCTGATTCCCGCCGACATGCAGAACAACCGCGCCAGCGGCGAAGCGCTGTTCATCGACAGCCACAACAACTTCGTGCAGAGCGACGGGCGCATGGTCGCGACCGTGGGTGTGGATAACCTGATCGTCATCGACACCGCTGACGCCGTGCTGGTCGCCCATGCCGACCGAGCACAGGATGTGCGCAAAGTGGTCAAGCAACTCAAAGACAAAGAACACGAAAGCTACCGCCTGCACCGCACTGTCAGCCGGCCTTGGGGCACCTACACCGTGCTGGAGGAAGGTCCGCGCTTCAAGATCAAACGCATCGTGGTCAAGCCCGGGGCCAAACTGTCCCTGCAAATGCATCACCACCGCAACGAACACTGGGTAGTGGTCGAAGGCATGGCCAAGGTCACCAACAACGGCTCGGGCTCGCATCTGGTCGCCAAGAACGAGTCCACCTTCATTGCCGCCGGACACAAACATCGCCTGGAAAACCCGGGGGTGATCGACCTGGTCATCATTGAAGTGCAAAGCGGTGAGTATCTGGGGGAGGACGATATCGTCCGCTTCGAAGATCAGTACGGCAGGACGGTCTGAATGCTGCTCAACCTGTATCGCTCGCTGTGCAGCTACCGGGGGTTCATCCTCGGTAGCGTCAAGCGCGAGTTCCAGTCGCGTTATCGCAACTCACTGTTCGGCGCCCTGTGGACCGTGCTCAACCCCCTGTCGATGATCATCGTCTACACGGTGATCTTCTCTCAGATCATGCGTGCCCGCCTGCCGGGGGTGGATGATGGGTTGGCCTATAGCGTTTACCTGTGTGCCGGTCTGCTGACCTGGGGCCTGTTCTCCGAGATCACCCTGCGTAGCCAGAGCATGTTTCTGGAAAACGCCAACCTGCTGAAGAAGATCAGCTTCCCCAGGATCTGCCTGCCGGTGATCGTGCTGCTCAATGCCGGGATCAACTTTGCGATCATCCTCGGTTTGTTCCTGGGGTTTCTGCTGATCAGCGGGCGCTTGCCTGGTATGGCCTTGCTGGCCCTGGTACCGCTGCTGATGCTGCAAGTGATGTTCTCGGCAGGGCTGGGGATGATTCTCGGCGTACTGAACGTATTCTTCCGCGATGTCGGGCAGTTCTTCGGAATATTCCTGCAATTCTGGTTCTGGCTAACGCCCATCGTTTACCCGATGTCGATCCTTCCCGAAGGCATCCAGCGCGTGCTGGGGCTCAACCCGCTGACGGCATTGATGCACAGCTACCAGAACGTATTTCTCTACAACCAGTGGCCGGTCTGGAGTTCGCTGACACCGCTGCTGGTGATCGGCCTGCTGTTCTGTGTGATAGGGCTGCGGCTATTCCGCCAGCGTGTCGGTGAAATGGTGGATGAGCTCTGATGGGACACATACGCGTCAGTGGCCTGGGCAAGGCCTACAAGCAATACCCCAATCGCTGGAGCCGGCTGTTCGAATGGCTGGTGCCCTTTACCCGTGCCCGCCACCAACTGCACTGGGTACTGCAAGGCGTCGACTTTGAGATCCAGCCCGGTGAAGCGGTCGGCATTGTCGGCGTCAACGGCGCAGGTAAAAGTACCCTGTTGAAAATGATCACCGGCACGACCCAGCCCACCTGCGGTCAGATTCAGTTGCAAGGGCGCGTAGCAGCGTTGCTGGAGCTGGGCATGGGCTTTCACCCGGACTTCACGGGCCGTCAGAACGCCTTCATGGCCGGTCAGTTGTTGGGCATGCAGGTCGAAGAAATCGAAGCCCTGATGCCGGAAATCGAAGGCTTTGCCGAGATTGGCGAAGCCATCGACCACCCGGTGCGCACTTACTCCAGCGGCATGCAGATGCGCCTGGCCTTCAGTGTCGCCACCGCCCGCAGACCCGACATTCTGATCGTCGACGAAGCACTGTCGGTGGGCGACGCCTACTTCCAGCACAAGAGTTTCGAGCGCATTCGCAGCTTTCGTCGGGCCGGAACTACCTTGCTGATCGTGTCTCACGATCGTTCGGCCATTCAGTCGATCTGCGACACCGCCATTCTGCTGGAAAAAGGCCGCATGGCCATGCATGGCAAGCCGGAAGAGGTGATGGACTACTACAACGCCATGCTCGCCGAACGTGAAGGGCAGATCGTGCGCCAGGAGATGCTCGCCAACGGCCAGGTACAAACCATCTCAGGTACCGGTGAAGCAACCATCCATAGTGTGCGCCTGCTGGACCAGCGCCAGCGCCCGGTGGAAGTCGCCGAAGTCGGCCAGCCCATGGTGCTGGAAGTTCAGGTTGACGTACGGCAAGACATTGAGCGCCTGGTGCTGGGTTTCCTGATCAAGGATCGACTCGGCCAGGCCATGTACGGCATCAATACCCATCGTCTTGATCAGGCACTGACGGACCTGCACGCCGGCGAGCGGGTCACCTACCGCTTTGCGTTCCCCATGCGCCTGGGCAAGGGCAACTACTCCGTCGCCCTGAGCCTGTCTCGCCTGGACTCGCACCTGGACCGCAATTTCGAATGGCGCGATTACGGACTGGTGTTCCACGTTATCAACAACCGCCAGGAAGACTTCGTCGGTTGCTCGTGGCTGGAGGCGCAAACCAGCATTTCCCGTTCGTCACAGACACCTGTAGAACCCATTGCGCCGGAGATCGCCCCATGACGCGAATGCTGGTTGAATGCACCTATGTGTTCGAACACCCAGAGGCTAACTCCGGGATCCAGCGTGTGGTTCGCAATGTCATCACCGAGCTGCCGAAAAAGCATGCGGCACTGGAATGCATTCCGGTGGTGATGCTCAATGGAAGACTGTACGAAGTCACAAGCCTGGCGCCACTGTCGGTGCCCAAGCTGGACCTGATGGGCTTGCGCGTGCGCCTGGAACAGATCGCCAACAAGTTCTGGCTGATGCACCGCACGCTGGAACGACGCCAACCGTTTCGCCAGTCCCGTTTTGCTCGCCGCGTGCTGTATGTCGGTTGTCGGCTCGCGGCGTTTGCTGCCTTGAGTGTGCCAATCAGGGTTCTCAATTACTGTCTGAAACGCCAGGAAATTCCTACGCGCTGCAAACCGCTTCAGCACCAACCAGGCGATCAACTGGTGCTGCTGGACTCGTCCTGGCATGCCGATTTTTTCCCGCTGGCCGAACAGCTCAAGCGCGATGGCGTGGGAATCGTGTCAGTCATCTACGACTTGATCCCCCTGACCCATCCACAATTTTGCGATGCGGGGCTGGTCCGGGTGTTCAACGACTGGTTCGACTGGATCGCCAAAACGGCCGATGGCTACGTCGCGATTTCCGCGACCATCCGCGACCAGGTGCGTGATGAAATGCTGCGCCGGGTCGGGCCCGAACAGGTCGCCCAGCGCTGGTTCGATTACTTCCACCTGGGCAGTGAGCTGGACCTGTGCGACGACGCCTCCAGGGTCGAGCCGCAGCTCAAGCAGATGTTCAAGAGTAAGGACCCGGTGTTCCTGATGGTCAGCACCATTGAACCGCGCAAGAACCACGCCTACCTGCTCGATGCCTTCGAGCTTGCCTGGGCCAGGGGTTCGCGCGCACGGCTGTGCATTGCCGGCCGTATTGGCTGGAAATGCGACGCGCTGATCGAACGTATCCGCAAACATCCGGAACTCGAAAAACGCCTGTTCATGTTCAACTCACTCACCGACAAGAGCCTGGAGTACGCCTATTCCAACGCCACGTCGCTGGTGTTCCCCTCGTATGTCGAAGGTTTCGGCTTGCCACTGGTGGAGGCCATGCAACGCGGTTTACCAGCCATGGGCAGCGACATTCCGGTATTCCGCGAGATCGGTGGCCCGTTCATGGCGTACTTCGACCTGGCCTCCCCGCAAAGCCTGGTCGATCTGATCACCCAGATGGAAACCACCGGGACATTTCCGGCACCGCGTAACGTCAGCGAATGGCAGTGGCTCGGCTGGCGCGAGGCAAGCGCGCAACTGATCGAGCGCATCCAGAGTCATGTGAACCAAACCCCGGCGGCGGTTGAGAGGCAGCATGCAGATTGCCCTTAATGCCCGGATCCTGCAGGCCCCACGCACCGGCATCGGCCATTATCTGGCTGAGCTGGTCAATGCGCTTGGCCATCAGCCGGGCGTTGAACTGTCGTTGTTCCACGGCTGGGGTTGGAGCGAAAACCTGCCAGAGGCCGCGATGCCCGGCTACTCGCGTATCAGCCCCGTGCTACGACAGATCCCCGGTGCCTATCAAGCGCGACGCTGGCTGGAGCAGCGGCGCTTCGATCAAGGACGTGCCCGTACCATCGACCTGTATCACGAACCGAGTCTGTGGCCACTGGCGTTCAAGGGCCCGACCATCGTTACCCTGCACGACCTGACCCACGTGCACTACCCCTCGACCCAACCGGCCGCCCGCTTGAAAGAGATCGAGCGCCGACTGGAACAGGGTGTGAAGCAGGCGAGCCTGATTCTGACTGACTCGCAGTTCATTGCCGATGAGGCTCAGGCGTACTTCGGCCTTGGGCCAGAACGCTTTGTGGTTGCCCCCCTGGGGGTGGCTGCGCGATTCCATCCGCGCTCCGATGAATCGTTGCAAGCGGTACTGCAAGCCCACGGGGTCGAGCCACGAGGTTATTTCCTGTGTGTCGGAACCCTGGAGCCGCGCAAGAACCTCACTCTGGCATTGCGCGCCCACGCCGAGCTGCCTGAAGCGGTGCGCCAGCAATTTCCGTTACTGGTTGTCGGAATGGCTGGCTGGAAGGCGCAGCAGCTTAACGATGAGCTGCGCAAGGGCTTGGCCAGTGGTCATGTCTGCCTGCTGGGGTATCTGCCCGATGAGCAGGTTGCCCAACTGATGGCTGGCGCCCGGGCGCTGATTTTTCCGTCGATTTATGAAGGTTTTGGCCTGCCGGTCCTGGAGGCCATGGCCAGCGGTACACCGGTGATCCTGACTCGACGTTCGGCCATGCCGGAAGTCGCGGGAGCTGCAGGTAACTACTTTGAACCCGAGGACCTGCACGATTTGTGCAACGTCATGACCCGTCTGGTCGACGATCAAACGCATTGGCAGGTATGCCGGGAAGCGGGGCTGCAACAGGCGAAGCTTTTTTCCTGGGATCGTTGCGCGATGCTCACGGCTCGCGCCTATCGCCAGGCTCTGGGAGGTTGAATGCGTGTCCTTCATTTCTATAAAACCTATTTGTCGGAAACCGTTGGTGGCATCGAACACGTCATGTTCGAACTCTGCGAAAGCGGCGCACAGCACGGTATCGAAAGCCAGGTGCTGACGTTAAGCGCCAACCCGACACCGACGGTCATCCCGTTCGGGACGCACGAGGTGCATCGCGCCAGACTCGATGTGCAACTGGCATCCACCGGTTTCTCCTACAGCGTCTTCAAACAGTTTCGTGAATTGGCTGCCGAAGCCGACGTGGTCAATTATCACTTCCCCTGGCCGTTCATGGACGTGGTGCATTTCCTCAGTGGATTGAACAAACCCAGTGTTGTCACGTACCACTCGGACATCATCCGGCAAAAGCACCTGCTCAAACTCTATCAGCCGCTGATGAGCCGTTTTCTGGCCAGTGCTGACCGGATCGTCGCGGCCTCGCCGAACTACCTGCACACCAGCGACGTACTGAAAAACTTCCCGGAAAAGACCCGGGTCATTCCCTACGGCCTGAACAAGGCCGCCTATCCAAAAACGGACACCGAACGCATGGCCCGTTGGCGTGAGCGCCTGGGCGAGCGCTTTTTCCTGTTCGTGGGGGTGATGCGTTACTACAAGGGGCTGCATATCCTGATCGAGGCGCTCAAAGACATCGATTACCCGGTCGTGATCGTCGGCGCAGGCCCCCTGGAAGCCGAACTGCACGCCCAGGCCGCCGCGCTGGGACTGCATAACCTTCACTTCGTCGGGCGCCTGGATGATGAAGACAAAGCCGCCGTGCTAGAACTGAGCTACGCGATCGTCTTTCCATCCCACCTGCGCTCTGAAGCATTTGGCATCTCGCTGCTGGAAGGGGCGATGTATGGCAAGCCGATGATCTCCAGCGAAATCGGCACCGGTACCAGCTACATCAATATCCACGGCGAGACCGGCCTGGTGGTGCCGCCGAGCAATCCACCGGCGTTTCGTGAAGCCATGCGCACGCTCTGGGAAAACCCGGCTCAGGCTGCCGCCATGGGAGCCAAGGCAGAAGCCCGTTACCGGCAGTTGTTTACCGCCGACGAAATGGGTCGTCAGTGGAACGAGCTGTATCAGGAACTACTGGCAGAGAAAGCGCTGTCCTACGCCTGAACACCCTGGATCTACAAATCCAGCCCCCGCAGCGGTTCCTCCCTTGCCGAAACCGCACGGAAAATCAGCACCTCCCCGGCGTCAGGTACGGTCGCCGGGGCTGTGGATAACTCACCTGGCCGCTTGGTCCCAGGTACCGGTCATCACGCTGTTGGGTGAATACCCGTCGAAGCGCCAACGCAACGCCAGCGCGGCAGGCCGTCGTACGATCTGCTGCACGTGCAGCTTCCACAAGCGTTCTGCGCCTTGAAAGGCCTCCACTTGCGGACCATCGAGGATGAGTTCGGTGCCTCCGCTGACCTGCAAAAGGTCACCCGTGGTGAAATCGATAAACAACAACCCGGCACGGGGGTTGAGCAGCAGGTTGCCCAAGGTATTGAAATGCTGGTTGCCGGCAAAATCCGGGATGGTCAGGCAATTGCCCTCGACCCTGACGAAACCAGCCTGACCGCCACGATGGGAGATATCCACAGCCCGTGAGTTATCCACATCCACATAACTGGCGACAAAGAAGGTGTCGGCGCTCCGAATCATCGCTGTGGCGGCGTCATCCAGGGCATTGAAACGCTGGGCGATACGGGTTGAAGGATCCACCAAGGGTACCGAGTGAAACTGACGCAATTGAATGTACTTCGGGCAATTGCCAAAGGCCTGGTCAACCGTGACGCTCACCCCATGCGCGTCGATTTCGCTGATTCGGCCATTGATCCGGTTCCGCCGCCTTGTGTGTAACTCGATCCCGAGCAACCCGATGGCTGCTCCGACCTGCAACTGGACCGGGTCATCGGCGGTGGGCAGGCTGTCGAGTTGCAGCCTCGCAGGTTCGGGGGAATGGGCGAAACCCGGTGGACCTTCAAGGATGCTCGCCCAAGGGTTTCCCTCGGCATCCACCGCCCCCAACAACATGAAGGGTAGTTGGCGATAGAACTGGCGGTGTTGATCCGGCATTTCACTGCGGATCACCTTTCGTCCGAACGCTTCCATGCGCTCGGCAACCCCCACGTGAGCCTGCAACTGTTGCTCGCCGGCATGCCAGGGTGAACGCTCCATCATGCGACTCCTCTGCGCACCTGACGCAGTGTGAAGGGCCCGTCATCGGCGAGCCTGACGCTTCAAGCGGATTGCAAACCCACTGCAGTACGAGGCATGCCGACAAAGCCGGGCAAGGCCTCGATCCGCGCCAGCCAGGCCTGCACGTTGGCATAATTCACCAGCGATACATTGCCTTCCGGTGCGTGAGCGATATAGCTGTAGGCGGCGACATCGGCAATGGTCGGCTGGTCACCGACCAGATAGGGATCGCTGGCCAGTTCCTGATCCATCACCTTGAGCAGGGCATGGGAGCGTGCGATCACCTCTTGCGCGTTGTAGGGCGCTCCAAACACAGTGATCAGTCGTGCTGTCGCCGGGCCATAGGCAATCGGCCCTGCCGCTACCGACAACCAGCGCTGGACCCTGGCCGCCCCTACCGGATCGGTGGGCAGCCAATGGCCGTTGCCATACTGTTGCGCCAGATACACCAGAATCGCGTTGGAGTCAGCCAGCACCACGCCTTGATCATCGATCACCGGGACCTGACCAAAGGCATTGAGCGCAAGAAAACCCGGTTTTTTATGCTCGTTTTTTACCAGATCGACGAAGATAAGCTCTGTTGGCAACTCAAGCAGCGACAGCATCAGCTCCACACGGTGGGCGTGGCCTGAGCGTGGGAAGTGATAGAGTTTGATGGCAGGCATGATCGACTCCGTAGATGAATCGCGCAGTCCAGGGAAGATCCGCGCCGAGGAACCCTATCTTCCACCACCGCCAAAAACAACAGAATGACCATGAAATACAATCCATCATTTCATCTGGCGCAATAAAGCCTCAGCTGCGCAAGGCAGGATGTTCACGCAAGGCCTGCACGGCATAGTCGACAAAACTGCGGACCCGCGTCGGCGCCTTGCGCCCCCCCTGATACACCACATGGATCGGTAAAGGTGGCGGTTCGAAGTCTTTCAGGATGATTTCCAGCTCACCGGCAGCCACCTTGGTGGCGACCTGATAGGACAGCACCCGGGTCAATCCCAACCCCAAGGCAGCCGCAGTGATTGCCGATTGATTGGCCGTGACCACCAGGCGCGGCTCAAGGCGAACGCTCACCGGCTCACCCGCCGCCGTAAACGACCAGCTTCGCTGCTGTCCAATCGACGACGTCGCGACAATCCGTGCACACCCCAGATCATTCGGATGCAAAGGCCGACCGTGACGCTGCAGATACCCGGGAGAGCCACAGACCACCCGACGCACCTCACCCACCCGGATCGCATGCTGATTGCTGTCAGGCAGTGCACCGATACGCACCGCCACGTCAACGCCCTCCTCGACCATGCCCACCACCCGGTCGACCAATAACGCGTTGATGCTGACATCTGCAAACCGCTCAAGAAAACCCACCATCACCGGGGTGACGAACAGCTCGCCAAACAGCACCGGCGCGGTGATGGTCAGTTGCCCGCGAGGCTGGGCATGGCTGCCGGCGGCAGAGGCTTCGGCCTCCTGAATGTCCGCCAGTATCCGTCGGCAGTCATCCAGATAACGCTGCCCGGCTTCGGTCAGGTACACACTGCGCGTGGTTCGCGTCAACAGCTGCGCGCCAATGCGTGTTTCCACCGCCGCCACCGCCCGAGTCACACTGGCCGCCGACAACCCCAACCGTCGAGCAGCCGCCGAGAAACCCTGGTCCTGGGCAACCGCAACGAACACCTGCATTTCCTGAAAGCGGTCCATGGCATGTCCTCGGCATGAATAAAAAAATCGCAGCCTGGGCTGCGATTTTTTGGTTTTACATCACTGTGGATAACTTATTCCACTGTGACTGACTTCGCCAGGTTGCGTGGCTGGTCAACGTCAGTGCCTTTGAGCACCGCGACGTAGTACGAGAGCAGCTGCAGCGGAATGGTGTAGAGAATCGGCGACAGGATGTCGTGGATATGCGGCATGTTGATGACATGGGTGCCTTCGCCATTGCTCATACCGGCTTTCTCGTCAGCAAACACGATCAACTGACCACCACGAGCGCGAACTTCCTGCAGGTTGGACTTCAACTTCTCCAACAGCTCATTGTTCGGCGCCACCGTCACCACCGGCATGTCGTCATCGACCAGTGCCAGCGGGCCGTGCTTCAGCTCGCCTGCCGGGTAGGCTTCAGCGTGAATGTAGGAAATTTCCTTGAGCTTGAGTGCACCTTCCATCGCGACCGGGAACTGCGCACCACGGCCCAGGAACAGGGTGTGGTTCTTGTCGGCGAACAACTCGGCGATTTTTTCCACGGTGCTGTCCATGGCCAGGGCTTCGCCCAGGCGAGCGGGCAAGCGACGCAGTTCTTCGACCAGTTCAGCTTCCACGCCGTTGCCAAGGGTGCCACGGACCTGACCCAGAGACAGGGTCAACAGCAGCAGACCAACCAGTTGAGTGGTGAAGGCTTTGGTGGAAGCCACACCGATTTCACGACCCGCCTGGGTCAGCAGGGTCAGGTCGGATTCACGCACCAGCGAACTGATGCCGACATTGCAAATGGCCAGGCTGGCGAGGAAACCCAACTCTTTGGCATTGCGCAGGGCCGCCAGGGTATCGGCGGTTTCGCCGGACTGGGAAATGGTCACAAACAGGGTGTCGGGTTGAACCACCACCTTGCGGTAACGGAACTCGCTGGCAACTTCAATCTGGCACGGGATACCGGCCAGTTCTTCAAGCCAGTAACGGGCAACCATGCCGGCATGATAGCTGGTGCCACAAGCCACGATCTGCACATTGCGCACTTTGGCGAACAGTTCGGCCGCTTGCGGGCCGAACGCTTGCACCAGTACCTGGTTCTGGCTCAAGCGACCTTCCAGGGTACGTTGTACAACCGACGGCTGCTCGTGGATTTCCTTGAGCATGAAGTGACGGAACTCGCCCTTCTCGGCCGCTTCAGCACCATCACGGTACTGCACCGATTCACGCTCCACCGCCTTGCCGTCGATATCCCAGATCTGCACGCTGTCACGACCGATTTCGGCGATGTCGCCCTCTTCCAGGTACATGAAGCGGTCGGTGACCTGACGCAGCGCCAACTGGTCGGAGGCGAGGAAGTTCTCACCCAGGCCCAGGCCAATCACCAACGGGCTGCCACTGCGAGCCGCAACCAGACGATCAGGCTGCAGAGCACTGATCACCGCCAGACCGTAAGCACCGTGCAGTTCTTTGACGGTGGCCTTAAGAGCAACAGTCAGGTCGACCAGATCTTTGAGCTTGTGATCGAGCAAGTGAGCGATCACTTCGGTATCGGTGTCGGAGGTGAACACGTAACCCAGTGCCTTGAGCTGTTCGCGCAGGGCTTCGTGGTTTTCGATGATCCCGTTGTGCACCACGGCCAGATTGCCGGAGAAGTGCGGGTGAGCGTTGCGTTCACAGGGTGCGCCGTGGGTTGCCCAACGGGTGTGGGCAATCCCCAGGCGACCTGCCAGCGGCTCAGCTTCCAGAGCCTGCTCCAATTCGCTGACCTTGCCCGGACGACGCATACGCTCAAGCGTGTTGTCGTTGGTAAATACCGCAACACCAGCACTGTCATAGCCCCGGTATTCAAGGCGCTTGAGGCCCTCGAGCAAAATGGCGGTGATGTTACGTTCCGCAACCGCGCCGACAATTCCACACATGCTATTTCTCCTGGCTGACTGCCGCGCAAATCAAGGTGATGCCGCGGGCCTGAATCTGATCGCGCGCATCGATGGGCAGGCGATCATCCGTAATAAGGGTATGGACGCTGCTCCATGGCAGCTCCAGATTGGGAATTTTCCGGCCGATCTTGTCAGACTCGACCATCACGATCACTTCACGGGCCACATCGGCCATCACCCGGCTCAGGCCAAGCAGTTCGTTGAAGGTCGTGGTGCCTCGAACCAGGTCGATGCCATCGGCACCGATAAACAGCTGGTCGAAGTCGTATGAGCGTAGTACCTGCTCGGCGACCTGCCCCTGGAAGGACTCGGAGTGCGGGTCCCAGGTGCCGCCCGTCATCAACAGCACAGGCTCGTGTTCCAGTTCGCTCAAGGCATTGGCAACGTTCAGCGAGTTGGTCATGACCACCAATCCTGGCAACTTGCCGAGTTCGGGAATCATCGCTGCCGTGGTACTGCCACTGTCGATGATGATCCGCGCATGCTCGCGAATCCGCATCACGGCCGCCCGGGCAATGGCTTGCTTGTACTGGGAAACCGGTTGGCTCGGGTCGTTGACCAGCTCTTGAGGCATGGTGATTGCACCGCCATAACGACGCAGCAGCAACCCATTGCTTTCAAGTGCGGCCAGATCCTTGCGGATGGTCACTTCCGAGGTTTCAAAACGCTTGGCCAATTCATCCACACTGACTTCCCCCTGCTCATTGAGCAAGGCGAGGATATTGTGGCGACGCTGGGGAGTGTTGCGTTTTGACATGACCGCCTAAGTTTCGATTCGAAAGATAACGGAAGCAATCAAAACCTATCAACGAAACTTCGTCAAGCGCGGAGCGATAAAATGATCTGTGGATAAATGCATCGCAGGCAGCTCGTTCCCATCGGACTACGAAATCCTTGTGGGAGCGAGCTGCTCGCGAATCCAGTCGATCAGGCTGTGGATATCTCACCCTGATCCACTGCTTGTGGATAACTCATGCCTTCTTGATTTTCTCCGGCCGCTTCCAGCCATCGATGTTCTTCTGGCGAGCCCGGCCAACAGCCAGCTGAGACTTATCCACATTGGAGGTAATAGTCGAGCCGGCAGCGGTGGTTGCACCCGCAGAGATATCCACAGGCGCAACCAACGAATTGTTGGAGCCGATGAACACGTCTTCACCCAGCACGGTTTTCCACTTGTTGGCACCATCGTAGTTGCAGGTGATCGTACCGGCGCCGATGTTGCTGCGTGCTCCGATGTGGGCGTCCCCCAGATATGTCAGGTGACCGGCCTTGGCGCCTTCCCCCAGATGGGCGTTCTTCAGCTCCACAAAGTTACCCACATGGGCGCGTGCTTCCAGCACCGTTCCCGGCCGTAGGCGGGCGAACGGACCGGCATCGCTGCCCTCGCCCAATACCGCGCCCTCAATGTGACTATTGGCCTTGATCACCACGCCTTTGCGCAGGGTACTGTCCTTGATTACACAGTTCGGGCCGATGACCACGTCATCTTCGATGACGACCTTGCCTTCGAGAATCACGTTGATATCGATCAGCACGTCGCGGCCAACGGTGACTTCACCGCGCACATCGAAACGTGCCGGGTCGCGCAGTGTCACACCTTGGGCCATCAAACGACGGCCGGCGCGCAGCTGATAGTGGCGCTCGAGCTCGGAAAGCTGCTTGCGGTCGTTGGCGCCCTGCACTTCCATGGCGTCGTGGGGTTGTTCGGTGGCCACCACCAGACCGTCGTTGACCGCCATTTCGATCACGTCGGTCAGGTAATACTCACCCTGAACATTGTTGTTCGACAGGCGGCTCGTCCAGTCGGACAACCGATCGGCAGGAACAGCGAGGATACCGGTGTTGCCTTCGCGGATCGCGCGTTGAGCCTCGTTGGCATCCTTGTGCTCAACGATAGCTGCGACTTTACCGTCAACGTCGCGCACGATGCGGCCATAGCCGGTCGCATCGTCGAGTTCGACAGTCAACAGGCCCATCTGTCCAGGCACTACCTGTGTCAGCAGGCGTTGCAGGGTTTCCACTTCAATCAATGGCACGTCACCGTAAAGAACCAGCACGGTATCGGATTTGATGAAGGGGACAGCCTGGGCCACGGCGTGACCGGTTCCCAGCTGTTTGTCCTGCAGGACGAAATTCAGATCATCAGCGGCCAGACGCTCACGGACCGCATCGGCGCCATGGCCGATCACCACATGAATGCGCTGTGGATCAAGTTGTCGGGCGCTGTGGATAACATGACCCAGCATCGAGTTGCCTGCGACCGGGTGAAGGACTTTCGGCAACGCCGAACGCATGCGGGTGCCTTGACCGGCAGCGAGAATAACGATTTCTAGAGACATGACTGGCTACCAATCCTGGGTGGTCAGCGGCTGCGACCAAGAGGTGAATTGCAAAAAAGAAAAAGGGTAGCCGAGGCTACCCTTTTTAATCAATCGCACAACAAGCAGGAGGCTGATTAGCCGCCGAACTTCTTGCGGATCTGCTGGACGGTGCGCAGCTGAGCTGCAGCCTCGGCCAGACGTGCGGCAGCAGCACCGTAGTCGAACTCGCCGCCTCTGTCGTGCAGAGCCTTCTCGGCAGCCTTGACGGCTTCCTGAGCGGAGGCTTCGTCCAGGTCGGCAGCACGTTGCACAGTGTCGGCAAGCACCTTGACCATGTTCGGCTGAACCTCGAGGAAACCACCCGAGATGTAATACACCTCGGCTTCCCCGCCCTGCTTGATCAGGCGGATCGGGCCCGGCTTGAGATTAGTGATCAGCGGCGCGTGACCCAGAGCGATACCAAGATCACCCAGTTCACCGTGCGCAACCACCATCTCGACCAGGCCGGAAAAGATTTCCCCTTCCGCACTGACGATGTCGCAATGGACTGTCATAGCCATCTGATTGCCTCAACCTAAATTAGCGCCCGTTACCGGGCGCTGGGATTACAGTTTCTTGGCTTTCTCGATCGCTTCTTCGATGCTGCCGACCATGTAGAACGCTTGTTCTGGCAGGTGGTCGTAGTCACCGTTGAGGATGCCTTTGAAGCCAGCAATGGTGTCTTTCAGGGAAACGTATTTACCCGAAGCACCGGTGAAGACTTCAGCCACGAAGAACGGCTGCGACAAGAAACGCTGGATCTTACGAGCACGGTTTACCAACTGCTTGTCGGCTTCCGACAGCTCGTCCATACCCAGGATCGCAATGATGTCCTTCAGTTCTTTGTAACGCTGCAGAACATACTGTACACCGCGAGCGGTGTCGTAGTGTTCCTGGCCGATCACGTTCGGGTCCAGCTGACGCGAAGTCGAGTCCAGTGGATCTACCGCTGGGTAGATACCCAGGGAAGCGATGTCACGGGACAGAACGACGGTGGCGTCCAAGTGGGCGAAGGTGGTCGCTGGCGACGGGTCAGTCAAGTCGTCCGCAGGTACGTATACCGCCTGGATCGAGGTGATCGAACCGTTCTTGGTCGAAGTGATGCGCTCTTGCAGAGTGCCCATCTCTTCAGCCAGGGTCGGCTGGTAACCTACTGCCGAAGGCATACGGCCCAGCAGTGCGGATACTTCAGTACCGGCCAGGGTGTAACGATAGATGTTGTCGACGAACAGCAGAACGTCGTTACCTTCGTCACGGAACTTCTCGGCCATGGTCAGGCCAGTCAGTGCTACGCGCAGACGGTTTCCCGGCGGCTCGTTCATCTGACCGTAAACCAGTGCCACTTTGTCCAGAACGTTGGAGTCCTTCATCTCGTGGTAGAAGTCGTTACCCTCACGAGTACGCTCACCCACACCGGCGAACACGGAATAACCGCTGTGCTCGATGGCGATGTTACGGATCAGTTCCATCATGTTTACGGTTTTGCCTACACCGGCACCACCGAACAGACCAACCTTACCACCCTTGGCGAACGGGCAAACCAGGTCGATAACCTTGATGCCAGTTTCCAGCAGGTCGTTGCCGCCTGCCTGTTCTGCGAAGGAAGGAGCGGCGCGGTGGATACCCCAGCGCTCTTCTTCGCCGATCGGGCCAGCTTCGTCGATCGGGTTGCCCAGTACGTCCATGATCCGGCCCAGAGTCGCTTTACCGACCGGTACGGAGATGGCTGCGCCAGTGTTGTTGACGTCCAGACCGCGCTTCAAGCCTTCGGTGGAGCCCATCGCAATGGTACGTACCACGCCGTCGCCCAGCTGCTGCTGAACTTCCAGAGTGGTTTCGGCACCTTGAACTTTCAAGGCGTCGTAGATGCTCGGTACGCTGTCGCGTGGAAATTCCACGTCGATAACGGCGCCGATGATTTGAACGATACGTCCGCTACTCATAGCTGGATCCTCTGAATATTTGAACCGTTAAACCGCGGCAGCGCCGCCGACGATTTCCGAGATCTCTTGGGTGATCGCAGCCTGACGCGCCTTGTTGTAGACCAGCTGCAAATCGCTGATCAAATCACCGGCGTTGTCGGTAGCGTTCTTCATTGCGATCATCCGCGCCGCTTGTTCAGCTGCGTTGTTCTCGACCACCGCCTGGTAGACCTGCGACTCAACGTAACGGACCATCAAGCCGTCCAGCAGCTCCTTGGCATCCGGTTCGTAGAGATAGTCCCAGTGGTGCTTGAGTTCTTGATCCGGGGTCGCCACCAATGGAATCAACTGCTCCACGGTAGGCTGTTGCGTCATGGTGTTGATGAACTTGTTGGACACCACGCACAGACGGTCGATACGGCCGTCCAGGTAGGCATCCAGCATCACCTTGACGCTGCCGATCAGGTCATTGATCGACGGCTCTTCACCCAGGTGGCTGATAGCTGCTACGACGTTACCGCCGAAGTTGCGGAAGAAAGCCGCACCCTTGCTACCAACAACACACAGATCGATCTCGACGCCATTTTCGCGGTTTACCGCCATGTCCTTGACCAGGGCCTTGAACAGGTTGGTGTTCAAGCCACCACACAGACCACGGTCACTGCTCACCACAACGTAACCGACGCGCTTGATGGCGCGGTCGATCATGAAAGGGTGGCGATATTCCGGGTTGGCGTTGGCCAGATGACCAATAACCTGGCGGATGCGCTCCGCATAAGGACGGCTAGCTGCCATGCGCATTTGTGCCTTGCGCATTTTGCTGACCGCCACTTTTTCCATGGCGCTGGTAATTTTTTGCGTGCTTTTGATGCTCGCAATCTTACTGCGAATCTCTTTTGCGCCTGCCATGTAACACCTATCAGGTTAGCAAGCGGGAGCCTTGCGGCTCCCGCTGCGGCTTACCAGGTTTGGGTGGCCTTGAACTTCTCGATACCGGCTTTCATGCCAGCGTCGATTTCGTCATTGAAGTCACCCTTCACGTTGATCTTCGCCATCAATTCGGCGTGATCGCGGTTGAAGAAACCGATCAGCGCTTGTTCGAAGCTGCCGATCTTGGCGATTTCAACGTCAGTCAGGAACCCACGCTCAGCGGCATACAGCGACAGCGCCATGTCAGCGATCGACATTGGTGCGTATTGCTTCTGCTTCATCAGCTCGGTAACGCGCTGACCATGCTCAAGTTGCTTACGGGTCGCTTCGTCCAGGTCAGAAGCGAACTGGGCGAATGCCGCCAGTTCACGGTACTGAGCCAGAGCGGTACGGATACCACCGGACAGCTTCTTGATGATCTTGGTCTGAGCGGCACCACCCACACGGGATACCGAAACACCGGCGTTCACAGCAGGACGGATCCCGGAGTTGAACATGGCCGATTCCAGGAAGATCTGACCGTCGGTGATGGAAATCACGTTGGTCGGAACGAACGCGGAAACGTCGCCAGCCTGGGTTTCGATGATCGGCAGTGCGGTCAGGGAACCGGTTTTGCCGGTCACTGCGCCGTTGGTGAACTTCTCTACGTACTCTTCCGAAACGCGGGATGCGCGCTCCAGCAGACGGGAGTGGAGATAGAACACGTCGCCTGGGTAAGCTTCACGGCCTGGTGGACGGCGCAGCAGCAGGGAAATCTGGCGGTAAGCCACTGCTTGCTTGGACAGATCGTCATAAACGATCAGCGCGTCTTCACCGCGGTCACGGAAGTATTCGCCCATGGTGCAACCGGCATACGGTGCCAGGAATTGCAGTGCGGCCGATTCCGAAGCACTGGCAGCTACGACGATGGTGTTAGCCAGTGCGCCGTTTTCTTCCAGCTTGCGAACCACGTTGGCGATGGTCGATTGTTTCTGACCGATTGCCACGTATACGCAGAAGATGCCGCTGTTTTTCTGGTTGATGATCGCGTCGATCGCCAGAGCGGTTTTACCGATCTGACGGTCACCGATGATCAGCTCACGCTGGCCACGGCCGACAGGGATCATGGCATCGACAGCCTTGTAGCCAGTCTGTACAGGCTGGTCTACCGACTTACGCCAGATCACGCCTGGAGCAACTTTCTCGACCGCATCGGTCTCGGTGTTGTTCAGCGGACCTTTGCCGTCAACTGGGTTACCCAGTGCGTCGACTACGCGACCCAGCAGTTCCTTACCAACCGGAACTTCGAGGATGCGGCCGGTGCACTTGGCGCTCATGCCTTCAGCCAGAGTCTGGTATGCGCCCAATACAACGGCACCTACAGAGTCTTGCTCCAGGTTGAGGGCCATACCGAAGACGCCGCCCGGAAACTCGATCATCTCGCCGTACATGACGTCGGCCAGACCGTGAATCCGCACGATACCGTCAGATACGCTGACGACAGTGCCTTCGTTACGGGCTTGAGAGGTCACATCGAGCTTTTCGATGCGGCCCTTGATAATTTCACTTATTTCGGAAGGATTGAGTTGCTGCATTGCTCTGCTGCCCCTTCAAACTCAAGATTTCAATGCTTCGGCAAGATTCGCGAGTTTGCCGCGAATCGAGCCATCGATTACCAGGTCGCCGGCGCGGATGATGACACCACCAATAAGGGTGGCATCCTCCGCAACTTGCAGGCGCACTTCCCGGTTGAGCCGTGCACTGAGAACCTTGGCGAGTTTGTCTTGCTGTTCTTGGTTCAATGCAAAAGCACTGGTGACATCCACATCTACCGATTTCTCTTGCTCGGCCTTGTACAGGTCGAACAGAGCGGCGATCTCCGGCAAAAGCGGGAGACGGTCGTTTTCAGCAACGACGTGGATGAAATTCTGTGCTTTGACATCGAACTTGTCGCCACACACGTCAATAAACGTGGTGGCCTTGTCTGCGCTCGTCAGTCGCGGGGCCTTGAGCACGCGCTGCATCGTGTCGTCTTGCGACACTGCTGCAGCCAGGCCGAGCATGGCTGACCAAGAGGCCAGTTGCTGGTGGGCCTGGGCGTGCTCGAAGGCTGCCTTAGCGTAAGGTCGGGCCAACGTGGTCAATTCTGCCATGATCGCCCTCGCTTAAATTTCAGCAGCCAGTTTGTTAACCAGCTCCGCGTGCGCGTTTTGATCGATTGTGGCACCCAGGATCTTCTCGGCGCCGCCAACGGCCAGTGCACCCAGTTGGGTACGCAGCGCGTCTTTGACACTGTTGATTTCCTGCTCGATCTCGGCCTGAGCCTGAACCTTTACACGTTCAGCGTCGATACGGGCTTTTTCAACAGCCTCTTCAACGATCTGATTACCGCGCTTCTTGGCTTGCTCAATGATTTCGGCTGCCTGAGTTTTTGCTTCGCGCAGTTGTTGACCCGCTTTATCTTGGGCCAACTCCAGGTCGCGAGCTGCTCGGGCGGCAGCGTCCAGTCCATCCGCGATCTTCTTCTGACGTTCGTGCAAAGCCGCGATGACCGGAGGCCACACGAACTTCATGCAAAAAAGTACAAAAATTAAGAACGCAACGGACTGGCCAATCAGGGTTGCATTAATGTTCACGCCAACACCTCGCTCGTTCGTTGCACATCACACCAATCACTCGAAGGTTCGAGTGATTAGCCAGCGAGTTGACCAACGAATGGGTTCGCGAAAGTGAAGAACAGAGCGATACCAACACCGATCATGGTTACGGCGTCGAGCAGACCGGCAACGATGAACATTTTAACTTGCAGCATTGGAACCATTTCTGGCTGACGCGCTGCGCCTTCCAGAAACTTGCCGCCCAACAGGCCGAAACCAATTGCAGTACCCAGTGCGCCCAGGCCGATCAACAGTGCAACAGCGATAGCGGTTAGACCAACTACAGTTTCCATCTTTCCTCCCGACTTTTACGTCGTATGGTTTAGGTTTTTTAGATTAAAGCGGTAAAACAAATCGTTTCATCGAGCCCGTTATGGGCCCCCTCCCGCCGAGACGAGAGGGACATCAGACTAGCCTAAGCCGGCCTTAATGGTTCTCTTCGTGCGCCATCGACAGGTAGACGATGGTCAGCATCATGAAGATAAACGCCTGCAGGGTGATGATCAGGATGTGGAACACAGCCCACGCCCACTGCAGAACTACGCCCAGGCCGCTAAGCCAGAGCAGACCACTGCCGAACATCACAGCGATCAGAATGAACACCAGCTCGCCGGCATACATGTTGCCGAACAGACGCAGTGCCAGCGAGATTGGCTTGGCAATCAGCGTCACGAACTCCAGCAGGAAGTTCACCGGAATCAGCAGGGCTTGAACAAAGATGTTCTTGCTGCCGAACGGGTGCAGGGTCAGTTCGCCGAGGAAGCCGCCGATGCCCTTGACCTTGATGCTGTAGAAAATGATCAACGCGAACACCGACAGGGCCATGCCCAGGGTAGCGTTCGGGTCAGTGGTCGATACGGCGCGGAACGGAATGTGCGGGTCGCCGGAGATCCACATGGCCACTTGAGGAATCCAGTCAACCGGAATCAGGTCGACGGCGTTCATCAGGAAGACCCAGACGAAGATGGTCAGTGCCAACGGTGCAATCACCGGGCTACGGCCATGGAAGCTGTCTTTCACGCTGCCATCGACGAATTCGACCAATACTTCAACGAAGTTCTGCAAAGCACCTGGTTGACCGGATGTCGCTTTCTTCGCCGCCATGCGGAAAAGAAGAACGAAAATCAGGCCCAACGCGACCGACCAGCCGAGGGTATCGACGTGGAAAGCCCAGAAGCCCATTTCTTTGGCTTCTGCTGCGGTGTGGGCAAAGCCCCAGCCGCCGTTAGGGAGCTGACCGAAGGTCAGGTTCTGCAAGTGGTGCTGGATATAGCCCGAAGCGGTTGTTTCTGCCATGGTTGCCTCAAACGCCCTAAGGTCTCGAAAGTCTTGTTCTCATCAGCAGGGGAGCGAACCAGCTGACCAGTTGGGTCAACACAAAGACGCCGAAGACTGCTAACGGCGCCAGTGGCTTCACACCTGCAAACGTCAGTGCAAAGAGCACTGCCGTCAAAATCAGTTTGCCCGCCTCGCCGGCATAAAAAGACCGGACGATGGCTTGAGCTGCTCGGGCGCCGGAAAACCGAAATGCCCTGTGAGCGAAATATACATTGGGAAGCAAGGCTATCAGGCCCCCGCAGAGTCCTGAGTACCCGGCAACGACTCCATGCCAGTGCCAGAGCGCCAAAGCAGCCACCAGCAAAACGACAAATTGAGCCACTAACACCGGAAAAACTGCCAGGCGATGGAACGGCAAGCGGTTTGGCGTGCGTGTTTCCATCACATTTGCTCCTCAAAGGTCGGCTGCCAGAATTCAATAACTTGGCATAATTTGTGCCGACAAAATGCGCGCAGAGTATAGGGGCGGTTCAGCCCCTATTCAACTGTCAGGTAGTGATTTCCGTCTGCACGCTACATGAGGAAATGTTTCAGCGGATATGTGCAAGGACACCTTGCAGCTCATCCAGGGAGTTGTAACCAATCACCAACTGCCCTTTGCCCTTCTTTCCGTGGCGAATCTGCACCGCAGAGCCTAGGCGCTCAGCCAGGCGCTGCTCGAGGCGAGCGATATCCGGGTCGGGTTTAGCAGGTTCTGTCGCCTGCGGTTTGCCATTCAACCACTGGCGAACCAGTGCTTCAGTCTGGCGTACGGTGAGACCCCGTGCGACAACGTGTCGCGCCCCCTCAACCTGTTGATTTTCCGGCAACCCGAGCAAGGCACGCGCATGACCCATTTCCAGGTCGCCATGCGAGAGCATGGTCTTGATCACCTCCGGCAGGGCAATCAGGCGCAACAGGTTGGCCACCGTCACGCGGGATTTGCCAACCGCTTCGGCAACCTGCTGCTGAGTCAGCTGGAATTCCTGCTGCAAACGCTGCAGGGCAACCGCTTCCTCGACCGGATTGAGGTCTTCACGCTGGATGTTCTCGATCAGCGCCATGGCAATCGCGGTTTCATCCGGCACATCGCGCACCATCGCCGGGATGGTTTCCTGGCCCGCTTGCTGGCTGGCGCGCCAGCGGCGTTCACCCGCGATGATTTCAAAGCGGCCTTCACCGATGGGACGCACCACGATCGGCTGCATCACGCCCTGTACCTTGATCGACGAAGCCAGTTCTTCCAGCGCCTGTGGGTCCATGTCCCGGCGTGGCTGGTATTTGCCCCGCTGGATCAGGTCCAGGGGCAAATGTTGCAACTCACGCTGGTCGGCTTGCACCGCTTGTTCTTCCAACAAGCTGACGGTCGGACCACTCAGCAGTGCATCCAGTCCACGTCCGAGACCTCGTTTCTTGACGGCCATGGGGATTCCTTAAGTTGCCTGAGCAGCGGCGGTGCGTGAGTTTTTGCGTTGACGGCGAACCATCTCGCCGGCCAGGGCCAGGTAGGCTATGGCGCCTCGCGATGATTTGTCGTACGCCAGCGCCGGCATGCCATAGCTTGGCGCTTCGGCCAGGCGAATGTTGCGTGGAATGACCGTGTCGTACAACTGCTCACCGAAGTGCTCCTTGAGCTGCGCCGACACATCGTTCATCAGGCTCAGGCGCGGGTCGAACATGGTCCGCAACAGGCCTTCGACTTTCAGGTTCGGGTTCAGCAGTTCGGCGATACGCTTGATGTTATCCACAAGGTCACTCAAGCCTTCGAGCGCAAAGTACTCGCACTGCATGGGGATAATCACCCCATCGGCGGCCACCAGTGCGTTCAGCGTGAGCATCGACAGCGACGGAGGGCAGTCGATCAAAATGTAATCGTAATTCTCGCGGATCGGCGCCAAAGCGCTGCGCAGACGGCTTTCCTTCATCTGCATTTCCAGCAGAACGACTTCAGCCGCCGTCAGGTCGCGGTTGGCTGGCAGCAACTGGTAACCACCGTGTTCGGAGAAATGCATGGCCTGGGCCAGGTCGCATTCACCGATCAACAGGTCGTAGACCGAGTTTTCCAGGCCGTGTTTATCCACACCGCTACCCATGGTGGCGTTGCCCTGTGGATCAAGATCGATCAACAACACCCGACGCTTGGTGGCGACCAGGGATGCTGCGAGGTTGATACAGGTGGTGGTCTTGCCCACACCACCTTTTTGGTTCGCAATCGCGAATACCTTAGCCATTCTTGCTTGTGTTCCCAATCATGCCGTGCGGCGCAGTATCAGCAGATGACGTTGGCCTTGGCAACCGGGTACAGCCAAGGCGTGTTCGCTATCGAGGTGGAAGTCTGCCGGCAATGCTACCAGCTCATCCGCGGGATGAACGCCCTTCATTGCCAGCCAACGTGTGTCGTGATCGCCCAGGTGGCGAGTCCAGTTGCTGAAGTTCTCCATGCTGCTGAACGCCCGGGAGATGATCCCGTTGAATGGCTTTTCAGGCTGGAACGCTTCGACGCGACTGTGGATAACTTGCAGGTTATCCAGTTTGAGCTCGAGTTTGACCTGGGTCAGGAAGCGGGTTTTCTTGCCGTTGGAGTCCAGGCAGGTCACTTGCGATTCGGGAAACAGGATCGCCAGCGGAATACCGGGCATGCCACCGCCGCTGCCGACATCCAGCCAGCGACCATTCTCGATGAAGGACATCACACTCAGACTGTCGAGCAGATGCCGCGAAACCATTTCGTCGGGATCACGTACGGCAGTGAGGTTGTAAGCCTTGTTCCATTTTATCAACAGGGCCAGATAACCCAGCAGCTGTGCATGCTGGGCTTCGGTCAGGTTTACGCCGAGCTGGCGTGCACCTGTTGATAACTCTTCGGCGTGTTGCGAGGTGACCAACGAACTCAAGCGCTTTGCTCCAACTGACGGCCCGCGCCGCGTTTTTTCAGATGAATCATCAACAGCGAAATCGCTGCCGGGGTCACGCCCGGGATCCGCGAAGCCTGGCCCAACGTCTCGGGACGAGTTGCACCGAGCTTGCTCTGGATCTCTTTCGAGAGACCGGAGATGTTCGTGTAATCGATATCCACAGGCAACTTGGTGTCTTCACTGGCCCGCAGGCGTGCAATTTCATCTTGCTGGCGATCGATATAACCGGCGTATTTGGTCTTGATTTCGACCTGCTCGGCGACCTGTGGATCCTGCGCACCGTGCCCGGTCACTTCGACCAGGCCAGCGTAGTCGATTTCCGGACGGCTCAGCAGGTTCAACAAGTTGTATTCGTGGGTCAGTGGCGTGCCGAATTTTTCGGCGATCGCATCCCCCTGCTCGGTACCCGGGCGGACCCAGGTACTTTTCAGGCGCTGTTCTTCCAGGGCAATGCTTTCGCGTTTTTTGCAGAACGCCGCCCAACGCACGTCGTCCACCAGACCCAATTCGCGACCTTTCTCGGTCAGGCGCAGGTCGGCATTGTCTTCGCGCAGGATCAACCGGTATTCGGCACGCGATGTGAACATCCGATACGGTTCCTGGGTCCCCAGGGTAATCAGGTCGTCGACCAGCACACCGATGTACGCCTCGTCGCGGCGCGGGCACCAACTGTCTTTGCCCTGCGCGCGCAAGGCGGCGTTGGCCCCGGCCAGCAAACCCTGGGCGCCGGCCTCTTCATAACCGGTAGTGCCGTTGATTTGCCCGGCAAAGAACAGGCCGGCAATGACTTTGGTTTCCAGGCTGTACTTCAGGTCACGCGGGTCGAAGTAGTCGTACTCGATGGCGTAGCCCGGGCGAACGATATGCGCGTTTTCCATGCCGCGGATCGACTGCACGATCTGCAATTGCACGTCGAACGGCAAGGATGTGGATATCCCGTTCGGGTACAGCTCGTGAGTGGTCAGGCCTTCCGGTTCGATGAAGACCTGATGGCTTTCCTTGTCGGCAAAGCGGTGGATCTTGTCTTCGATCGAAGGGCAGTAACGCGGGCCAATACCTTCAATCACCCCGGAATACATCGGCGAACGATCGAGGTTCGAGGCGATGATTTCGTGGGTACGGGCGTTGGTATGCGTGATCCAGCAACTGACCTGCTGCGGATGCTGCTCTTTCGAGCCCATGAACGACATGACCGGGATCGGCGTGTCACCCGGTTGCTCGGTCATCACCGAGAAATCCACAGAACGACCGTCGATACGTGGAGGCGTACCGGTTTTCAGGCGACCCACACGCAAAGGCAACTCACGCAAACGGTGAGCCAGGGCGATCGACGGCGGATCGCCGGCACGACCGCCGGAATAGTTCTGCATGCCGATGTGGATAAGTCCGCCAAGGAACGTACCGGTGGTCAACACCACGGAGTCGGCAAAGAAACGCAGGCCCATCTGGGTGACGACACCGCGTACTTGTTCCTGCTCGACGATCAGATCGTCGGCGGCCTGTTGAAATATCCACAGGTTCGGCTGGTTTTCGAGAATCTCGCGGACAGCGGCCTTGTACAGCACGCGATCGGCCTGGGCGCGTGTTGCGCGCACGGCTGGACCTTTACGGCTGTTGAGCACGCGAAACTGGATACCACCTTTATCGGTGGCCATGGCCATCGCGCCGCCCAGGGCGTCGATTTCCTTGACCAGGTGGCTTTTGCCAATCCCGCCGATCGCGGGGTTGCAGCTCATTGCTCCGAGGGTTTCCACGTTATGCGTCAGCAACAGGGTTTTTGCACCCATGCGTGCTGAGGCCAGTGCTGCCTCGGTACCGGCATGACCGCCGCCGATGACGATCACTTCAAAACGGGAAGGGAAATCCACCACGCACCTCGTGCCTGCTTCAGTTAGGTAATCAGGAATAGTTTGAGCTCAGGTTTCTGGACCTGGTCGACAAGTATAGGGACTTCGCCCTTCCTAAAGAACCCTTTGCACAAAATTTAACCAGCTGTGGGTAAGTCACGAACAATAGAAATTAAAAAGAAAGAAATTTATTAAATCTTTGTTTTTATGTTTATTTCTATACAGCTACCTTTCTGTGGATAGATTACTACAGGCCTTTATTTTAAATGTGTACAGAGATTCAAAAGTCTGTGGTCATGTGCCCATGAGGCCCTTGGATAACCGCTGTAAGCCTGTGGATGAATGGGGTGGTTATCCACAGAGGTGGTTTTCCTCAGTTTTGGAGCCCTGTTATCAACCGAGCTCAGCCGCGGTTATTCACAGGGCTTAATCCACAGAAAAGCGCTGAAAGGCACAAATCACGCCCACGGAAAAACCACCGACGCGGTAGATGCCGCCCGGCAATGCAGAAAAATGAGGGGGATGCAGAGGAAGAGGAACTGGCTTGCCAGCAAATCAGCCTACATGGCGTATCGGAAACACCATGTAGCGAGCAGGCCAGGCCCCCAGTTGAAGCCGGGAAGTGACGCTATTTGCCGATGCAGAAGCTGGAAAAGATCCTGCCCAACAGGTCGTCAGAGCTGAATTCACCGGTAATTTCACCCAGTGACTGCTGCGCCTGACGTAAATCTTCAGCCAACAACTCGCCAGCTCCGGCCAGGGTCAGCTGCGAACGACCGTGTTCAAGGGACGCACTGGCATGACGCAGAGCCTCCAGGTGGCGTCGGCGGGCGCTGAAGCTGCTTTCCGAGGTCTGCTCATAGCCCATGCAGGCCTTGAGATGCTCGCGCAGTAGCTCCAGACCTTCGCCTGCCGACTTGGCGCTCAAGCTGATGGTGACGTGGCCATCGTCACAGACCTGCAACTCAATGGCCTCGCCAGTGAGGTCCGCCTTGTTACGGATCAGGGTTACTTTGGCCGGATCCGGGCGCTGCTCCAGGAATTCAGGCCACAAGGCAAACGGATCAAGGGCTTCAGGGGCGGTGGCGTCGACCACCAACAGCACCCGGTCAGCCTCGCTGATGGCCTTCAATGCCCGTTCCACACCGATCTTCTCGACCTGGTCATCGGTATCGCGCAAGCCCGCGGTGTCGACCACATGCAGCGGCATACCGTCGATGTGGATATGTTCACGCAGGATGTCCCGGGTGGTGCCGGCGATCTCGGTGACGATGGCCGCTTCCCGGCCAGCCAGTGCATTGAGCAGGCTGGACTTGCCGGCATTCGGACGACCGGCGATCACCACGGTCATGCCATCACGCAGCAACGCGCCCTGGCCGGCTTCACGCAGCACAGTGGATAACGCTTCACGCACGGCATCGAGCATGGTCAACACGTGGCCATCGGCCAGAAAGTCGATTTCCTCTTCCGGGAAGTCGATGGCGGCTTCGACGTAGATGCGCAGCGCAATCAGTTGCTCGGTCAGGTTATGCACACGCTGGGAAAACGCGCCTTGCAGCGAGCGCAGTGCGTTGCGCGCGGCTTGTGCAGAACTGGCCTCGATAAGGTCGGCGATGGCCTCGGCCTGCGCCAGGTCGAGCTTATCGTTGAGGAACGCGCGTTCGCTGAATTCACCCGGCCGGGCCAATCGGCAGCCCAGTTGCAGGCAGCGCTGCAGCAACATATCCAGGACTACAGGTCCACCGTGGCCCTGTAGTTCCAGTACATCTTCGCCGGTAAATGAGTTCGGACCGGGGAAATACAAGGCAATACCTTCATCCAGCACGTCTTCTTCGGCGCTGAAAAAAGGACCGTAATGGGCGTAGCGCGGTTTGAGTTCGCGGCCACTGATGGCTTTCGCCGCGCTGCTGGCCAACGGCCCGGAAATACGCACGATACCGACGCCTCCACGGCCCTGGGCGGTGGCGACTGCGGCGATGGTTTCACGAGGA
This sequence comes from Pseudomonas sp. Irchel s3a18, assembly GCF_900187535.1. Classification (NCBI taxonomy): domain Bacteria; kingdom Pseudomonadati; phylum Pseudomonadota; class Gammaproteobacteria; order Pseudomonadales; family Pseudomonadaceae; genus Pseudomonas; species Pseudomonas sp. Irchel s3a18. The sequence goes on along the minus strand of NZ_FYDV01000011.1, from coordinate 107,812 downwards.
GCGCTCATAAACCGATATCCCGATAAAAATGGCAGATAGCAAAACGCCCCACTAGGGGGCGTTTTGAATGGTTACATACAGCGTAAGTTATGCCTCGGCTTTTTTCGCCGCCGCTTCGATTTTACGCGTGATGTACCACTGTTGAGCGATCGACAGGACGTTGTTCACAACCCAGTACAGCACCAGGCCCGCCGGGAACCACAGGAAGAAGAAGGTGAAGATGATTGGCATCATTTTCATCACTTTGGCCTGCATCGGATCCGGAGGAGTCGGGTTCAGCTGCTGCTGGATGAACATGGTTGCGCCCATGATGATCGGCAGAATGAAGAACGGATCCTTGATCGACAGGTCGGTAATCCACAGCATGAACGGCGCTTGGCGCATTTCAACGCTTTCCAGGAGTACCCAGTACAGCGAAAGGAAAACCGGCATCTGCACGAGGATTGGCAAGCAGCCACCCAGCGGATTGATCTTCTCTTTCTTGTACAGCTCCATCATGGCTTGCGACATTTTCTGCCGGTCATCGCCATGTTGCTCTTTCAGCGCGGCCAGTTTCGGTGCCACTGCACGCATACGCGCCATGGATTTGTAGCTGGCAGCCGACAGCGGGAAGAAGATCCCTTTGATCAGCATGGTCAGGAAGATGATCGACCAGCCCCAGTTCCCGACGATTTCATGGATATGTTGCAGCAGCCAGAAGATCGGTTGGGCAATGAACCACAGGATGCCGTAGTCGACAGTCAGTTCCAGACCTGGGGACAACTCTTTCAGTATCGCCTGGCTTTTCGGACCTGCGTACAACGTGGCGCTGGTTTCAGCCTTGGCACCTGGCGCAACGGTCAACGCCGGGCCAGTGAAACCGATGATGTAGTTGCCTTGGCTGTCTTTACGGGTCTGCACCACGTTGCTGTCGTTCTTGGCTGGAATCCAGGCCGTCACGAAGTAGTGTTGCAGCCAGGCAACCCAGCCACCGTTAACGCTTTCTTTCAACGACGCCTTGTCGATATCTTTCATCGACACTTTTTTGTACGGCTCGGCACTTGTCCACAGGGCAGCGCCCAGGTAAGTAGCGGTACCGGTGGCGGTAGTCGAAGAAGGATCGGCACTGGCATCACGCTTGAGCTGGGCAAACAGGTTGCCAGTCCAGGCCTTGTCGCTGGTGTTGTCGATCAGATAGGTGACTTTCAGATCGTACAGACCGCGAGTAAAGGTGAAACGCTTGATGTAATTGACGCCAGCATCGCTGAATTTCAGATCAACATTCAGTTGGTTCTGATCTTTATCCAGTTGATAAGTCTTCTGCTCGGTCGAGTAAACCGGACGACCGGTAGGACGCGCATCCGGACCGTTGGTACCGGTCAGGCCGCTTTGGGCCAGATAAGTACGTTCGCTACCGTTATCAAACAGCTGGAACGGAATTTCCGGGTGGTCCTGACGACGTGGATATTTTGGCAGCATCAGCTGGGCGATATCACCACCTTGAGGATCGATAGCCAGTTCGAGCACATCCGTTTTAACGCGGATGAGGTCTTTGTTGGTCACTACCGGAGTTTCGGTAGGGGTGCTGGTATCGGCATTCGCGCTGGGTACATCGGCACTGGCGGAAGCATTGGTACCAAGTGGGGTGTCCGCAATTGCCGGGGCAGCCTGATTGGCAGCAACATTCTGAGTCGGCAGGGCAGCCTGGCCATAGTCCTGGTTCCATTTCAGGACCATGACGTAGGACACGATTGCCAGGGCGACGATCAGGATCGTGCGTTTAATATCCATGATTACTCGGCCATCGAAGAAGAACGGGAGGTAGGGATAGGTGGAACCGGGTCATAACCACCGGGATTCCACGGATGACAGCGACCTAAACGACGAAAGGTCAGCCAGCCACCGCGCAGAAGGCCATGATTTTCAATGGCTTCATACGCGTAGCAGGAACAACTGGGGTAGAAACGACAGTGGCTGGCCATCAGGGGACTAATGGCATAGCGATAAAACTGGATCGGAACGAGTGCCAGTTTACGCATCGGTGCTGTCTACCCCTACAGTTTCGGTTTTAACTGCTGGTACCGGCGAGCTACGTGCCAGACGCTTCCAGAGTTTGCCGAAATGCTGAATCAATTCGGGGTTTTCTACGTCGCCCAAACCTTTGCGCGCGACGATCACGATATCCCAACCAACCAGAGAATCCTGGTGGAGGCGAAACGATTCGCGCATCAGACGTTTGAGGCGATTGCGCTCAACGGAGAGTTTCACACTCTTTTTCCCGATAACCAGCCCTAGACGGGGGTGATCGAGATCGTTGGTGCGTGCAAGGAGCAGGAGATTTTTCCCCGGAACCTTGCCGGTAGGGGAGTCAAAGACTGCCTTGAAATGCCGGGGGGTCAGCAAACGCTTTTCCCGACTGAAGTCCTGACTCACCTCCAGTACCGGATTATCAAACTGCCAGACGCGCACGACCTTTGGCGCGACGACGCGACAGGACGGCACGGCCGTTCTTGGTAGCCATGCGAGCACGGAAACCGTGGGTACGAGCGCGTTTGATAGTGCTTGGTTGGAAAGTACGTTTCATGTCGTGTTACCTGGTTCGTCCACAACGGGCCGGAATGGCCCCCGTTTTAAGAGACCGGGGATTCTAGAGAAAGCAAGCCTCTAGGTCAATTTCCAACCAGCGTTTCCTTTAAATGGTCATCCAGGCGGTTCGTCCTTGAAAGGCAGACAGTCAAATATAAAAATAAAGAAGGAAATGATTTAAAGCTTTTCTGTAAAGCTTATAAAAGCTAGGGCGGCATCCATCTGTGGATAACTGGCTTGAGCCCTTCTATCCCGCGCTGTACAGAGAATGACAACTACAAGGGAAAACCGTGTTAAGCCTGTGCTGCACTGTCGGATAAGCTGTGTGTGGAATCGATGGTTATCCACAGGCCGGTTATCCACCGAGTTTCCCCCTCACTTGTACAACGAGCTCAGGGTGGTTTATCCACAGGGCTTATGCACAGACCGTTGGTCATCTTTTTTACGTATAAAACGTTGATTCATCTGCACCTGTGGGCACGCTACGTGTGGATAAGTCTGCGTCCGGCCGTTACAATGGGCGCTTGTTTTTGCCTCACCGGCTTTCAACTTAGGGGATATCCGTGTCAGTGGAACTTTGGCAGCAGTGCGTGGAGCTTTTGCGCGATGAGCTGCCTGCCCAACAATTCAACACTTGGATCCGTCCACTACAGGTCGAAGCCGAAGGCGACGAGTTGCGTGTCTACGCACCTAATCGCTTTGTTCTCGACTGGGTTAACGAAAAGTACCTGAGCCGCGTGCTTGAACTGCTGGATGAGCATGGCAACGGCATGGCGCCCGCGCTTTCCTTATTAATAGGCAGCAAACGCAGTTCAGCCCCTCGGGCTGCACCGAATGCACCGTTGGCTGCGGCAGCGTCGCACGCCCAGGCGGCCGCTGCACCGACACCGGTCAGCGCGCCCGCGCCTGCCGCGCCGAGCAAGCGTGCAACGCAAAAAGTCGTCGAGGAAAGTGAAGAGCCGTCCCGTGACAGCTTTGACCCGATGGCTGGCGCCAGCTCGCAACAGGCCCCGGTACGTGCGGAACAACGTACCGTGCAGGTAGAAGGTGCGCTCAAGCACACCAGTTACCTGAACCGCACATTCACCTTCGAGAACTTCGTCGAGGGTAAGTCCAACCAACTGGCGCGCGCTGCGGCCTGGCAGGTTGCGGACAATCCCAAGCACGGTTACAACCCGCTGTTCCTGTATGGCGGCGTTGGCTTGGGTAAAACCCACTTGATGCACGCAGTGGGTAACCACCTATTAAAGAAGAACCCGAATGCCAAGGTCGTGTACCTGCATTCCGAGCGCTTCGTGGCCGACATGGTCAAGGCGTTGCAGTTGAATGCGATCAACGAGTTCAAGCGCTTCTACCGTTCGGTCGACGCGTTGCTCATCGATGACATTCAGTTCTTCGCCCGCAAGGAACGTTCCCAGGAAGAATTCTTCCACACGTTCAACGCACTGCTTGAAGGTGGCCAACAGGTCATTCTCACCAGTGACCGTTACCCGAAAGAAATCGAGGGTCTTGAAGAGCGCTTGAAGTCGCGCTTCGGCTGGGGCCTGACGGTTGCCGTAGAGCCTCCGGAACTGGAAACCCGCGTCGCCATTCTGATGAAGAAAGCCGACCAGGCCAAAGTGGACCTGCCGCACGACGCCGCGTTTTTCATCGCCCAGCGCATTCGCTCCAACGTCCGTGAACTCGAAGGCGCACTCAAGCGCGTCATCGCCCACTCGCACTTCATGGGGCGCGATATCACCATCGAGCTGATTCGCGAATCCTTGAAGGACCTGTTGGCGCTTCAGGATAAACTGGTCTCTGTGGATAACATTCAGCGCACTGTCGCCGAGTACTACAAGATCAAGATCTCCGATTTGCTGTCCAAACGCCGTTCGCGTTCGGTCGCACGTCCACGGCAAGTGGCCATGGCCCTGTCCAAGGAGCTGACCAACCACAGCCTGCCGGAAATCGGCGATGTGTTTGGCGGACGCGACCACACCACGGTTTTGCACGCCTGCCGCAAGATCAATGAACTTAAGGAATCCGACGCGGACATCCGCGAGGACTACAAGAACCTGCTGCGTACACTGACCACTTGATGAACACCAGCGCAGCTTATTAAGGCAAGGGACTAGACCATGCATTTCACCATTCAACGCGAAGCCCTGTTGAAACCCCTGCAACTGGTCGCAGGCGTCGTCGAGCGCCGACAGACCTTGCCGGTGCTTTCCAACGTGCTGCTGGTTGTCGAGGGCCAGCAGCTGTCGCTGACCGGTACCGACCTGGAAGTCGAGCTGGTCGGTCGTGTGCAACTCGAAGAGCCGGCCGAGCCGGGCGAAATCACTGTCCCGGCACGCAAGCTGATGGACATCTGCAAAAGCCTGCCGAACGATGCCCTGATCGACATCAAGGTCGATGAGCAGAAGCTCGTGGTGAAAGCCGGCCGTAGCCGTTTCACCTTGTCGACGTTGCCGGCCAATGACTTCCCGACCGTGGAAGAAGGCCCGGGTTCGCTGACCTGCAGCCTGGATCAGAGCAAGCTGCGCCGTTTGATCGAGCGCACCAGCTTCGCCATGGCCCAGCAGGATGTTCGTTACTACCTCAACGGCATGCTGCTGGAAGTGTCCGCCGGGATCATCCGTGCCGTAGCCACCGACGGTCACCGTCTGGCCATGTGCTCGATGCAGGCCGATATCGGCCAGCCGGATCGCCACCAGGTCATCGTTCCGCGTAAAGGTATCCTGGAACTGGCACGCTTGCTCACCGAGCCGGATGGCAATGTCAGCATCGTTCTGGGCCAGCACCATATTCGCGCCACCACCGGCGAGTTCACCTTCACCTCGAAACTGGTCGACGGCAAATTCCCGGACTACGAGCGCGTGTTGCCCAAAGGCGGCGACAAGCTGGTACTGGGTGATCGCCAGGCGCTGCGTGAAGCGTTCAGCCGTACTGCGATCCTGTCCAACGAGAAGTACCGCGGCATTCGCCTGCAGCTGGCCAACGGTCAACTGAAGATCCAGGCCAACAACCCGGAGCAGGAAGAAGCGGAAGAAGAAGTCGGCGTTGAGTACAACGGTGGCTCGCTGGAAATCGGCTTTAACGTGAGCTACCTGCTCGACGTGTTGGGCGTGATGACTACCGAGCAAGTGCGCTTGATCCTGTCTGACTCCAACAGCAGTGCGCTGGTGCAAGAGTCCGACAACGACGACTCGGCTTACGTTGTCATGCCGATGCGCCTGTAAATATGCTTAGCAGCCGCTAGATGTCCCTCAGTCGTGTCTCGGTCACCGCGGTGCGCAATCTGCACCCGGTGACCTTCTCCCCCTCTCCCCGCATCAACATCCTGTACGGCGCCAACGGCAGCGGCAAAACCAGTGTTCTGGAAGCCATCCATCTGCTGGGGCTCGCCCGTTCCTTTCGCAGTACCCGACTGTTACCAGTGATCCAGTACGAGCAGTTGGCGTGCACGGTATTCGGTCAGGTCGAATTGGCTGAAGGTGGGCACAGTGCGCTGGGAATTTCCCGGGATCGCCAGGGAGAGTTTCAGATCCGTATCGATGGGCAGAATGCTCGTAGTGCCGCTCAGCTGGCAGAGATCCTGCCACTGCAACTGATCAACCCGGACAGCTTTCGCCTGTTGGAAGGTGCGCCGAAGATTCGCCGACAGTTTCTGGATTGGGGTGTGTTCCACGTGGAACCGCGTTTCATGTCCACCTGGCAGCGCCTGCAGAAGGCCCTGCGTCAGAGAAACTCTTGGCTGCGGCATGGTACACTTGACGCCGTTTCGCAAGCGGTTTGGGACAGAGAACTGTGCCAGGCCAGCGCTGAAATTGATGAATACCGCCGCGCTTACATCAAAGCCTTGAAACCTGTCTTTGAACAGACCTTGAGTGAACTCGTCGAACTCGAGGGTTTAACGCTTAGCTATTACCGGGGTTGGGACAAAGAGCGAGAGCTGAGTGCAGTGCTCGCTGCGTCCGTTCACCGGGATCAGCAAATGGGGCATACCCAGGCCGGACCACAACGCGCTGATTTGCGTCTTAGATTGGGCGCACACAATGCCGCGGACATCTTGTCCCGTGGACAGCAGAAGTTGGTGGTCTGTGCGCTGCGCATCGCCCAAGGGCATCTGGTCAGCCAGGCCCGGCGCGGCCAATGTATTTATCTGGTGGATGACTTGCCGTCCGAGCTGGATGAGCAGCACCGCCGCGCGCTTTGCCGTTTGCTGGAAGACTTACGCTGCCAGGTGTTTATCACTTGTGTAGATCACGAATTATTGAGGGAAGTCTGGCAGACGGAAACGCCAGTCGCTTTGTTCCACGTGGAACAGGGCCGTATCACCCAGACCCACGACCATCGGGAGTGAAGGCATGAGCGAAGAAAATACGTACGACTCAACGAGCATTAAAGTGCTGAAAGGCCTGGATGCCGTACGCAAACGTCCCGGTATGTACATTGGTGACACAGACGATGGCAGCGGTCTGCACCACATGGTGTTCGAGGTGGTCGATAACTCGATCGACGAAGCTTTGGCCGGCCACTGCGACGACATCAGCATCATCATCCACCCGGACGAATCCATCACCGTGCGCGACAACGGTCGCGGCATTCCGGTAGACGTGCATAAAGAAGAAGGCGTTTCGGCAGCCGAGGTCATCATGACCGTGCTGCACGCCGGCGGTAAGTTCGACGACAACTCCTACAAAGTATCCGGCGGCTTGCACGGTGTAGGTGTGTCGGTAGTGAACGCCCTGTCCGAAGAGCTGGTTCTGACCGTTCGCCGCAGCGGCAAGATCTGGGAGCAGACCTACGTCCACGGCGTACCACAAGAGCCGATGAAGATCGTTGGCGACAGTGAGTCAACCGGTACCCAGATCCACTTCAAGCCTTCGGCTGAAACCTTCAAGAATATCCACTTCAGCTGGGACATCCTGGCCAAGCGGATTCGTGAACTGTCCTTCCTCAACTCCGGTGTCGGCATCGTCCTCAAGGATGAGCGCAGCGGCAAGGAAGAGTTGTTCAAGTACGAAGGTGGCTTGCGTGCGTTCGTTGAATACCTGAACACCAACAAGACTGCGGTCAACCAGGTGTTCCACTTCAACATCCAGCGTGAAGACGGCATCGGCGTGGAAATCGCCCTGCAGTGGAACGACAGCTTCAACGAGAACCTGTTGTGCTTCACCAACAACATTCCTCAGCGCGATGGCGGTACTCACCTGGTGGGTTTCCGTTCCGCACTGACGCGTAACCTGAACACCTACATCGAAGCCGAAGGCCTGGCCAAGAAGCACAAAGTCGCCACCACGGGTGACGATGCGCGTGAAGGCCTGACCGCGATCATTTCGGTGAAAGTGCCGGATCCGAAGTTCAGCTCCCAGACCAAGGACAAGCTGGTGTCTTCCGAAGTGAAGACCGCTGTCGAACAGGAAATGGGCAAGTACTTCTCGGACTTCCTGCTGGAAAACCCGAACGAAGCCAAGCTGGTCGTTGGCAAGATGATCGACGCGGCCCGTGCCCGTGAAGCGGCGCGTAAAGCCCGTGAGATGACTCGTCGTAAAGGCGCGCTGGATATCGCCGGCCTGCCGGGCAAACTGGCGGACTGCCAGGAAAAGGACCCTGCCCTCTCAGAACTGTACCTGGTGGAAGGTGACTCTGCTGGCGGTTCCGCCAAGCAGGGTCGTAACCGTCGGACCCAGGCCATTCTGCCCCTCAAGGGTAAAATCCTGAACGTCGAGAAGGCGCGTTTCGACAAGATGATCTCTTCCCAGGAAGTGGGCACCTTGATCACCGCACTGGGTTGCGGCATCGGCCGCGACGAGTACAACATCGACAAGTTGCGTTATCACAACATCATCATCATGACCGATGCTGACGTCGACGGTTCGCACATCCGTACCCTGCTGCTGACCTTCTTCTTCCGTCAGTTGCCGGAGCTGATCGAGCGCGGCTACATCTACATCGCGCAGCCGCCGTTGTACAAAGTGAAGAAAGGCAAGCAAGAGCAATACATCAAAGACGACGACGCCATGGAAGAGTACATGACGCAGTCGGCCCTGGAAGACGCGAGCCTGCACTTGAACGAAGATGCACCGGGTATCTCGGGCGAAGCCCTTGAGCGTCTGGTCAATGATTTCCGTCTTGTGATGAAGACCCTCAAGCGTCTGTCGCGCCTGTATCCACAGGAGCTTACCGAGCACTTCATCTACCTGCCGGCCGTCAGCCTGGAGCAACTGTCCGATCACGCTGCGATGCAGGATTGGCTGGCTCAGTTTGAAGTGCGTCTGCGCACCGTCGAGAAATCTGGCCTGGTCTACAAGGCCAGCCTGCGTGAAGACCGTGAACGTAACGTCTGGCTGCCAGAGGTCGAACTGATCTCCCATGGCCTGTCGAACTACGTCACCTTCAACCGTGACTTCTTCGGCAGCAACGACTACAAGACCGTTGTGTCCCTGGGCGCTCAACTGAGCACCCTGCTGGACGACGGTGCGTACATCCAGCGCGGCGAGCGCAAGAAAGCCGTCACCGAGTTCAAGGAAGCTCTTGAGTGGCTGATGGCCGAAAGCACCAAGCGCCATACCATCCAGCGCTACAAAGGTCTGGGTGAGATGAACCCGGATCAGCTGTGGGAAACCACCATGGACCCAGGCTCGCGCCGGATGCTGAAAGTGACCATCGAAGACGCCATTGGCGCGGACCAGATCTTCAACACCCTGATGGGTGATGCGGTCGAGCCACGTCGTGACTTCATCGAAAGCAACGCCCTAGCAGTGTCCAACCTGGACTTCTGATCCGGTTCGATCTGCAGTAACAAAAAAGGCCAACGCTCAGCGTTGGCCTTTTTTTTCGATCGCCTCTAACCGTAAAAACTCGTTACTCGCTCACCGCCGTGACGCTTTCCAGGCGGTAGCCGTAGCCATAGATAGTCAGCAGCTGCCAGCCACGATCAGCGGTCAGGCCGAGCTTGTTGCGCAGGCGATAGATGTGGGTATCCAGGGGCCTGGAAGACACCATTTCTTCATGGGACCAGAAACGCTCATAGAGGTACTCCCGCGACAGCGGTCGGCCGAGGTTGGCAAACAGGCAGCGCGCCAGGCGGTACTCGCGTTCGGTGAAGCTGATGGGGTTGCCGGCACGGGTGACGGTCAGCTCTGCGTCATCGAACACCAGGTCATTGAAGCTCAATACTTCACTGGCCGTGCCGCGCTGCAAACCATGGCGACGCAGCACGGCGTTAACGCGGGCTTTGAGTTCATTGGGGCGAAATGGCTTGCTGACGTAATCGTCCGCTCCGGCGTTGAGCGCCTGAACGATGTCGCTTTCAGCGTCCCGGCTGGTGAGCATGATGGCGGCCGGGGGCGCCTCCATGTGCTCACGGGTCCAGCGCAGTAGCGCCAGCCCACTGATGTCGGGCAGTTGCCAGTCGAGAATCAGCAAGTCGAAGGTTTCGCGGCGAAGCTGACGCAGCAGGTCCTCTCCTCGCTCGAAACTGTGCACGCCCCAGGCATCTTCCCCGGCTTCCGGCATTTGTCGCAGTGTCTGTTCCACCCGGCGTAGCTCGGCGGGCTCATCATCCAGTATTGCGACACGCATGCGGAGTGCTTCCTTCATCTCGGAGAGTGCTGTGGGTAAATAGTCCTACAGTGCCGAGTTTAGGCTGATTGTTCGAATCTGAACAATTATGGCGATTTGCTGCAGAGGCTTCAGGGCTGGGTAGGCTGATATCAATTAGTCGGTAATCGGCAGGTATCCGCTCGAAGGTGCAAGGAAGGAACGATGGGGAACAGGCTGAATCCTCGTGCAGTGATGGCGACGATGAACCGAGGCATCGCGATGAAAGCTAGTATGTCGTTGGTGCTCATTGCCTGCCTGGGAGCCGCTTCGCCCGCGGTGAACTCAAGTCATGCCGCGTCGGATAAACCCGTGTCGCCGCGTTACTACAGCCCCGTTGTGGCGTATGCAGGCTTCAGCGACTCACGGGGATTCGCACCGGTGAGTACGTCCGGGGATGAAGCGTATTCGGCACCGCTGCACACGCAGGGGGAGCAACCACGCTGGGTGTTCTGAAATGCTGAACGGGCAATTCTGAAGAAATATTGAGAATTGCCTCACCGCGTGTGGGTGTTGGTAACTTCTCAAGTGTTGAGAGAGGCACAGGGGCATTGGGATGTGCCCCGACACAGGGAGTGTCATCGCCAGCCTGGCGGGACCGCCGATCGCCGGTTCGCTTGCGGTCTGCAGTTCAGGGGAAAAAATGGAGTGCCTTCTCACATGTTAACCGGGTCGATTCGGATTCGATCCGACACAGGGACGTGTCACTTTCCCCTTTCGAGGGGGACGCGTTCAAGGAAAATCGCGACAGCTTTTTTATATCGATGATGGCGTTATGTATAGGCACGGGCTATCTGTTGCAGAGCCCTGTCAGGTATGGTGCGCAAGGCTGACGAATCAGTGGGTCCGCCAGGTCTTCAAAAAAAGTGTGAAAAGCGAATCCTATGAACTCAATCACTTCTTTGCACTGCCGCCGTTTCGGCATCCTATTGTTGCTGGTCGCGGGCTTGTCGGGTTCGTTGACCCAGAGTGCATCTGCCGCTTTTTTCACCGCCAAGCGCCTGCCGTACATTGATGATAATCAGCAGTGTCGCGGACAACCCCTGCCTGCCACGATCGAACACCTGACGGGCGAAGCCTGGAAGCTTGATCGCAAAGGCAAGCAGGTTGCCCTGGAAGAAGGGATGACGGTGGATGAACACGAAAGTGTAAAGACCTCCCCTTCGGCCTTTGTCAGCCTGTCGCTGGGCGATGGGTCGCGCATCGTCCTGCCATCCAGTTCCCAGGTGACCTTGAGCCTTAACGAAGAGCTCAAGGTGGCACAGGTGATCCTTGATCAAGGCCAGGTCGAGTCCTATGTCATCAAGCGCGCCAGCGACTATGATCGTTTCCAGATCGTGACGCCGGTGGGCGTGCTCGGTGTTCGTGGCACGCACTTCCGGGTACGCAATGAAGACAATGGGCACTCACTGATTGAAGTGCTCAATGGCCAGGTTGCCGTTGACCGCGATGAAGGTGACGCACCGCTGAAAAAGTCGCCGGGAAAACCATCGCCCCAGGCCGATACGGATGCTGACGTGCAGGTGATGGCCCGCCAGGGATTACGGATCCAGAAGGAAGGCACGTTGATACCAACCGACCTGCTGCCTCCGCCACGATTGCTCGGACAGGCGGGACAGACCGGGCCGGCACCGGTCTGGCAACTGATCATGCAACCGGTGGAAGGCGCCACGCGCTATCGGGCGCAAGTTGCCACGGACACCTCATTCATGAACATCAAGCAGGAACAGTTTTCCAGTACGCCTGAGATAAACTTCATCGGGTTGAAGGCGTTCTACTACCATGTTCGGCTCTCTGCATTTGACGCGCAGGGGCTTGAAGGAGAAACCGGGGTATATGACATCTTCTATTACCCTCGGACCACGCGGGCTCAATAAGCGTCCGGCGCTTTGCCGATGAGGCGTTGGCCAAGGAAGGAAGGTCGCGAGCCCACTCAGGCGCAGCGATTGTTTCGCCGGTTGGTCCGTGAATGGCTATGGGTCAGCCTGATCCTGCTGCCGTTGACGGCCGTATTGTCCTTGAGCCAGGGACTGACGCTGAGCAATCTGCTGTATGACAACCTGCGGCGCCTGAGCCCACTGCCAGTTGACCCGCGCATTCTCATCATCACCATCGACGACTACAGCTTGCAGCAGTTAGGGCAATGGCCCTGGCCGCGGACAATGCACGCCGACCTGCTTGATCGGTTGTCGGCCGCCGGGCCCCGGGGCGTTCTGTTTGACGTCATCTTCAGTGAGCCGGCCAAAATCCCTGAGCATGATCTTCGCCTGGCCCAGGCGATCTGCCAGGCTGGCAATGTGTTTATCCCGTTGTTGCGTGAAGGGGTTGCCCGCTATGGGCAGCCATTGGGTGAGATCGAACCTGTTGCACCGTTGAGCCACTGCGTCAAGGGTGTCGGGCATATCAATGCCGAGGCAGACGCGGATGGCATTGTGCGCAGTGTGTACCTGCGTGAGGGCCCTGAGCGCGCCCCGAGAGCGCAATTGGCGTGGTTGCTCTACGAGACGACCACCGATGGCCCGGATGCCCTCCCCGGCTCGTCCGTGGTGTCGATGGTGCAAGGTTGGCAGCGAACCCACCGCATTCGAATTCCCTTTATCAGCATGAATGCAGGGTTTCCCAGCGTTCCGTACGTCAGCGTGCTGCGTGGTGAAGTACCGCCTCAATTGCTGCGTGATCGCCTGATCCTGATCGGTTCCACCGCACCAGGGTTAGGCGATCGCTACGTCACACCGCAATCAGCGAGTGTCGGCACGACAGCGGGTATCGAGATTCAGGCCAACCTGCTGAACGGTCTGCTCCAGCAGCGCAGCATTGTGGTGCTGGGCGATGGCTGGAGGGTTTCGCTGTCGACGGCCATGGTCGCCTTGTTGCTGGCCTTGCTGTTGTTCCGCCCACGACGAGCCTTGTGGCTGACCCTGGGCGCTATGGTAACGGCCCTGCTTACTTCGGCACTCATGCTCAGGGCGGGCTGGTGGTGGTCACCGGCCGCGAGCGTGCTGGGGATGTTGCTGGGTTACCTGATCTGGAACTGGCGCCGGCTGAGCGCTGTGCTCGCCTATTTCGGCTGGGAACTGGCACGGCTCGACAGCGAGCCAAAAGTGTTCCCCGAACGTCGTCGCACGGCCTCTCCGGCCGGTGATGTGCTGCAGGGGCAGATCGTTGCGCTGGAGCAGGCGATGAGCCGGACCCGCGACACACGGCGTTTTATCTCGGACGGTCTTGAGTACTTGCCCGTGGCCACCCTGATCAGTGGACCGGATGGGCGTATTCTGCTGGCCAATCGAAATGCCCGGAGTCTGTTTGCCGGTGACCTGGTCGGCGAAAACTTGCTGTCGCAGCTCGCGACCCTGGGTTATCCAGGCCTGCTTGAAGGGGCACGTCCCGCGCTATCGGCCCTTGAAAGCAATGAGTTCCGTGATATCCATGGCCGAAGCCTGCGCCTGGACGTGGCATCGCTGTTTCCGGCCGAAGGTGGAGCGGCGATTGGCTGGTTGCTCAGTTTCACGGATTTGAGCGTCGAACGTGAGGCCGAGGAACAACGCGCAGTGCTGATGCGCTTTCTCTCCCACGACCTGCGCGCGCCGCATTCGGCGATTCTGGCGCTGCTCGACGTCCAGCATTGCCAGGGGGCGGGAGACACGCAGTTGTTCGCCCAGATCGAGTTGCAGGTACGCAAGGCCCTGGGCCTGACCGAGGCGTTTGTACAGCTGGCCAAGGCCGAGTCCGAGGCCTACCAGTTCGAGCCGAGCATGTTCGCGATGCTGGTACTCGATGCCTTCGATCAGGCAATGAGCATCGCGCAGCTCAAGCAGATCGAGTTGCGGCATGACCTGGATGACGATGCCGAAGGCATGGTGCTGGCGGATCAGTCATTGCTGACCCGGGCGCTGTTCAACCTGCTGGAAAACGCCATCAAGTACAGCCCATCTGGCTCAAGGGTCACGGTGCGGGTGAGTTGTGCGCAGGGCTGGTTGACCTGCGACATCAGCGATCAGGGCAAAGGTCTATCGGCGGCGGAGTTGCCGGAATTGTTCAGCCAGTACCGACGTTTTGCCTCAGCGCAGGGCAGTGACGGATTGGGCCTGGGGTTGTCGATGGTCAAAGCCGTGGTGGATCGTCATGGCGGACGGATCCTTTGCGAAAGCCAGGTCGGGCAAGGCACGACCTTCAGTGTCCAACTGCCGTTGCTGGATGAATGAGAAGGGCATAAAAAACCGGCATCCAGTGCCGGTTTTTTTATGACTGCGAAAACTTATGCACGTTTTACGGCGTTTTATTAGCTTAAGAAATATGTATGTAAATCATAGATTTAGATATCAATTATGTCTTTTTCCAATGAAACCGTGCACAGGTTATCCACAGAATCTCAGATCGCTTCCTTGTCCGTTGCGGTGGACAGAGGCGGCAGCGAACCCATGTCGCGTTGGGTCTGCTCATTCCAGGCCGCGGCGCGGTCGTTGAGCTCGGCAACCGCCCGTGGCCCGCTACCCTCGGCGTACATCGGCGCACCGATGACCACCGTGATCGTGCCGGGGGTTTTCGCCCAGCCGGTCTTTGGCCAGAACTTGCCGGCGTTGTGGGCGATTGGCAGTACCGGCAACTGGGCATTGACTGCCAATGCCGTCCCGCCGCGAGAGAACTTGCCCACCGTACCGAACGGAACGCGGGTGCCTTCCGGGAAGATCAACACCCAGACGTTATCCTTGAGCAACTCATCGCCCTTCTTCGCCACGTGCTTGAGTGCGGCTTTCGGGTTGTCGCGATCGATGGCGATCGGTCGCAGCATGGCCATCGCCCAACCAAAGAACGGCACATACAGCAGTTCGCGCTTGAGCACCTGGCTCAGGGGCTCGAAATAGGCCGAGAGGAAGAACGTTTCCCAGGTGCTCTGGTGGTTCGACAGAATCACACAGGGCTGTTCAGGGACGTTTTCAGCGCCTTTGACTTCAAAGCGGATGCCCAGGAACACCTTGCTCAGCCACAGTGCGCAACGGCACCAGTAGACGTTGATGAAGCGATAACGCGCCTTGAACGGCAGGAACGGCGCGATAAAAAAGCTCAGGCTGCACCACAGCAACGAGCTGGTGCCCAGCAGCAGGTAAAAAAGAAAGGTTCTGATTGCCTGCAAGATCAACATGGTCGCGTTTACCGTTGCGGGGCAATGCCCGCCTTCTAAAAAGCGCGCTCCCGAACAGTCCTTGATCAGGATGTCAGAATCGCCCTAGTTGTTGATAAGTTCTGCGGCAATCGCCGCCAGATCGTCAAAAATCAAAGTGCCTGCCGGCAGGGTCAAGCCCTGAGTCTTCTCGCCTTTCCCGGTTTTTACCAAAACTGGCTGACAGTCGACGGCTTCTGCCGCCTTCAGGTCACCGAGACTGTCGCCGACGAACCACAGGCCCGTCAGCGCCACGTCGTAATGTGCGGCAATGGTTTTAAGCATGCCGGGTTTGGGCTTGCGACATTCACAGCCTTCGTCAGGCCCGTGGGGGCAATAGACGATCAGGCCGAGTTCACCACCCTGCTCGGCCACAAGCTGGCGCAGGCGCGCGTGCATGGCGTCCAGGGTGGCGACATCGTAGTAGCCTCGAGCAATGCCCGACTGGTTGGTAGCGACCGCTACCGTCCAGCCGGCCTTGCTCAACCGCGCGATGGCTTCGATCGAGCCGGGCAGAGGAATCCACTCCTCCACCGACTTGATGTAAGCGTCGGAGTCGTAGTTGATCACCCCGTCCCGATCGAGTATCAGCAGTTTCAAGCCGTCTTACCCCAGCAACGAAATGTCGGCAACGCCCAGGAACAGGCCACGCAGACGTGCCAGCAGCGCATAACGGTTGGCACGCACCTTGGCGTCTTCTGCGTTGACCATCACGGCTTCGAAGAACGCATCCACCGGCTCGCGCAAGGCGGCCAGGCGTGCCAGCGATTCGCTGTACTGACGGGCCGCGGCCATCGGCTGCACCGCTTGATCCGCTTGCTGGATCGCCGAGTACAGGGAGAACTCGTTGGCATTGTCGAAATACTTGGCTTCGACAGTGGTCGGCACGCTGCCTTCGAGTTTGCTCAGCAGGTTCGACACGCGCTTGTTCACGGCAGCCAGTGCAGCCGCTTCCGGCAACTGGCGGAACGCTTGTACCGCTTGTACACGCTGGTCGAAGTCCAGGGCAGAGCCCGGCTTCAGGGCACGTACCGACAGGTAGGTGGCCACATCCACGCCTTCGTCTTCATAGCGGGCACGCAGACGGTCGAAGATGAACTCCAGGACCGAATCGGCCAGGCCGGCGCCCTTGACCTTGGTGCCGAACGCAGCGACGGCGAATGCCACGGCATCGGTCAGGTCCAGGTCGAGCTTCTTGTCGATCAGGATCCGCAGCACGCCCAATGCGGCACGGCGCAAGGCATAGGGGTCCTTGCTGCCGGTAGGCAGCATGCCGATACCGAAGATACCGACCAGGGTGTCGAGTTTGTCGGCGATAGCCACCGCCGCCCCGGTCAGGGTGACTGGCAGTTCAGCACCGGCACCGCGCGGCATGTACTGCTCGTTCAGCGCCAGCGCGACATCTTCCGGCTCGCCATCGTTGAGGGCGTAGTAGTAACCGGCAACGCCTTGCATCTCCGGGAACTCACCGACCATCTCGGTCGCCAGGTCGCACTTGGACAACAGGCCAGCACGGGCCGCCCACTGTGCGTTGCCGCCAATGTGCGGGGCAATGAAGGCGGCGAGTTTGGAAACGCGCTCGGCCTTGTCGTAGACGCTGCCGAGTTTTTCCTGGAACACCACGTTCTGCAGGCGCAGGTTGAAGTCTTCGAGTTTCTGCTTCTTGTCTTGCTTGAAGAAGAATTCGGCGTCGGTCAGGCGTGGGCGAACCACTTTCTCGTTACCGTCGATGATCTGCTGCGGGTCTTTGCTCTCGATGTTGGCCACGGTAATGAAACGTGGCAGCAACTTGCCGTCGACATCCAGCAGGCAGAAGTACTTCTGGTTGTCCTGCATGGTGGTGATCAGCGCTTCTTGCGGCACATCGAGGAAGCGTTCTTCGAATGAGCAGACCAGCGGCACCGGCCATTCAACCAGGGCGGTCACTTCGTCGAGCAAGGCCGGCGGCACGATCGCGGTGCCTTCCTGCAGCGTGGCAAGCTCGGCGGTACGTTTGCTGATCAGCTCGCGACGCTCGTTGGCATCGGCCAGTACATAGGCCGCGCGCAGGTCATTGAGGTAGTTGGCAGGCGAGGTGATACGCACGCTGTCCGGGTGATGGAAGCGGTGACCACGGGAGTCGCGACCGGCCTTCTGAGCGAGGATGGTGCAGTCGACCACCTGGTCGCCGAGCAGCATCACCAGCCATTGGGTCGGACGCACGAACTCTTCCTTGCGAGCGCCCCAGCGCATGCGCTTGGGAATCGGCAGGTCGTTCAGCGAGTCTTCGACGATGGTCGGCAACAGGCTGGCGGTCGGCTTGCCGGCGATGCTTTGGCTGTAACGCAGCTTGGGCCCGCTCTGGTCGATTTCGCTCAGGTCCACGCCACATTTCTTGGCGAAGCCCAGGGCGGCTTGAGTCGGGTTGCCTTCGGCATCGAAGGCCGCCTGGCGTGGCGGGCCGTCGAGGTTGATGCTGCGATCCGGCTGCTGGGTGGCCAGCGCGGTGATCAGCACGGCCAGGCGACGCGGCGCGGCGTATACGGTTTTGCTCTCGTAATTCAGGCCAGCGGCTTGCAGGCCCTTGTCGATACCGGCCAGGAATGCCTCGGCGAGGGTGTTCAGGGCCTTGGGTGGCAGCTCTTCGGTGCCCAGTTCAACCAGGAAATCTTGAGCACTCATTGTGCAGCCTCCAGCTTAGCCAACACTTCATCACGCAGATCCGGGGTTGCCATCGGGAAGCCCAGCTTGGCGCGAGCCAGCAGGTAGGCCTGGGCAACGGAGCGGGCCAGGGTGCGCACACGCAGAATGTATTGCTGACGAGCGGTCACCGAGATTGCCCGGCGCGCATCCAGCAGGTTGAAGGTGTGCGAGGCCTTCAGGACCATTTCGTAGCTTGGCAGCGGCAGCGGTTGATCCAGCTCGATCAGGCGCTTGGCTTCGCTTTCATAGAAATCGAACAGTTCGAACAGCTTCTCGACGTTGGCGTGTTCGAAGTTGTAGGTCGACTGCTCCACTTCGTTCTGGTGGAACACGTCGCCGTAGGTCACTTTGCCGAACGGACCGTCAGCCCAGACCAGGTCGTAGACCGAGTCCACGCCTTGCAGGTACATGGCCAGGCGTTCCAGGCCGTAGGTGATCTCGCCGGTCACCGGGTAGCACTCGATGCCGCCCGCTTGCTGGAAATAGGTGAACTGGGTCACTTCCATGCCATTGAGCCAGACTTCCCAGCCCAGACCCCAGGCGCCGAGGGTCGGCGATTCCCAGTTGTCTTCGACGAAACGGATGTCATGCACCAGCGGGTCCAGGCCCACGTGCTTGAGGGAGCCCAGGTACAGCTCCTGGAAGTTGTCCGGGTTCGGCTTCAGGACTACCTGGAACTGATAGTAGTGCTGCAGACGGTTCGGGTTTTCGCCGTAGCGGCCGTCAGTCGGGCGACGACTGGGCTGCACATAAGCGGCGTTCCAGGTTTCCGGGCCGATGGCGCGCAGGAACGTGGCAGTATGGAAAGTGCCGGCGCCTACTTCCATATCGTAGGGCTGAAGTACCACACAACCTTGCTCGGCCCAGTATTGCTGGAGGGCGAGGATCAAGTCTTGGAAGGTACGCACGGCTGGCGTAGGCTGGCTCACGAAATTCACCTGTTTCTTGGGCTGCGATTTAAAGAGCGGGAGTATACCCGATTCGTTCGTGCGCACGCCCCCTGGAGCCTTATGCCACGCTGCTTTTGGTGTTCCGACGATCCGTTGTACATGGCTTATCACGATCAGGAGTGGGGCGTACCGCTACGCGATGCGCAGCGCTTGTTCGAGTTGCTTTTGCTCGAAGGGTTCCAGGCGGGCCTGTCGTGGATCACCGTGCTGAAGAAGCGCGAGCGCTACCGTGAGGTGCTGTTCGGCTTCGACGTGCAGCGCGTGGCGCAAATGAGCGATGCCGAAATAGACGATCTGATGCTCGATCCGGGGATCATTCGCAACCGTCTGAAACTCAACGCCGCCCGGCGCAATGCCCAGGCCTGGCTAGCGCTGGAAGACCCGGTGGCGTTTCTCTGGTCGTTCGTCGGGGACGCGCCTGCGATCAACCATTTCAAGGATCGCAGTCAGGTCCCGGCCGTGACGCCGGTCGCCGTGGAAATGAGCAAAGGCTTGAAAAAAGCCGGGTTCACCTTTGTCGGGCCGACCATTTGCTATGCCCTGATGCAGGCATCGGGCATGGTCATGGATCACACCACCGATTGTGATCGTTACGCCACATTGGCGGCACGCGGTTAGAATGTGCGGTTCGCACACAGCACAAGAGATCAGGAGTGACCTGTGGATAAGTTGAAAGGCGCCTTGCTGGTAGGCGCTCTGCGGTTGTTTGCCCTGCTTCCGTGGCGGGCAGTACAAACGGTCGGTGCCGCGATTGGCTGGATGATGTGGAAAATCCCCAACCGCTCCCGCGACGTGGTGCGGATCAACCTCGCCAAGTGCTTCCCTGAAATGGACGCCGCCGAGCGCGAACGCCTGGTCGGGCAGAGCCTCAAGGACATCGGTAAATCCCTGACCGAAAGCGCCTGCGCCTGGATCTGGCCGGCTCAGCGCTCCATTGACCTGGTGCGTGAAGTCGAAGGCCTCGATGTGCTCAAGGCGGCGTTGGCCTCGGGCAAGGGCGTGGTCGGCATCACCAGCCATCTGGGCAACTGGGAAGTGCTGAACCATTTTTACTGCAGCCAGTGCAAGCCGATCATTTTCTACCGCCCGCCCAAGCTCAAGGCCGTGGACGAGTTGCTGCGCAAGCAACGGGTGCAATTGGGCAACCGGGTTGCCGCTTCGACCAAGGAAGGCATCCTCAGTGTCATCAAGGAAGTCCGCAAAGGCGGGGCTGTTGGCATTCCGGCCGACCCGGAGCCGGCCGAATCCGCCGGTATCTTCGTGCCCTTCTTCGCCACCAAGGCCCTGACCAGCAAGTTTGTGCCAAACATGCTGGCCGGCGGCAAAGCCGTTGGTGTGTTCCTGCATGCCCTGCGCCTGCCGGATGGTTCAGGTTACAAAGTGATTCTGGAAGCGGCGCCAGAGGCCATGTACAGCACCGATACCGAGACCTCCTGCGCGGCCATGAGCCAGGTGGTCGAGCGGTACGTGCGCGCTTATCCGAGCCAGTACATGTGGAGCATGAAGCGCTTCAAGAAACGCCCGCCGGGTGAAGCGCGCTGGTATTGAGCTCGCCGGACCGACCTGTGGATAACCTGGCGCAGGCCGGTCAGGTGCAGCATAGTCACTGCGCCTGGCGTTCGAGCTTTTTCAGAAACACGGTCATTTCCTTTTCCGCCTGCTTGTCGCCATGGACGCGGGCGGCTTCAAGCCCCTGCTCCCAGGCCTGACGCGCGGCTGGATAATCCTTCAGCGCCAGATGGGCCTTGCCCAATAGCTTCCAGGCCGCGGAGTATTTCGGATCGAATTCGACGCAGCGCTGGAAATGTTCGGCAGCCTTGGCATTTTCCCCAAGATCCAGATAGCCCTTGCCCAACCCGAACCGCAGCAGTGAGTTATCCACACCCTTGGTAAGCATTTTTTCCAGGGATTCGAGCATGGGTAATGTCCTTCAATTGGAAGTGAAAGGCTTCTGAAGAGATCGTTCCCACGCAGAGCGTGGGAACGATCAGTAGTGTTTCAGAAGAAGCTCAGGCCCACGTGGAATAACTTCTCCACATCGCGAATGTGCTTTTTATCCACAAGGAACAGAATCACGTGGTCGCCCGCTTCGATCACGGTGTCGTCGTGGGCGATCAGCACTTCTTCGTCGCGAATAATCGCGCCGATGGTGGTGCCTGGCGGCAAGGCGATGTTTTCGATGGCCTTGCCGATGACCTTGCTCGACTTCATATCGCCATGGGCAATGGCCTCGATGGCTTCTGCCGCGCCACGTCGCAGGGAGTGCACGCTGACGATATCGCCGCGACGTACGTGCGCCAGCAAGGTGCCGATGGTCGCCAGCTGGGGGCTGATGGCAATGTCGATGTCACCGCCCTGGATCAGGTCGACATAGGCCGGGTTGTTGATGATGGTCATCACCTTTTTCGCGCCCAGGCGCTTGGCCAGCAGCGACGACATGATGTTGGCTTCGTCGTCGTTGGTCAGGGCCAGGAAGATATCGGCGTCGGCGATGTTCTCTTCCATCAGCAAGTCGCGGTCCGAGGCACTGCCCTGCAGTACGACCGTGCTGTCGAGGGTGTCCGACAGGTAGCGGCAGCGCGCCGGGTTCATTTCGATGATCTTCACTTGGTAACGGCTTTCGATGGCTTCGGCCAAGCGCTCGCCGATCTGTCCGCCGCCGGCGATCACGATGCGTTTGTAGCTTTCATCGAGGCGGCGCATTTCGCTCATCACTGCACGAATATTCGCTTTGGCTGCGATGAAAAATACTTCGTCATCGGCTTCGATCACCGTATCGCCTTGCGGCAGGAGCGGGCGATCGCGTCGGAAAATCGCTGCGACGCGGGTGTCGACGTTGGGCATGTGCTCGCGCAATTGACGCAGTTGATGACCCACCAGCGGCCCGCCGTAGTACGCCTTGACCGCTACCAGCTGCGCCTTGCCCTCGGCGAAGTCGATCACCTGCAGGGCACCGGGGTGTTCGATCAGGCGCTTGATGTAGTTGGTCACCACTTGTTCCGGGCTGATCAACACGTCCACCGGAATCGCATCGTTGTCGAACAGGCCGGCGCGGGTCAGGTACGCGGCTTCGCGAACCCGGGCGATCTTGGTCGGCGTGTGGAACAGGGTGTGGGCGACCTGGCAGGCGACCATGTTGGTTTCGTCGCTGTTGGTCACCGCGACCAGCATGTCGGCGTCATCGGCGCCCGCCTGACGGAGCACGGTCGGCAACGAGCCGCGCCCTTGCACCGTCCGAATGTCGAGGCGATCACCGAGGTCGCGCAGGCGTTCGCCGTCGGTGTCGACCACGGTGATGTCATTCGCTTCGCTGGCCAGGTGTTCTGCCAGCGTACCGCCAACCTGACCTGCACCGAGGATGATGATCTTCATCCAGTCACTCCCTTAAAACCGTTTAGCCGCGTGTGGCGGCGATCTTGATCAGCTTGGCGTAATAGAACCCGTCGTGCCCACCTTCTTGCGCGAGCAACTGGCGGCCGTGGGGTTGCTTGATGCCGGCCTGGCTGGCGATGTCCAGTTCGCGAGCACCCGGGGTGCGGCCCAGGAAGGCTTCGATGACTTCGGTGTTCTCGGTGGGCAATGTGGAGCAGGTGGCGTAAAGCAGAATGCCACCGACTTCCAGGGTCGGCCACAGGGCATCGAGCAGTTCGCCCTGAAGCACCGCCAACGCCGCGATGTCATCCGGTTGACGGGTCAGCTTGATGTCCGGATGGCGGCGAATCACGCCAGTGGCCGAGCATGGCGCATCGAGCAGGATGCGCTGGAACGACTTGCCGTCCCACCAGGCTTGGGTGTCGCGGCCATCGGCGGCGATCAGTTCGGCGTTCAGCCCCAGTCGCTCAAGGTTTTCCTTCACCCGTACCAGGCGTTTGGCTTCCAGGTCCACCGCCACCACGCCCGCGAGTGCAGGCTCGACTTCGAGAATGTGGCAGGTCTTGCCGCCCGGTGCGCAGCAGGCATCGAGCACTCGTTGGCCTGGTGCCAGGTCCAGCAGGTCAGCGGCCAGTTGTGCGGCCTCGTCCTGCACGCTGATCCAGCCTTCGGCAAAGCCGGGTAGCTTGCGCACGTCACCCGGTTCCTCGAGCACGATACCGTCCTGGCTGAACAGGCACGGCTGGGCAGCCACACCCGCATCGCCCAGCAACGCGAGGTAGGCATCGCGGGCATGATGGCGACGGTTGACCCGCAGAATCATCGGTGGGTGCGCGTTGTTCGCGGCACAAATGGCTTCCCATTGCTGGGGCCAGAAGGCCTTGAGGGACTTTTGCAGCCAGCGCGGATGGGCGGTGCGAACCACCGGGTCGTGTTCAAGCTCGGCCAGCAGCGCTTCGCTCTCACGCTGGGCGCGGCGCAGTACAGCGTTGAGCAGGGCCTTGGCCCATGGTTTTTTCAGCTTGTCGGCGCACCCCACGGTTTCGCCGATGGCCGCGTGGGCCGGGACTCGGGTGTAAAGCAGCTGATACAACCCCACCAGCAGCAGCGCCTCGACATCGGCATCGGCGGCCTTGAACGGTTTTTGCAGCAGCTTGCTCGCCAGTGCCGACAAGCGCGGCTGCCAGCGTGCAGTACCAAAGGCCAGGTCCTGGGTGAAGCCGCGGTCGCGGTCTTCGACCTTGTCCATTTGCGTCGGCAAAGAACTGTTGAGCGAGGCTTTTCCGCTGAGAACGGCAGCCAATGCCTTGGCGGCGGCCAGACGTGGATTCATTGGGCGTCCACCGCTTGACCGAGCACGGTACCGATGGCGAACTTCTCGCGACGGCTGTTGAACAAATCGCTGAAGTTAAGCGCCTTGCCACCGGGCAATTGCAGGCGGGTCAGGCACAGCGTCTGCTCACCGCAGGCAACGATCAAGCCGTCCTTGCTGGCACCCAGGACTTCGCCCGGTGCGCCTTTGCCGTCGGCCAGGCTGGCTGCGAGGACTTTCAAGGCCTCGCCATTGAGCGTGCTGTGGCAGATCGGCCACGGGTTGAACGCACGAACCAGGCGCTCCAGCTCAACGGCCGGGCGACTCCAGTCGATACGTGCCTCGTCCTTGTTCAATTTGTGGGCGTAGGTGGCGAGGCTGTCGTCCTGCACTTCACCTTCCAGCGTCCCCGCTGCCAGCCCGGCAATGGCCTGGATCACGGCGGGCGGACCCATTTCGGCCAGGCGGTCGTGCAGCATGCCGCCGGTGTCCTGGGCGCTGATCGGTGTGCTGACCTTGAGCAGCATCGGCCCGGTGTCCAGGCCGGCTTCCATGCGCATCACGGTCACGCCGCTTTCACCATCGCCCGCTTCGACGGCGCGCTGGATCGGCGCCGCACCGCGCCAGCGTGGCAGCAGGGAGGCGTGACTGTTGATGCAACCCAGGCGCGGGATATCCAGCACCACCTGCGGCAGGATCAAGCCATAGGCGACCACTACCATCAAGTCCGGCTTCAGCGCCGCCAGTTCTGCCTGAGCCTCGGCATTGCGCAGGGTCGGCGGTTGCAGCACCGGGATGTTGTGTTCCAGAGCCAGTTGCTTGACCGGGCTGGGCATCAGTTTTTGCCCGCGACCTGCCGGACGGTCCGGCTGGGTGTAGACCGCGACGATCTCGTAAGGGCTGGCGAGCAGGGCCTTGAGGTGTTCGGCGGCAAATTCGGGGGTGCCGGCAAAGACGATGCGCAGTGGCTCAGTCATTGAAACTCTCGATTACAAAACGGTCACAAAAGAAAAAGGCTTGCCGCAGCAAGCCTTTGGAAGAAAGGAATCAAGCGTTCTGGCGATGGAGCTTTTCCAGCTTCTTCTTGATCCGGTCGCGTTTGAGCGTGGACAGGTAGTCGACGAACAATTTGCCGTTCAGGTGGTCGCATTCATGCTGGATGCACACCGCCAGCAGGCCTTCGGCGATGAGCTCGTACGGCTTGCCGTCGCGATCCAGGGCCTTGATCTTGACCTTCTGCGGACGATCGACGTTTTCATAGAAGCCCGGTACCGAGAGGCAGCCTTCCTGATACTGATCCATCTCGTCGGTCAGGGTTTCGAATTCGGGGTTGATGAACACCCGGGGTTCGCTACGGTCTTCGGACAGGTCCATGACCACGATACGTTTGTGCACGTTGACCTGGGTCGCTGCGAGGCCGATGCCTGGAGCTTCATACATTGTTTCAAACATGTCATCGACCAACTGCCGCACTTCGTCGTCCACTACGGTCACCGGTTTGGCGATCGTACGCAGGCGCGGGTCGGGGAATTCGAGGATGTTCAAAATGGCCATAAGCGTAATTGCTGCACGTGTGAAGTAAGGTCAGGGCCGATCGCCTGGTGGCTGCGATGAGGCCGGCGACGGCTGTAAAACGTCGCCCCCTGGGGAGCGAGCCACAGAGGCTCTGGCGTTTTACGCGAACCTACATAATAAAGGGATTCACCGCATGAGGAAATCACTACTCGCCCTGCTGCTTCTGGTCTCGGCCGGTTTCGCGCATGGGCAAGTACAACTTCGCGAGGGTTTTCCTGCGCAATACACCGTCATGGTCGGTGACACACTCTGGGACATCTCCGGCAAATACCTGCGTGAGCCCTGGAAATGGCCCGAGCTCTGGCAGGTCAACCCGCACATTGAAAACCCCAACCTCATCTACCCCGGCGACACACTGTCGCTGGTCTACATCGACGGGCAGCCACGCCTGACCCTCAATCGCGGCGCCTCGCGGGGCACCGTCAAGCTTTCACCACAGGTTCGTCGCGCACCTGTGGTCGACGCCATCGCCAGCATTCCGCTGCATGCGATCAACAGCTTCCTGCTGGGCAACCGCATCGTCGACAAGGCGCAGGATTTCGACCGCGCGCCCTACGTCGTGGCCGGTGATGACGAGCGGGTGCTCAGTGGCGGCGGTGACCGGGTGTTCGCCCGCGGCACCTTTGATCCAGCGCAGTCGGTGTACGGCATCTTCCGTCAGGGCAAGGTGTACACCGATCCGCAGAGCCAGGAGCTATTAGGCATCAACGCCGATGACATCGGCACGGGCGAGATCATCGATACCCAGGGTGATATCACCACCCTCGCCTTGCAGCGTACTACCCAAGAGGTTCGACTCGGTGATCGGCTGTTGAGTGGCGAGGAACGGGCGATCAATTCGACCTTCATGCCCGCTGCCCCCGCTTCCGAGGTTCAGGGCTTGATCATCGACGTGCCGCGGGGCGTGACCCAGATCGGTGTGCTGGATGTGGTGACCCTCAACAAGGGGCGTCGCGACGGGTTGACCGAGGGCAACGTGTTGGCGGTGATGAAGACCGGTGAGACCGTGCGCGACCAAGTGGCCGGCGATGAAGTGAAAATGCCCGATGAGCGCGCCGGTCTGTTGATGGTTTTCCGGACCTACGAAAAGCTCAGCTATGGCCTGGTGCTCAGTGCTTCACGATCCCTGGCGGTGATGGACAAGGTACGCAATCCGTAAAAGACTCAACAAGTTACCAACAGACTTATCCACAGCTTGTTCCCGGCTCTACAGGCCACTCACGATCAAGGATGATCTTATGTCGCAGTCTGCATGCGGGTCGGTTTCACCGGCGGAACTGGAAGCCCGTTTACGTTTGCATCGCCTGCCGGAGCTCGGCCCGCGACGGTTTCAAAAGCTGCTGGAAGCCTTTGGCTCGGCCTCCAAAGCCATCAGTGCGCCGGCCAGTGCCTGGCGTGCCCTGGGGTTGCCAGTGGCGTGTGCCGAGGCCCGGCGCAGTCCGCTGATTCGTGATGCTGCCTATCATGCACTGGCCTGGTTAGAGCATGAGGGCCAGCATTTATTGATGCTTGGTCAGCCAGGCTACCCGGCATTGCTGGCAGAGATCAGTGATCCGCCACCGCTGTTGTTTGTCGCGGGTGATCCCGCGATTCTGGACAAACCGCAATTGGCGATCGTCGGCAGCCGGCGCGCATCGAGACCGGGAATGGACACCGCCGTAGCATTTTCGCGCAGCCTGGCAGGCGCCGGTTTTGTCATCACCAGTGGCTTGGCGCTGGGTATCGATGCCGTCGCCCATCAAGCCGCCCTGGATGTCGGAGGGCAAACGGTCGGGGTGCTCGGCACGGGCCTGGAAAATTTTTATCCACAGCGCAATCGGCGAATTTTTGACGCGATGCTCGCGTACGGCAGTGCGGTGGTTTCCGAGTTCCCGCTGGATGCCGGTCCGCACGCCAGCAACTTCCCACGTCGCAACCGGATCATCAGTGGCTTGTCCCTCGGCGTGTTGGTGGTCGAGGCCAGTGTCGCCAGCGGCTCGTTGATCACGGCAAGGCTGGCGGCGGAGCAAGGGCGCGAGGTCTACGCGATTCCAGGGTCGATCCATCATCCCGCTGCCCGTGGCTGTCATCAATTGATTCGCGATGGCGCAGTGCTGGTGGAAACCATCGAGCACATTCTCGAAGGCCTGCGCGGTTGGCAATACCTGCCGTTATCCACAGAGGCACCGGAACCTGTCGATCACCCGCTGCTGTGCCTGCTGTTTGCCGCTGCGCACACCAGCGAAGCCTTGGCTGATGCAGCCGGTTGGCCCTTGCCCAAGGTCCTGATTGCACTGACCGAGCTGGAAATGGATGGGCGAGCGGTGTGCGAAGGCGGACGCTGGTTTGCACGCCTAAGCTAGTTTCATGAGCTGGGTTTTATAAGGAAGATCGGTAAACTGCGCGCAGCTTAATTTTGGAGAGTTGGTCATGGTCAACAGTTGGCGTGTGCAACAAGCCGCACAAGCAGTTCGCGCAGGCGCGGTGATTGCCTATCCAACCGAAGCTGTGTGGGGCCTGGGGTGCGACCCGTGGGACGAAGAGGCGGTGTATCGCTTGCTGGCGATCAAGGGGCGCTCGGTGGACAAGGGCCTGATCCTGATTGCCGACAATATTCGCCAGTTCGACTTCCTGTTCGAAGATTTTCCGGATCTGTGGCTCGATCGCATGGCCAGTACCTGGCCGGGGCCGAACACCTGGCTGGTCCCCCATCAGAACTTGCTGCCGCAATGGATCACCGGGGTCCATGAGACCGTGGCCTTGCGTGTCAGCGATCACCCGCTGGTTCGGGATTTGTGCGCGTTGGTCGGGCCACTGGTGTCGACCTCCGCCAACCCTCAGGGGCGGCCGGCGGCGCGCACGCGGATTCGCGTCGAGCAGTATTTCCGCGGGCAAGTCGACCTGGTGCTCGGCGGGAATCTGGGCGGCCGTAAAAATCCGAGCGTGATACGCGACCTGGCGACCGGTCAGGTGGTGCGCGCGGGCTGAGGCCCTGCGACGAGGGGGATGTCCCCTCGCCGCCCTTCAGGTTTAAGGCAGCAACACTGTCGACCCAGTAGTGCGTCGCGCCGACAACTCAGTCTGCGCCTTCGCCGCGTCAGCCAGTGAGTAACGCTGGCTGATGTCGACCCTGAGCTTGCCGTCGATGATCATTGCAAACAGCTCATCGGCCATCGTTTGCAGGTTTTCAGCGTTGTTGGCGTAAGTCCCCAGGGTGGGACGGGTGACATACAGCGAGCCCTTCGCCGCCAGAATCCCCAGGTTCACCCCGTCCACCGCTCCCGAGGCGTTGCCGAAGCTCACCACCAGCCCGCGTGGTGCCGTGCAATCGAGCGAGGTCAGCCAGGTGTCCTTGCCGACGCCGTCGTAGACCACCGGACATTTCTTGCCGTCCGTCAGCTCCAGCACCCGTTGAGCGACGTCTTCATGGCTGTAGTCAATCGTTGCCCAGGCACCGTTGGCCTTGGCCAGCGCGGCTTTTTCCGGAGAGCTGACGGTGCCGATCAGCTTCACGCCCAAGGCCTTGGCCCATTGGCAGGCCAACGAACCGACACCACCGGCAGCGGCGTGGAACAGGATGGTTTCGCCACCCTTGAGTTCATAGGTCTGACGCAACAGGTACTGCACGGTCAGCCCTTTGAGCATGACGCCTGCGGCCTGTTCGAAGCTGATAGCATCCGGCAGGTGCACCAGGTTGTCTTGTGGCAAGGTATGCAGGTCGCTGTAGGCCCCCAGCGGGCCGCTGCCATATGCCACGCGGTCACCGACCTTGAAGCGCGTCACGTCACGGCCCACCGCATCGACCACGCCAGCACCTTCTGCGCCAAGGCCCGATGGCAGGGCCGGCGGAGCATAGAGCCCGCTACGGAAGTAGGTGTCGATGAAGTTCAGGCCGATGGCCTTGTTGCTGACACGCACCTGCTGCGGGCCCGGTTCGGTCGGCTGATAATCCACATACTCAAGCACTTCGGGGCCGCCGTGGGCGCGGAACTGGATACGTTTGGCCATCTGCACTCTCCTTGGGTGGTATTGCGTAGCGCCCTATCGGACTCCTAAGCTTGATCTTCGTCAACTGCGGCGGGCACGGGTGCAGTGGTATGCTACGCGCCCATTTGCGCTGGCCGCCGTTCTGATCGAGCGCCGCGTAGCTTTGCCCGATTCAAGGTGATGCCATGACTACCCGCACCGAAGCCGTTAAAGCCTATCTGCTCGACCTGCAAGACCGCATTTGTGCTGCGCTGGAAACCGAAGACGGTGGCACGCACTTCGTCGAAGACGCCTGGACCCGCCCAGCCGGCGGTGGCGGTCGAACGCGGGTGATCGAGAACGGTGCAGTGATCGAGAAAGGCGGCGTCAATTTTTCCCACGTCTTTGGCAGTGGTCTACCGCCGTCCGCCAGTGCTCATCGGCCAGAATTGGCCGGACGCGGCTTCGAAGCCCTCGGCGTGTCGCTGGTGATTCACCCGCACAATCCTCATGTGCCGACTTCCCACGCCAATGTGCGTTTTTTCATCGCTGAGAAAGAAGGTGAAGAGCCGGTCTGGTGGTTTGGCGGCGGCTTTGACCTGACCCCTTACTACGGCAACATCGATGACTGCGTGCATTGGCATCGCGTGGCTGCCGAGGCGTGCGCGCCGTTCGGGCCGGACGTCTACAGCCGGTACAAGGACTGGTGCGACAGCTACTTCCACATCAAGCATCGTAATGAACCCCGGGGCATCGGCGGTCTGTTCTTCGATGACCTGAACGAGTGGGATTTCGACACCTGCTTCGCCTTTATGCGCGCCATTGGCGACGCCTACATCGACGCTTATCTGCCGATTGTGCAACAGCGCAAGACCCAGGCCTTCACCGAGCAACAGCGTGAGTTCCAGGAGTTCCGCCGTGGGCGTTACGTCGAGTTCAACCTGGTTTACGACCGAGGCACCCTGTTCGGCCTGCAATCGGGCGGGCGTACCGAATCGATCCTGATGTCGTTGCCGCCGCAAGTCCGTTGGGGCTATGACTGGAAGCCCGAGCCTGGTAGCGAAGAAGCGCGCCTGACCGAGTATTTCCTGCAAGACCGCGACTGGCTGGCTGAGGCCTGAACGAGGAATCCCGATGGACCGTTATGTCGTTTTCGGTAACCCGATTGGTCACAGCAAATCGCCATTGATCCATCGCCTGTTCGCGAAACAGACCGCTCAGCATCTGGACTACAACACCCTGTTGGCGCCACTGGATGACTTTACAGGCTGTGCCCGGGCGTTTTTCAGCGACGGGTGCGGTGCCAATGTCACGGTGCCGTTCAAGGAAGAGGCCTATCGCCTGGCCGATAGCCTGACAGCGCGGGCGCAGCGGGCCGGGGCGGTCAACACCCTGAGCAAACTGGCCGATGGCAGTCTGTTGGGGGACAACACCGATGGTGCCGGACTGGTGCGGGACCTGACGGTCAACGCCGGGTTCAGCCTGCGCGGTAAACGCATTCTGCTGCTGGGCGCGGGTGGCGCGGTACGGGGTGCGCTGGAGCCGCTACTGGCCGAGCAGCCATCGTCGGTGATCATCGCCAATCGTACGGTAGAAAAGGCTGAGCGGCTGGCTGAACTGTTCGCCGACCTGGGGCCTGTGTCTGCCAGTGGCTTCGACTGGCTGCGTGAGCCGGTGGACCTGATCATCAATGCGACGTCGGCCAGTCTGTCAGGTGATGTACCGCCCATTGCCAGCAGCCTGATCGAACCTGGCAAGACGGTGTGCTACGACATGATGTACGGCAAGGATCCCACCTCGTTCTGCCGTTGGGCCAGCGAACAGGGCGCTGCGGTGGCGATGGATGGTTTGGGCATGCTCGCCGAGCAGGCGGCCGAAGCCTTTTTCCTGTGGCGTGGTGTGCGCCCGGACACGGCGCCGGTGCTGGCCGAGTTGCGACGCCAGTTGGCGCTATAATGACTTCGCGGGCAAGCTCGCGAATGGCCACGACGCCAATGCTGGATCAGTCCTCAAACCGGATCGGGCACTTCTGCGCCCCTTCGAGTTTTCTCAGTTCCTCGACCACATGCCCACGCGCTCGGCGCAGGGTCAGGCTGCGGTCCTGCCTGAGCAACCTTCGTGCTTCCTGGTGCAGCATTTCCACGCCTGAATAGTCGATGAAGTTGATGTACTGGGCCTCAATCACCACCTTCAGGCCTTTCGTGCGTTGCAGGCGTACTTGCAGGTAATGGCTGGCGCCGAAAAAAATCGAGCCGCCAACCCGCAGAATCTCTTCATCACCTTCGCTCCATTGCTGCACGCGGGGCTGCGAGGTGCGCTTGAGGTAGAAAAACAGCGACACCAGCACCCCGGCATAGATCGCTGTTTGTAGTTCCAGCAACAGCGTGGCGACGCAGGTCAGTGCCATTACTACAAATTCGGCCCGGCTGACCCGGAACAAGGCTCGAATGCCGCGATGATCCACCAACCCCCAACAGATCAGCAAAATGCTGCCAGCCATGGCGGGGATCGGGATATGCGCGATGAGAGAAGCGCCGGCCACGGCGAACAACGCAACCCACAGCGCGGAGAACACCCCGGCCAAGGGTGAGCAGGCACCTGCCTCATAACTCAAGCCCGAACGGGTAAATGAGCCTGCCGACAAGGAGCCTGAGAAAAAACTGCCAACGATATTGGAAAGGCCCTGCGCGCGAACCTCCTGGTTCGCATCGAGCAGCTGTTGTGAACGTGCCGACAACGAGCGGGCGATCGACAGACTGGTCACCAGCCCGAGCATGCCGACGGCCACCGCGCTGGGCAGCAGACGCAACATCAGGTCCAGGTCCAGTGGCAGTGGACTCAGGGGTGGCCAGCGGCCGACGAACGAACTGACCAGATGCACATGGCCAAACATCGAGGGCCACAGCCACACGACGACTGCGCTGAGCACCAGCGTGATCAGCAGGCTCGGCCAGCGAGGCAGCAGCAGTTTCAGGGCGATGCCCACTGCCAGTGTGCCGAGCCCCAGCACCAGCGACGGTTTATCCAACGCATCGACATGACTGACCAACGACACCAGGCTGTTGAGCGCAGTCGCCTGATTCGGCAGGTCCAGCCCCAGCAGGTTGGGCAACTGCCCGAGGGCGATCACCACCGCCGCGCCCAGGGTGAACCCCAGCACCACGGAATGGGAGACGAAGTTCACCAAGGCGCCGAAGCGCAGCAGGCCGAGCAGCCACTGGAAAACGCCAGCGAGGAACGTCAGCAACAGGATCAGTGTGATGTAGTCCTGTGACTCGGGCACAGCCAGAGGACTGACACTGGCGTACAGAACAATGGAGATGGCTGCCGTAGGGCCACAGATCAAATGCCAGGAGGAGCCCCACAGACAGGCGATCAGGACCGGGACGATGGCAGCATAAAGGCCATATTCCGGCGGCAGGCCAGCGATCAGCGCATAGGCAATGGATTGCGGTAACGCAAGAATCGCCCCACTCAGGCCTACAACCAGGTCACGTCCAACGCTGGCGCGGGTTTGCCGGGGCAGCCAGCGAAGAAAGGGAAAGAGCGAATGGCGACTGGGGATTGCCATGGGGCCTCTTGGTCGGAATCGTTCAAAGGCGACAGGATAAAGCATTGTAGCGAGGGAGCTTGCTCCCGCTGGGTTGCAAAGCAACCCAAAAACCGCCCACTCCGGTTCTCTCGGGTGCAATGCGGTGTTCGGGTTTGCGACCGCTTCGCGCTCGAGCGGGGGCAAGCTCCCTCGCCACCCTTGAGGTAGCGCATATTCAGTTGCACGTTCATCGGGTGCGGGGTCCAGCCGAGAAAGGTTACGAATTTCTGTTTTTTCACCGCGCGCAGACTCGCTGACGGGCTTGGCCCTGCCGGCGATTGCGGTGTAGCGTTGTGTCAGGGAAATGAATTCCGATACACGAGAGCACTATGCAAAGGATCAAGGGCTACCACGCCCACGTTTATTTCGACGCGAACACGATCGACCAGGCGCGGGCCTTGTGTGAGCAGGCTGCGCAGCTGTTTCCGCTGAAGATGGGGCGGGTTCACGAACGGCCTGTCGGCCCACATCCGGACTGGAGTTGTCAGTTGGCGTTCGAGCCGCAGTATCTGGGCGTGGTGTTGCCGTGGCTGGCGCTCAATCGCAAAGGCTTGGTGGTGTTCTTGCATCCCGACACCGGTGATGACCTGGCCGATCACACCGACCACGCCGTCTGGATGGGCGCTATCCGGCCGCTGGATTTGTCGATGTTTTGAGCGAGCCGGATCGCTCCCACGCGCGAACGCGGGAACGATCCGGCAGGTTTCAACCGACGCGAGCGTTGCGCACGCCTTCGGACAGCGCCGAACACAGGCGTAATACGTCATCAATGGCTTGCTGCGGCGTGGCCGCATTGGCGATATGGTCGATCAGCGCCGACCCCACGACCACGCCGTCGGCCAGGCGGGCGATGGACGCCGCTTGCTCTGGGGTACGGATACCGAAGCCGATGCTGATCGGCAGGTCGGTATGGCGACGCAGACGGGCCACCGCTTCTTCGACGTGTTCCAGCGTGGCTGCACCTGCGCCCGTCACGCCTGCCACCGATACGTAGTAAACGAATCCGGAGCTGCCGTTGAGCACGGTCGGCAGGCGCACGTCGTCGGTGGTCGGGGTGGTCAGGCGGATGAAGTCGATGCCAGCCGCTTGTGCCGGGTCGCACAGCTCGCCGTTATGCTCGGGTGGCATGTCGACCACGATCAGGCCATCAACGCCGGCTTCCTTGGCCTCCGCGATGAAGCGCGGAACGCCGTAATGGTGGATCGGGTTGAAGTAACCCATCAGCACCAGTGGCGTGTCGTTGTTGCCTTCACGGAACTCGCGGACCATTTGCAGGGTTTTCGCCAGGTTCTGCTTGGCGCCCAAGGCGCGGATGTTGGCGAGCTGGATCGCCGGGCCATCGGCCATCGGATCGGTGAAGGGCATGCCCAACTCGATCACGTCGGCACCGGCCTCTGGCAGCCCCTTGAGGATCGCCAGTGAGGTGTCATAGCTCGGGTCGCCAGCGGTGACGAAGGTCACCAGGGCCGCGCGGTTCTGTTCCTTGAGTTCGGCAAAGCGCTTTTGCAGGCGGCTCATCAGTGTTTCTCCTGCTGGGACTGTTCCATATGGTGCATCACAGTTTGCATGTCTTTGTCGCCACGACCGGACAGGTTGACCACCATCAGGTGATCCTTGGGCAAGGTCGGTGCGCGTTTGAACACTTCGGCCAGGGCGTGGGCGCTTTCCAATGCAGGAATAATCCCTTCCAGGCGGCAGCATTGGTGGAAGGCTGCGAGGGCTTCGTCGTCGGTCACCGAGGTGTACTGAACGCGGCCGATGTCATGCAACCAGGCGTGTTCAGGGCCGATGCCCGGGTAGTCGAGGCCAGCGGAGATCGAGTGGGCGTCGATGATCTGGCCATCGTCGTCCTGTAGCAGGAAGGTACGGTTGCCGTGCAGTACACCGGGTACGCCGCCGTTCAGGCTGGCAGCGTGCTTGCCGGTTTCAATGCCGTAGCCGGCGGCTTCGACACCGATGATCTCGACGCTCTTGTCATCAAGGAACGGGTGGAACAGGCCCATGGCATTGGAGCCGCCGCCGATGCACGCCACCAGGCTGTCCGGCAGGCGGCCTTCCTGGGCTTGCAGCTGCTCGCGGGTTTCCTTGCCGATCACGGCCTGGAAGTCGCGGACCATTGCCGGGTACGGATGCGGGCCGGCCACAGTGCCGATCAGGTAGAACGTGCTGTCGACGTTGGTGACCCAGTCACGCAGGGCTTCATTCATCGCGTCTTTCAGGGTGCCCGTACCCGCCACTACCGGGATGACTTCGGCGCCCAGCAGTTTCATGCGGAACACGTTGGCCTGTTGGCGTTCGATGTCCGTGGTGCCCATGTAGATCACACAATCCAGGCCAAAGCGCGCGGCCACGGTGGCCGTGGCCACGCCGTGCATGCCGGCGCCGGTCTCGGCGATGATGCGTTTCTTGCCCATGCGCCGCGCCAGCAGAATCTGGCCGATGCAGTTGTTGATCTTGTGCGCGCCGGTGTGGTTCAGCTCTTCGCGCTTGAGGTAAATCTTGGCGCCACCGCAGAATTCGGTCAGGCGTTCGGCAAAGTACAGCGGGCTTGGGCGTCCGACGTAATCGCGCTGGAAGTAGGCCAATTCTTCCTTGAATGCAGGATCTTCCTTGGCGGCTTCGTATTCGCGGGCCAGGTCGAGGATCAACGGCATCAGGGTTTCGGCAACGTAGCGGCCGCCGAACGCGCCAAACAGGCCGTTGGCATCAGGGCCGTTGCGCAGATTAGTCTGGGTCATGGGGCGCTCCAGGTGAATGCATGAAGTGACAATGGGGTTCACTCTACCCCTGACGTTCTGCGCTGAAAACCGATAAGATCGCCACAACCTGTCAGGAAAACTCACAGATAAAATGAGCCACGACCTTCCCCCGCTCAATGCCTTGCGCGCCTTCGAGGCGACGGCCCGCTTGAACAGCGTCAGTCAGGCGGCGGAGCAATTGCATGTCACCCATGGTGCGGTCAGCCGGCAATTGAAAGTGCTGGAGGCGCATCTGGGGGTCAGCCTGTTCGTCAAGGACGGACGCGGCCTGAAACTCACAGATGCGGGTGTGCGTTTGCGCGATGCCAGCGGCGAGGCTTTTGAGCGTTTGCGCACGGTGTGCAGCGAACTGACCCAAGGCCATGCCGATGCGCCGTTCGTGCTCGGGTGTTCAGGCAGCTTGCTGGCGCGCTGGTTCATACCACGCCTGGGCCGGCTGAATGCCGACCTGCCGGATCTGCGCTTGCACCTGTCGGCGGGTGAAGGCGATCTTGATCCGCGTCGACCGGGGCTGGATGCCTTGTTGGTGTTTGCCGAGCCGCCCTGGCCGGCGGACATGCACGTATATGAGCTGACCAGCGAGCGCATCGGCCCGGTGCTGAGCCCCCGCTTCGCTGGTTACGAAGCGCTGCGCCAGGCACCGGCCAGCGCCCTGCTCAACGAACCCTTGCTGCACACCACCTCACGCCCGCAGGCCTGGCCCAGCTGGGCACAACGTAATGACCTCGACGCCAGGGCGTTGAAGTACGGGCAGGGCTTCGAGCATTTGTACTACCTGTTGGAGGCGGCGGTGGCCGGTCTGGGGGTGGCGATTGCCCCGCAGCCGCTGGTGGCCGAGGATTTGAAGGCCGGTCGCCTGGTGGCGCCCTGGGGTTTTTCCGAAACCCCGGCGCAACTGGCATTGTGGCTACCCAAGCGCGCCGCGGATGGGCGCGCTCGGCAGTTGGCGCAATGGCTCAAGAACGAGCTGCAGCAGACGCTTTAGCGACTGCGTTTGCACAGCAGATAAGCCGCCAGCAAACCCAGTGCGCCGACCGCGACACCGGTCGTGGTCCATGGGTGTTGCTGAGCATAATCGCGGGTCGCGATCCCGGTTTCACGGGTTTTGACTTTGACTTCTTCGTACGCATCGCTGAGCAGGCTGCGCGAGTGTCTCAGCGCGTTCTCGGCGTTGCTTTTCAGGCTTTTGAGGGTTTTCAGCGACTCGTCCGAGGCATCACTCTTCAGGTTTTCCAACGACTTGAGCAGACTCTCGATCTCAGCTTCCATGCTTTGCAATGAGGCTTTACGTAGCGAGGTGTTGGCCATGGTGACTCTCCTGCATTGATTGAGTGGCGTGTGTGGGTTGGGACTCCAGCCGTTCCTGAAAGTGCAGAAAATCTGAACCGGTCCATGGCCGTGGCCTGCAGAAGAAATACAAAAAATCACTGCTAGGCTGTAGGTACCTTCAAGGAGAACGCCATGACTGACCATCACACTTACAAGAAAATCGAACTGGTTGGCTCGTCCCCCACCAGCATAGAAGAGGCCATCAATAACGCACTGGCCGAGGCCAGCAAGAGCATCAAGCATATGGAGTGGTTCGAGGTGACTGAAACCCGGGGCCACATCAAGGACGGCAAGGCGGAGCATTTTCAAGTGACACTCAAGGTCGGTTTCCGGATTGCCAATAGCTGAGGTTGAACTAGGCTTTTGAACTTATGCGCTGGCCGATTGCCACAGGAGATGGCAATGCGCTATTTGGCCTTGGGCGTTCATCGCCTGAGCATCGAGGTTCATCCTTTTGATCTAACCAGGGAACGTGACCGATGAAGAAGTTGATTCTGGCTGTAGGTTTGCTGAGCATGGCGGGAACAGTCTTTGCGGCAGGCAAGCCGTGTGAAGAGCTGAAAGCCGAAATTGCCGCGAAACTGGATGCCAAGGGTGTTTCCGGTTATTCGCTGGAGATCGTCGACAAAGGTACTGCCGCTGGCGGAAAAGTCGTAGGTACCTGTGAAGGCGGTGCCAAGGAAATCGTCTACAAGAAGTAGACCGAGTACACGCTGCAGTTGAAAGCCGACGCCAGCGCGTCGGCTTTTTTCTGGCCGCTGTCTGAGCCTTAGCCCTTCATCACCTGCGCCAGCAATTCGTAGGAGTGCAAGCGGTCGGCGTGTTCGTACAGGTCGCAGGTGAAGATCAGCTCATCGGCCTGGGTCTGTTCGATCAATACCTCAAGCTTGCCGCGAATCTTCGCCGGGCTGCCGACCATCGCCAGCCCCAGGAAATCGCCTACGGCTTGTTTTTCATGAGGCAGCCACAGGCCGTCCATGCTGTTCACCGGGGGGCGCTGAACCAGGCTTTGCCCGCGCATTAGCGCCAGAATCCGTTGGTAGACCGAGGTGGCCAGGTAGTCCGCCTGCTCGTCGGTGTCGGCGGCCACCAGCGGCACGCCGAGCATGACGTAGGGTTTATCCAGTACTGCAGATGGCTTGAAGTGATTGCGGTAGACGCGAATCGCTTCGTGCAGGTAGCGCGGTGCGAAATGCGAGGCAAAGGCGTAAGGCAGACCCCGTTCGCCCGCCAGTTGTGCGCTGAACAGACTGGAGCCCAATAACCAGACCGGGACGTTGGTGCCGGTGCCGGGCATGGCGATGATGCGTTGATCGGGTGTACGTGGGCCGAGGTAACGGACCAGTTCGGCGACATCTTCTGGAAAGTCGTCGGCGCTGCCGCCGCGTTCGCGGCGCAAGGCACGAGCGGTCATTTGGTCAGAACCCGGGGCGCGTCCCAGTCCAAGGTCGATGCGGCCTGGGTACAGGCTTTCCAGGGTGCCGAACTGCTCGGCGATCACCAGCGGTGCATGGTTGGGCAGCATGACGCCCCCTGAGCCGACCCTGATGCTCGATGTCCCGCCGGCCAGGTAACCCAGCAATACCGAGGTCGCGGAGCTGGCGATACCGTCCATGTTGTGGTGTTCAGCCACCCAGAAGCGGTTGTAGCCCCATTTTTCAACGTGTTGCGCCAGGTCCAGCGAGTTGCGCAGCGATTGGGCGGGGCTGCCGTTCTCGCGAACGGGTACCAGGTCCAGGGTTGAGAATTTGATCTCGGACAGCTGTTTCATGGCCTGCTTCTCCAATGGGGGGCGCAGGCTTTTCTCTCGAATGAAAACCTGCCGAATGTGAAGGCGTGTTTCATGCAATGTGGGCATATACCCGAGTTTCAATAGCCGAGCTGAAATTGCCTACCCGATCAACGGCTCGATTCGACAGGATGAACCTTGCCCGGCCTTCTATCCTCAGAATCCCTGACAACCGAAAACCATCAAGGCGCGGTCGCTCGCGCCAGTGAGGAGGCAAAGATGAGCATCAAGAAGAGAGCATCGGCGCATTGGGTCGGCGATCTGAAAACCGGCCTGGGTTCTATCTCGACCGAAACCGGTGTCCTGAAAAATGCACCCTATGGCTTTAAGGCGCGTTTCGAAGGTGGCCCAGGCACCAACCCGGAAGAACTGATCGGCGCCGCTCACGCAGGCTGTTTCTCCATGGCCTTTTCGATGATCCTCGGCGAGGCTGGCCTCAAGGCCACCACCATCGATACCCATGCTGAAGTCACGCTGGATCAGGTCGAGGGTGGTTTTGCGATCACGGTGGTGCACCTGATTCTCAAGGCGAAAATCCCCGGCGCCAGCCAGCAGCAATTTGAAGAGCTGAGCAAAAAGGCCAAGGAAGGCTGTCCGGTGTCCAAGGTGCTGAATGCCACCATTACCCTTGATGGCACACTCGTCAGCTGACAGCGCCTTTGTGGAGTTGCCACAAATCAGAACTCGCCGGGCAAAACTGTGGTCGAATGAATGGCAGCGGCTTAAGTGTATGTTCGTACGCGCTGCTTCAAGGGAGCTTCAACCATGAAACGTTTTGCCTTGGCGGTTTTCTGCGGTGCGTTGGCCACATCGGCCATGGCTGCGCCGAAACCCTGCGAAGAACTCAAGGCCGAGATCGAAGCCAAGATCCAGGCCAACAACGTATCCTCTTACACGCTGGAAATCGTCAGCAATGACGAAGTGCATGACCAGAACATGGTGGTCGGTACTTGCGAAAATGGCACCAAGAAAATCATCTATCAGAAGAACGACAACTGATCAGCCTTATGGCACACAGTTGACCTGACGTTCTTCGGCGACGATCTTGCGCTGGGCGTTGTACAGCCGGGCGCTGGGTGTGAAGGCGAGCGAGCGGGCTTCGAGCCGATAGCGTTGGCCCGCTTCAAAATGATCATAGCGAAGGGTCAGATAGCACAGCCGTTCCTGTGGGTCGGTGTTCATGCTCATCCCGCCACCGAATACCTCGAAATCAAATCGAACCATAAGCTCATGACTGCCAGGCGGGACCTGGAAGAACCGTCCATCGCGCTGCGGCTGGTTGTCCAGGCGCTCAGCCATCAATACCTTTCCGCCGGGCGTGGGCATGGCGAAGTCGACCCAGGCCATCGCCGGGTTGACGTCCGGCAAGGGGCTGGCACAGGCGGCCAGCGAACTGACGGCAAATAACAACAAATACCTTCGCATGCTCAATTTCCGGGCGGTAATTGGCTAAGCATAGCGCCGATCAAGTGCCCTGGCAGCCTGCCGGTTGCGCCTGGCCTACGACTTTTCGCTGCTGATCGTAAAGTTTGGCCCACGGCCGAAAACCGATATTCCCTGCTTGTAGCTGATAGCGTTGGCCGGCATTGAACTCGCTGAACTTCACGCTCAGCTGGCAATCGCGCCACAGCGGCTGGGCATCGGGACCAATGTTGGTCGGCTGCACCGCAAACTGATAGCGCACCTTCAATTCGTGACGGCCCGGCGAGACTTCGAAGTAGCGTTTATCAAGGGTCGCCTTATCGTCGACTTCCAGCGCATGCAGTGTGGTGTCTTCCGGATGGGGGGCCAGGTCGATCCATGCTTGTGTAGGGTCGGGTTGGGGCAGTCCAGCACAGCCGGCCAACATCAGCAGGCCTCCAGTCAGCAGTAACACGCGCATAGCGAAGCTCCAGTCAGGCGAGATAGTCTTGCGGGCAGAATTCCCAAGGATGATTCGATGTGATCAGGCTGCTTCCAAGCCATCGGTTACTTGATCGCGTTTTGCGCGTTTTGTTTCCGGCTGTGCTGTTTTTATGGCTGAACGGTTGTGCGAGTGTCAGTTACTACGGCCAGTTGGCCAGTGGCCAGCTGCAATTGCTGCGGGCGCGCGAGCCTGTGAGCACGGTGATCAGCGACCCGGCCAGCGATGCAACACTGCGCGCGCATCTCAGGCAATCACAAAAAGCCCGGGACTTCGCCAGCCAGCACATGCACTTGCCGGATAACCAGAGCTATCGCCTCTACGCCGATATTGGCCGGCCTTATGTGGTGTGGAATGTGTTCGTCACGCCGGAATTTTCCCTCAACCCGCAGAACTATTGCTTTCCCATAGCCGGGTGCGTGGCCTATCGCGGGTACTACAGCCAGAGCGCCGCGAGGGGGGAAGCGGCGTTGCAGCGTCTGCAAGGCATGGATGTCTCGATCGGCGGGGTGGAGGCCTATTCAACCCTGGGCTGGTTCAATGACCCGATCAT
The DNA here is from genome assembly GCF_900187535.1 of Pseudomonas sp. Irchel s3a18. NCBI lineage: Bacteria > Pseudomonadati > Pseudomonadota > Gammaproteobacteria > Pseudomonadales > Pseudomonadaceae > Pseudomonas > Pseudomonas sp. Irchel s3a18. The sequence continues at coordinate 66,738 of NZ_FYDV01000011.1, read as the reverse complement.
GAATTCGATGCTCGGTTGGGGCGATGAGCGCCTGGCGACCCTGATTTTTCACGAGCTGGCGCATCAGCGTTGCTATGTGAAGGACGACACCGAGTTCAACGAGTCGTTCGCCACGTTTGTCGAACAGGAAGGCACCCGCCAATGGCGCACGGCAAGGGGCTTGCCGCCGGCCAGTAAGGTCCAGGAGCAGCAACGCGAACAGTTTGTCCGACTGGTTCTGGATACCCGCACCCGCCTGGAAAAACTCTATGCGCTACCCTTGGCGCCGGAGCCGATGCGCCAGCGCAAAGCCGCCGAATTCGAACGCATGCGCAGCGACTATCGAACCCTGCGCGACAGCCTTTGGGCCGGTAACAAGCGCTTCGATACCTGGATCAACGCCCCGATGAACAACGCCCGGTTGCTGCCGTTCGGGCTGTATGACCAATGGGTGCCGGCGTTTGCCGAACTGTTCAAGCAGTCGGGTGGTGATTGGACGACGTTTTATGCGGCGGTCGAGAGACTGGGAGGGTTGCCGATCGAACAGCGCAAGGCGGCGTTGAAAGCCTTGGCAGTGCCAGAAAAGCCAGGTGGCTGAACGGGTCTTTGCATGGCACGCCAGCCCCACACTGGGTGCTGGTGTGCCCGCAATTGAACTAGCGCGGCAAAAATGCCTGATGCAACTGGCTCAGGGTCTCGAAGTGATACGCCGGTTGTTCAGCACTTAGCTCTTCATGGCTGCCAAAACCATAACCCACGGCTGCCGCGTCCAGCCCGTTGCGTCGAGCGCCGATCAGGTCATGTTTGCGGTCGCCGATCATCAGGGTGGTGCTCGGGTCCAGGCCCTCTTCGGCCATCAGGTGGGCAATCAGCTCGACCTTGTCGGTGTGGGTGCCGTCCAGTTCGCTGCCGTAGATCACCTTGAAGTGCCGGGCGAAGTCGAAGTGCCGGGCAATTTCCCGGGCGAAAATCCACGGTTTTGATGTCGCGATGTACAGCTGCCGGCCCTGCCCGCAGAGGGTTTCCAGCAGGGGTGTCACGCCGTCAAACACACGGTTCTCATACAGTCCCGTGACCTTGAAGCGCTCGCGATAGAAATTGACCGCTTCCCAGGCCTTGGCCTCGTCGAAGTCGTAGAACTGCATGAAGGCCTGCAGTAAGGGCGGGCCGATGAAGTGTTCGAGCCTGGTCAGGTCCGGCTCGTCGATCCCCAGCTTGCTCAGGGCGAATTGGATGGAACGGGTGATGCCCTCTCGCGGGTCGGTCAGGGTGCCATCAAGGTCGAATAAAACGCTTTGGTAATGCATGAAAATTCCTGGGTGAGAGTCAGAGCTGGTCGTAGCCTTCGGCCAGATGCAGGTCTTTGAGCTTGACGTAGTTGGCAGCGCTGTAGGTAAAAAAGGCCCGCTCCTTGTCAGTTAAAGGGCGAGCCTGCTTCACCGGGCTGCCCACATACAGGTAGCCGCTTTCCAGGCGTTTGCCCGGTGGCACCAGGCTGCCGGCGCCGACGATCACGTCGTCCTCGACGACGGCACCGTCCATGACGATGCTGCCCATGCCGATCAGAATCCGGTTGCCCACCGTGCATCCGTGCAACATGACCTTGTGCGCAATGGTCACGTCATCGCCGATCAGCAACGGGAAGCCGTCCGGGTTGAACGGGCCGGCGTGGGTGATGTGCAGCACGCAGCCATCCTGCACGCTGGTGCGCTGGCCAATCCGGATACGGTGCATGTCACCGCGAATCACGGTCAACGGCCAGACCGAGCTGTCCGCGCCTATTTCGACGTCGCCGATCACCACCGCCGAGCCGTCGACAAAGGCGCCGTTGCCGAGCATGGGGGTGTGGTTCTGGTACTTGCGAAGGGACACGATAGGCTCTCTCTCTGTTGCTGATAGCTGCGGTTGGCGCCGATTGTAATTAAGATGGGGCAATGTTTCTTCCAGCCAAGGTGCCAACCGTGAGCGTGAACAACCCTCTTTTGCAGTCCTACGACCTGCCGCCGTTCTCGGCGATCCGCGCCGAGCACGTACAACCGGCCATCGAACAGATCCTCGCCGACAACCGCGCCGCCATTGCCGGGATCCTCGAGACCCAGGGCAAACAACCGACCTGGGCCGGCCTGGTGCTGGTGATGGACGAGCTCAATGACCGTCTGGGGGCCGCCTGGAGCCCCGTCAGCCACCTCAATGCGGTGTGCAACAGCGCTGAGTTGCGTGAAGCGTACGAGTCCTGCCTGCCTGCCCTGAGCGCCTACTCCACCGAGCTGGGCCAGAACCGTGAACTGTTCCAGGCGTTCGAAGCCTTGGCCACCAGTCCGGAAGCCGCCTGTTTTGACGTTGCCCAGAAAACCATCCTCGAACACTCGCTGCGTGACTTCCGCCTGTCGGGTATCGACCTGCCGGAAGCCGAACAGAAGCGTTACGCTGAGGTGCAGAGCAAACTGTCCGAACTGGGCAGCCGTTTCTCGAATCAACTGCTCGATGCCACCCAGGCCTGGACCAAACACATCACCGATGAAGCCGCCCTCGCCGGCCTGACCGATTCGGCCAAGGCGCAGATGGCTGCCGCGGCGCAAGCCAAGGGCCTGGACGGTTGGCTGATCAGCCTGGAATTCCCGAGCTATTTCGCGGTGATGACCTACGCCCATGACCGCGCGCTGCGCGAAGAAGTCTACGCCGCTTACTGCACCCGTGCGTCGGACCAAGGCCCGAACGCCGGTCAGAACGATAACGGCCCCGTGATGGAAGAAATCCTCGACTTGCGTCAGGAGCTGGCAAAACTCTTGGGCTACAGCAGTTTCGCGCAGCTGAGCCTGGCCACCAAAATGGCCGAATCCAGCGATCAGGTGCTGAGCTTCCTGCGCGACCTGGCCAAACGCAGCAAGCCATTTGCCGCACAGGATCTGGAGCAGTTGAAGGCGTACGCCGCTGAACAGGGCTGCTCGGACCTGCAAAGCTGGGACAGCGGTTTCTATGGGGAAAAACTCCGTGAGCAGCGCTACAGCGTTGCCCAGGAAGCACTGCGTGCATACTTCCCGATCGACAAGGTACTGAGCGGCCTGTTCGCCATCGTACAGCGCCTGTACGGCATCGAAATCGCCGAGCAGGAAGGGTTCGACACCTGGCACCCGGATGTTCGCCTGTTCGAAATCAAGGAAAACGGTGAGCACGTCGGTCGTTTCTTCTTCGACCTCTATGCGCGCGCCAACAAGCGCGGCGGTGCCTGGATGGACGGCGCTCGCGACCGTCGCCGTACCGCCGCAGGCGTGCTGCAAAGCCCGGTGGCCAACCTGGTGTGCAACTTCACCCCGGCCGACAGCGGCAAGCCCGCGCTGCTGACTCACGATGAAGTCACCACGCTGTTCCACGAGTTTGGCCATGGCCTGCATCACCTGCTGACCCGCGTCGAGCATGCGGGTGTGTCCGGTATCAATGGTGTTGCCTGGGATGCGGTCGAGCTGCCGAGCCAGTTCATGGAGAATTGGTGCTGGGAGCCGGAAGGCCTGGCGCTGATCTCCGGCCATTATGAAACCGGCGAGCCGCTGCCTCAGGACCTGTTGCAGAAGATGCTAGCGGCGAAAAATTTCCAGTCCGGCCTGATGATGGTCCGTCAGCTGGAGTTTTCGTTGTTCGACTTTGAACTGCACGCCACGCATGGCGATGGCCGTAGCGTGCTGCAGGTGCTCGAAGGCGTGCGTGATGAGGTCTCGGTCATGCGGCCACCGGCCTACAACCGTTTCCCGAACAGCTTCGCGCATATTTTTGCCGGCGGTTACGCGGCGGGTTATTACAGCTACAAGTGGGCTGAAGTACTGTCGGCCGACGCGTTCTCCAGGTTCGAAGAGGAAGGCGTGCTCAACGCCGCCACCGGTCGGGCATTCCGCGAGGCGATCCTGGCCCGCGGCGGTTCTCAGGAGCCTATGGTGCTGTTCGTCGACTTCCGCGGACGTGCGCCGTCGATTGACGCACTCTTGCGCCACAGCGGCCTCGACGAGGACGCGGCAGCATGAGTGACGGGCCTGTGAGCAAAACCAAGAAACGCTTTATCGCCGGCGCGGTCTGCCCGGCGTGCAGCGAGCCGGACAAGTTGATGATGTGGAGCGAAGACGATGTGCCGCACCGCGAGTGCGTGGCCTGCGGTTACTCCGATACGCTCAATGAACAAGGGTTGTCAGTGCCCAAGGAGTTGGGTACGCGGGTGAATACCAGCGCATTGAAGGTACCGGACGCGAAGGTCCAGACCGTGCAGTTTTTTGTGAACCCGAAGCTGAAGAAAAAAACCGACGACGCGTAATCCCCTTCCGTAAAACGCAACCGGCCCTTATTGGGGCCGGCTTGCTCAATCGATTGGCTAGAGCTTGAAACATATTCAGGCACGGCTCGACAGTTCTCTATTAGTTGCGTGCTACGTGCCGTGCCCGAAGGGTTAATACCCCTCAATGGCGGGCCGAACGGTACTGGCTGGTCTATGTATTCTCCGGTACTGTATGGATGTACAGCCAGAGAGATCTAATAATGATCACGCCCCTGCCCCCGCGTGGCCGCGGTACCGCGACCAACCCGCACAACCGCTTTGCACCGAACCGCTCGGTCGCCGAAGACGACGGTTGGTATCAGGAAGTGCCGCTGACCCAAGGTACTGAAGTGCGCATCGAAACGGCGAAAACCATCATCACCCGCAACAACTCACCCGATCTGCCCTTCGATCGCTCGATCAATCCCTATCGGGGCTGCGAGCACGGTTGCATCTACTGTTATGCGCGGCCCAGCCATGCTTATTGGGACCTGTCGCCCGGGCTCGATTTCGAGACCCGGCTAATTGCCAAAAGCAATGCCGCCGACGTGCTTGAGCAACAGTTATCCAAGCGTGGTTATCAGTGTGCACCGATCAATCTCGGTTCCAACACCGACCCTTATCAGCCGATCGAGCGCGAACACAGGATTACCCGTCACATCCTTGAAGTGCTGCTGCGCTACCGGCATCCGGTGACCATCATTACCAAGGGGTCGCTGATTCTTCGCGATCTGGATCTGTTGTCCGAATTGGCCGAGCGGCGATTGGTGGCGGTGATGATCAGCCTGACGAGCCTGGACGACGAACTCAAACGCATTCTTGAACCGCGAACCGCGGCACCCAAGGCACGCTTGAGGGCGATTCGGGTCATGCGAGAGGCTGGCATTCCGGTCGGTGTGTTGTGTTCGCCGATGATTCCGATGATCAACGACAGCGAACTGGAAAGCCTGCTGACCGAAGCCCATGCGGCCGGTGCCCAGAGTGCGGCTTACATGATGTTGCGCCTGCCGCTGGAGGTTGCACCGCTGTTCGAGGAGTGGCTGTCGGCCCACTACCCGCAACGCGCAGCCCATGTCTTGAGTCTGATTTGCCAAAGTCGTGGTGGTGAGTTGTATGACAGTCGCTTCGGGGCTCGCATGCGCGGTGAAGGGCCTTTTGCCGACTTGCTGGCGCAACGCTTTGCCAAGACAATAAAACGTCTAGGGCTCAACCAGCGCGAAGGCTTCAATCTGGATTGCCAGGCCTTTTGTCCGCCGGGTGCCCAGATGTCGCTGCTATAGCGGCTATTGGCCTATGGTTGAGTAGTATGCAAAGTGCGGACTTTGTACGCTGGTCACGCATTGTGTGGCCTGGAACACGGGAAGATTCCCCTACTGCGTCAAAGAGGAAGAATGATGAGTGACAAGGATAAACAGCCGTTGGCTGCGTCGGCTTCTGGCCTGCCAGAGGTCGAAAGCGCCGATGCAGCGCTGAAGCATATCGTTGACGGCTTTTTACATTTTCATCGCGACGTCTTTCCAGAGCAGGAAGAACTCTTCAAGAAACTCGCCACGGCCCAGCGGCCACGAGCAATGTTTATCGCGTGTGCCGACTCGCGCATCGTCCCGGAGCTCATCACCCAAAGCGCCCCAGGCGACCTGTTTGTCGCGCGCAATGTGGGTAACGTCGTACCCCCTTACGGGCAAATGAATGGCGGTGTTTCCACGGCCATCGAGTACGCGGTACTGGCGTTGGGTGTGCAGCACATCATCATTTGCGGACATTCCGATTGTGGTGCCATGCGGGCGGTCCTGAACCCGCAGACCCTGGAAAAAATGCCCACGGTAAAGGCCTGGTTGCGCCACGCTGAAGTCGCGAAAACCATGGTCCAGGAAAACTGCAATTGCGCTGATGAAAACGAAAGTATGCAGGTGCTGACCGAAGAAAACGTGATCGCCCAGCTGCAGCATTTGCGCACTCACCCCTCCGTGGCTTCGCGCATGGCCAACGGTCAGCTGTTCATCCATGGCTGGGTCTACAGCATCGAAACCAGTGAAATAAAAGCCTACGACGCGGACAAGGGCTGCTTCCTGCCTTTGGATGGTAGCCTTCCGATCCCCATGGCGACGCCCAAGGCGCGCTTCTAGATCTTCCGAGCAACCGCCTTTTCGCAGGCTGGCTGGTCGAGACTGCTGAAAAAGCGTCCAGGCTTCGCCACACCGGAGTCAATCCGGGGGAAGTTTTCATGGAGGGGGCGACTGAAAGAGGTTCAGCCGGTTAAATGTCCTTGTGGGAGCAAGCAAGGCTGCTCCCACAAGTATTGGAGGGGCTCAGGCGGCCGGCTGATCCAGATCCAGCCCTACGCCAAGCTGGCGTGACAGGCATGGCCAGCGCTTCCAGGCAGCACCGGTGTCCGGGCTGTTCAGTTTTTCCCGGTAGGCCTCGACGGATTCCAGTGCGAAGCTTTCTTCGCTGAGCATTTCGTCAACGGCGTGATGAACAGCCTCATCCAGCTGGTTGGCGAACGCTTCGCCGATCAGTTGGTGGGCAATCAGGTTGGCGACAGTCATGTCCAATGGGATCAGTGGCTGGCCGAAATGTTTGATGTAGAGGTCGTTCACCTCTTCTACCAGGCGATGGGCCAGGTAGGACTCGTCCAGCAGGCTATCCAGGCCTACGTGACCGGTCATGATTGCCGGTGGCTGGATGAAGAATTGCTCGGCGATCTTCAGCACCGGCTTGATCTGGGATTCGATACCGGCTTCGCGCGCGACCGCATTGGCGGCGTCGAGCAGGTCCGGTACCTGGTCTATATAGGCGGCAACAAAACGGGTCATCACGCCCTTGGCGTCGACGTCCGGTATCTGGATGGCGGAGTGCAGGTGTGGCAGTTGGACTTCCAGCTGACGGGTCAGCTGACCGGTTTCGGTTTCATGTTGTTGGGCAAGTTTGATCTGCTCGCGCAATGCGGCGGTGTTCATGAAAACTCCAGTAAACGAAGGCAAGGAAATAGGGGAAGACATAAGTTAGCTTGCTTATGAAAGCCGCTAAGACGTATTTGTCATAATTGTTTCACCTTTGATGCGACTACGTTATATCGATTTGCCATCACCTATCCCTCATCCTTCTCCATCCGTGGCCTGTAGTGCAAGCCCCGGGTGTTTCAGTTGATTTACGACATCGCGTTGCGAGGTCGGACTCGCTGTCTATACTCGGTCTTGAATGGAGTTAGCTGATGACGCCCGACTGCATAGGCAGCAAGGCCCGGCGATTCAAGTTCGTAGTCTGAAAAGTGCCGCTCCCTTGCCGCAGGTGAAAGCCGGCGGGATAACAAGAACGATAAGGGGAACCCGCAATGATGCGACATCCACATGTCTGGATGGGCCTCCTGTTGTGGTCGATTTTCAGTCAGGCGCAAGCGGCCTGGACTGTGAATATGGCGCCTGGAGCGACTGAAATCAGTCACGCAGTATTTGACCTGCACATGACCATCTTCTGGATCTGTGTGGTGATCGGCATCATCGTTTTCGGCGCCATGTTCTGGTCGATGATGATGCACCGGCGCTCCACCGGGCAGGAAGCTGCCAAGTTCCATGAAAGTACGACGGTCGAGATCCTCTGGACCATCGTGCCTTTCATCATTCTCGTCGCCATGGCCGTTCCGGCGACCGCCACCCTGATCAAGATGTACGACGCCAGTGAGTCGGATATCGATATCCAGGTCACCGGTTATCAGTGGAAGTGGCAGTACAAATACCTGGGCCAGGACGTCGAGTTCTTCAGCAACCTGGCCACACCGCAAGAGCAGATCAACAACAAGAGCGCCAAGGGCGAACACTACCTGCTGGAAGTCGACCAGCCATTGGTGCTGCCGACGGGGGCCAAGGTGCGCTTCCTGGTGACGTCCGCCGACGTTATCCACTCCTGGTGGGTGCCGGCGTTTGCGGTCAAGCGCGATGCGATTCCCGGGTTCGTCAACGAGGCCTGGACCCGTGTCGAGAAGCCCGGCATCTACCGGGGACAGTGTGCGGAGTTGTGTGGCAAGGATCACGGCTTCATGCCGATTGTGGTCGATGTCAGAAGCAAGGCCGACTACGACACCTGGCTGGCCGAACGCAAAGTCGAGGCCGCCCAGCTCAAGGAGCTGACCAGCAAGGAATGGACCCTGGACGAGCTCAAGGCACGTGGCGACAAGGTGTACCACACCTCCTGCGTGGCCTGTCACCAGGCCGAAGGTCAGGGCTTGCCGCCGATGTTCCCGGCGCTCAAGGGCTCGAAAATAGCCACCGGGCCGAAAGAGGATCACCTGGGAATCGTGTTCCATGGCAAACCCGGCACCGCCATGGCCGCATTCGGCAAGCAGTTGTCGGAAGTCGATATCGCGGCCGTCGTGACCTACGAACGAAATGCGTGGGGCAACAACAAAGGCGACATGGTCACCCCGAAAGACGTGCTGGCCCTCAAACAGGCGCAAAGCAAATGACCCGGTCTATTGCGCGTTCCCGTGAAGGTTTGGGGCGCAATGCGCCCGAGCCGCCCAGCCCATCCGATTCCAGGAGTCAGGACATGAGTGCAGTGATCGATGACCATGGCCATGCGGACCACGCCCACGGTCCTGCCAAGGGCTTGATGCGTTGGGTACTGACCACCAACCACAAGGACATCGGCACATTGTATCTGTGGTTCAGTTTCATCATGTTCCTGTTGGGTGGCTCGTTTGCCATGGTGATCCGCGCCGAGCTGTTCCAGCCCGGCCTGCAGATTGTCCAGCCGGAGTTCTTCAACCAGATGACCACCATGCATGGTCTGGTGATGGTCTTCGGTGCGGTGATGCCCGCCTTTGTCGGCTTGGCCAACTGGATGATTCCGCTGATGGTCGGCGCGCCGGACATGGCGTTGCCGCGAATGAACAACTTCAGTTTCTGGCTGCTGCCGGCGGCGTTTTTGCTGCTGATCTCGACGCTGTTCACGCCGAGTGGCGGACCGAACTTCGGCTGGACCTTCTACGCGCCGCTCTCCACGACCTATGCGCCGGAAAGCGTGACCTTCTTCATCTTTGCCATTCACATGATGGGGATCAGTTCGATCATGGGGGCGATCAATGTGATTGCCACCATTCTCAACCTGCGTGCGCCGGGCATGACCTTAATGAAAATGCCGCTGTTCGTCTGGACCTGGCTGATCACCGCGTTCCTGTTGATTGCGGTGATGCCGGTGCTGGCCGGCTGCGTGACCATGATGCTGATGGACATCCATTTCGGCACCAGCTTCTTCAGTGCGGCCGGTGGTGGTGATCCGGTGCTGTTCCAGCACGTGTTCTGGTTCTTCGGCCACCCGGAGGTGTACATCATGATCCTGCCGGCCTTCGGTGCCGTCAGCGCGATCATCCCGACCTTCTCGCGCAAGCCGCTGTTCGGCTACACCTCGATGGTCTACGCAACGGCGAGTATCGCCTTCCTGTCGTTTATCGTCTGGGCCCATCACATGTTCGTGGTCGGTATCCCGCTGGTGGGCGAATTGTTCTTCATGTATGCGACGTTGCTGATCGCGGTGCCCACCGGGGTCAAGGTGTTCAACTGGGCCAGTACCATGTGGCAAGGCTCGCTGACCTTCGAGACACCGATGCTGTTTGCGGTGGCGTTCGTGATTCTGTTCTCGATCGGCGGCTTCTCCGGGTTGATGCTCGCCATTGCCCCGGCGGACTTCCAGTACCAGGACACTTATTTCGTGGTCGCGCACTTCCACTACGTGCTGGTGCCAGGGGCGATCTTCGGGATCTTCGCTTCGGCGTATTACTGGCTGCCGAAATGGACCGGCCACATGTACGACGAAACCCTCGGCAAGCTGCATTTCTGGTTATCTTTCATCGGCATGAACATGGCGTTCTTCCCGATGCACTTTGTCGGGCTGGCGGGGATGCCGCGGCGGATTCCCGACTACAACCTGCAATTCGCCGACTTCAACATGGTGTCGTCCATCGGTGCCTTTACCTTCGGGGCCACGCAAATCTTCTTCCTGTTCATCGTGATCAAGACCATTCGCGGCGGTCCTGCGGCCCCGGCGAAACCCTGGGAAGGTGCCGAAGGACTGGAGTGGAGCATTCCGTCACCGGCCCCGTACCACACCTTCACCACACCGCCGGAAGTGAAATGAACAGCGTTGGCCTTGTGGTGACGGGCTCGCCCGCTTCTTCCACAGGGTTTTGTGTGGAGGACGTACACCATGGCTGACTCGATCTCGATGAAGAAACTGGTCACCCGCTTGTTGATGGTGGTGGTGGCGATGTTTGTCTTTGGCTTTGCGCTGGTGCCGATCTATGACGTGATGTGCAAGGCGCTGGGTATCAACGGCAAGACGGGTGGGCAGTATCAGGGCGAGCAACAGGTCGACGCGTCGCGGCAGGTGCGGGTGCAGTTTCTGTCGACCAATGCCATCGACATGGTGTGGGAGTTCTATCCCAAGTCCGACGACATTGTGGTCAACCCCGGTGCGGTGAACGAGATGATCTTCATCGCACGCAACCCCAGCCAGCACCCGATGAGTGCCCAGGCGGTCCCGAGTATTTCACCGAGCAGTGCGGCGATGTACTTCCACAAGACCGAATGTTTCTGTTTCACCCAGCAAGTGCTGCAGCCCGGTCAACAGATCGAGATGCCGGTACGTTTCATCGTTGACCGCGACATGCCCAAGGATGTGAAGCACCTGACGCTGGCTTACACGCTGTTCGATATCACCGCGCGTCATCCGCCCGTGGCTGTAACTGAAAAGACCGGTGGCTAGACGTTCAAGCGTGCCCGATAAGGAGAACAATAAATGGCAACTCATGAGCATTATTACGTTCCCGCCCAGAGCAAATGGCCGATCATCGCCACGGTCGGCATGTTCGTCACCATGTTCGGTCTCGGTACCTGGTTCAACGACCTGAAGGCGGTGCGCCCCGAGTCCCATGGCCCGCTGATCTTCTTCGTGGGCAGCCTGTTGCTGGCCTACATGCTGTTCGGCTGGTTCGGCACCGTGATCAAGGAAAGCCGTGCGGGGTTGTACAGCGCCCAGCTGGATCGCTCGTTCCGTTGGGGCATGAGCTGGTTCATCTTTTCCGAGGTGATGTTCTTCATCGCGTTCTTCGGTGCGCTGTTTTATGTGCGCACCATTGCCGGTCCGGCGCTCGGTGGCGAAGGCACCAAAGGCATTGCCCACATGCTCTGGCCGAACTTCGAATTCACTTGGCCGCTGCTCAGCAACCCCGACTCGACACTGTTCCCACCTCCCCGGGAAGTCATCAGTCCATGGGGGCTGCCGCTGCTCAATACCGTCATTCTGGTGAGCTCCAGCGTCACGGTGACCATTGCCCACCATGCCTTGAAAAAGGGCCATCGTGGCGCGCTGAAAGTCTGGCTGGCGCTGACGGTACTGCTGGGGTGCGCATTCCTGGGCTTCCAGGCCGAGGAATACATCCACGCCTATCACGAACTGGGACTGACCCTGGGTTCGGGTATCTACGGGGCCACCTTCTTCATGCTGACCGGCTTCCACGGCGCCCACGTGACCATCGGCACGATCATTCTGTTCGTGATGCTGATGCGGATCATGCGCGGGCATTTCGATGCCGACCATCAGTTCGGCTTCGAGGCCGCGAGCTGGTATTGGCACTTCGTGGACGTGGTGTGGATCGGCTTGTTTGTCTTCGTCTATGTGCTCTGACACCGGCTACCAGGGGACGTGAGAAACCAGCTGGCCACTGAAGAAGCCCCAGGCGATCAGGCCGAGGGTAATGGCGGCCAGGCTGACGCGAACACTCAGGGCGATGACCAGGCGATTGGAGTGGCTGTCGTCCTTGACCAGAAAAAACAGGCCGCTGAACAGGCTGACAACCGTGGCAATCAGCATCAGGACGATGGCTGCTTTGAGCATGCTGTGACTCCGGGGGAAACGCGATGTATTTGAGTATAGCGAGCTCACCCGCTGACTTTGCGGCGCTGTCATGAAAGGTTTCCGGCCGGGGTTCGTACCGACACTGGTGGTGGCGCTGTTGCTGCCCTTGCTGGTGTCGCTGGGATTCTGGCAATTGGGTCGTGGCGAGCAGAAACAGCAATTGCTCGAAAGCTACGCCGAGCGTCGGACAGCCGAGCCGGTGCCTGTCGCTCGGTTGCTGGACAACCCGGACCCTGCCTTCCAGCGGGTATGGCTGCACGGTCATTTCGACGCCGAACACAGCGTGCTGCTGGATAACCGCCAGCGTGACGGCAGGGTGGGTGTCGAGTTGCTGCAACCGTTTCTCGACCAGGCCAGCGGCCAGTGGCTGCTGGTCAATCGTGGCTGGCTGCCATGGCCGGACCGGCGCGTGCCGCCTGTGTTCAGCACCCCGGAACAGGAGTTGGATCTGGTCGCGTGGGTCTATGTCGCGCCCGGTGCAACCTTTCAATTGCAGGCCGATCCGGCAGGTGCGAACTGGCCCCGGCTGGTGACGGCGATCGAGCCGGGCAAGCTGTGGCGTGAACTTGACCGCCGTGGTTTTACCTATGAACTACGGGTTCAAACAGGTCCTGCGTCCTACCTGGCGGATTGGCCAGTGGTGGCCATGGGGCCGGAAAAACACCTCGGTTATGCCGTGCAGTGGTTCGCCCTGGCGTTCGCCCTGTTCGGTCTCTATCTGTACCTCGGATGGCACAACGCAAGGGAGAAACACCATGGGAGCGGCCATGAATCCACCCAACATGTCTGAAACAGGTGCGCCACAGCGTCGTCGCGGGCGCTGGCAGTTGATCCTGATTGTACTGATGGTGGTCGGTCCGATGATCCTCGCCACGGGCATGTACAAATTGCAGTTCTGGGTACCGGAAGGTCGCAGTTATCACGGCGAGCTGATTGGTAACGGTCAGAGTCGTGCCGAGCTGGGCGTGCAGGCGGACGAGGTTCGCTGGCAGCTATTGGTCACCGCGCCGCAGGAGTGCTCGGTGGATTGCCAGCAACTGGTGTACCTGGCCCGGCAGATCCAGGTCGGCCTGGGGCGCGAGGCCTCGCGCGCCAGCCATGCACTGGCCGTCGCGCACCCGCTGAGCGCCGACTACGACGCCAAGCTGAGCCGTGAATACCCGCAATTGCAGCGTTATCCACTGGACCTTTCGACCTACACTAAAACTGTTCAGGGCAAAGGTCCGGCGCAGCTGTGGATCATCGACCCGCACGGCAATCTGGTACTGCGCTACGGTCCCACCGTCAAAGGCAAGGACCTGCTCAACGATCTGCGTCATCTGTTGAAACTGTCGAATATCGGATAAGGGCTTCGTCATGGCCAAACCTGGATTTCGCCTTGCGCTGTTTGCCACCTTGCTGGCACTGATTGTCGTCTTGCTGGGCGCCTATACCCGGTTGACCCACGCCGGCCTGGGTTGTCCCGACTGGCCGGGTTGCTACGGCTTTGTCAGCGTGCCGCAAAGCGAAGCCCAACTGGCCCATGCCGAACGGCATTTTCCCGATACACCGGTTGAGGCCCACAAGGGCTGGAACGAGATGATCCATCGCTACTTCGCCGGCACCCTGGGGCTGCTGATCGTGTTGCTGGCGGCACGCGCCTGGACTCATCGCCATCATCAGGACCAACCCCTGAAGCTGCCGTTGTTCTTGCTGGTGGTGGTGGTCGCCCAAGCCGCCTTCGGCATGTGGACCGTGACGCTCAAGCTCTGGCCACAGGTGGTGACGGGGCATCTGCTGGGTGGTTTTGCCACCTTGAGCCTGTTGTTCTTGCTGACCTTGCGCCTGTCTGGCGTCTTGCCGGCGTTGATCGTGCCGCGACGCCTGCAGTATTGGGCGACGGCCGGCTTGCTGCTGGTGATCGGCCAGATCGCCCTGGGTGGCTGGGTCAGTTCCAACTACGCGGCGGTGGCCTGTATCGACTTCCCCACCTGCCACGGGCAATGGCTGCCACCGGCTGATTTCGCCAACGGCTTTCACCTGACCCAGCACATCGGCCCCAACTACCTGGGCGGGCAACTGGACAGTGATGCGCGCACGGCCATCCACCTGACGCACCGGATCGGCGCCTTGCTGGTCACCCTGGTGTTATTGGGCCTGGCCTGGCAACTGCGGAGCGTTGGCATGACCCGGCTTGCCGGGTTGGTGCTGGTGGCGCTGGCGGCACAGATCACCCTGGGCATCAGCAACGTGCTGTTTCACCTGCCCTTGCCCGTGGCCGTTGCCCATAACGCCGGTGGCGCGGCGCTGCTGCTGAGCATGGTGCTGGTCAATTATCACGCACGAACCAGTCTGGTCCGGGTCAAGCAACAAGCGCTCGGGCGCTGGCGCCTGAGCCCTCGTAGGCACACCGCTGGGCCCATCACCATAAAAGGAGAAATGCCATGGCGACTCTGATCGGCGAGCGTCACAGTCAGGCAACCTGGCGTGACTATCTGGAGCTGACCAAACCCAAGGTGGTGGTGTTGATGCTGATCACCTCGCTGGTGGGCATGTTTCTCGCCACGCGTGCGGGAGTGCCGTGGACGGTGCTGGTGTTCGGCAACCTAGGGATCGCCCTGTGCGCCGGTGGCGCGGCGGCGGTCAACCATGTGGTGGATCGGCGGATCGACGCGGTCATGGCCCGCACCCACAAGCGGCCATTGGCCGAAGGCCGGGTGTCCCCCGCGGCCGCGCTGACGTTTGCGTTGATCCTGGCGGTGAGCGGGCAGGCCGTGCTGCTGGTGTTCACCAATCCGCTGACAGCGTGGCTGACCCTCGCGTCTTTGCTGGGGTATGCGGTGGTCTATACCGGTTTCCTCAAGCGTGCGACACCACAAAACATCGTGATCGGCGGGCTGGCCGGTGCCGCGCCGCCCCTGCTCGGCTGGGTGGCGATCACCGGGCATGTCAGTGCTGAGCCCTTGCTGCTGGTGCTGATCATCTTCGCCTGGACCCCGCCGCATTTCTGGGCGCTGGCGATTCATCGCAAGGAGGAGTATGCCAAGGCCGACATACCCATGCTGCCAGTGACCCATGGCGAGCACTACACCAAGGTCCACATCCTGCTCTACACCTTCGTCCTGCTGGCGGTGAGCCTGATGCCCTATGTGATCCACATGAGCGGCCTGCTTTATCTGGCCTGTGCCCTGGGCCTGGGCGCGAGGTTTCTGCAATGGGCCGTGGTGCTGTACCGTGGCACTCGGCCGCATGCGGCGATCAATACCTTCAAGTACTCTATTTACTACTTGTTCCTGCTGTTCATCGCCCTGCTCGTAGACCACTACCTAATGTTGAACCTATGACACGAACCCAGAAAACCGTCTTCATACTTGTTGCCCTGATTGCGCTGGTGCTGGGGCTGACCATCAACAAAGTGCTGAATGGCAAGGGGCAGGGCGATCCCACTGCGTTGATCGATGCCGGGATCATCCTGTTGCCGCAAAGCCGTAACCTGCCGGACGTGCAGATGACCAACCAGGACGGCCAGCCGGTCACGGTCAACGAATTGAAGGGTAAATGGAGCCTGGTGTTTTTCGGCTACACCTTCTGCCCGGACATCTGCCCGACCACCTTGGCGCAGTTGCGCCAGATCAAAGGCGAACTGCCGGCCGATGCGGTCGACAAACTGCAGATCGTCCTGGTCAGCGTCGACCCGAACCGCGACACGCCCAAGCAGCTCAAACAGTACCTGGGCTATTTCGACCCGCAGTTCATCGGCCTGACGCCGAACTCGGTAGAGGAGCTGCAAAAAGTCGCCAACGCGATGAGCATTCCGTTTATCCCTGCCGACACCAGCAAACCCAACTACACCGTTGACCACAGCGGTAACCTGGCGGTGATCGGCCCGGATGGCACCCAGCGCGGCTTCATTCGTGCGCCGTTGAATAACCAGAAGCTGGTGGTGCAACTGCCGGAGATGCTCAAGCGTCAATAAGGCGACACGTAATCTGTGGGAGCGAGCAAGCTCGCTGTCACAACGTCAGTGTTTCAGGCAAAAAAAATGGGGCGCAATGAATGCGCCCCATTTTTTTGTTAAAGCGTCAGATCAGAACGCTGGCAATACCGCGCCTTTGTACTTCTCGAGAATGAACGCTTTCACTTCTGGCGTATGCAGGGCTGCAATCAGCTTCTTCATGGCCTCGCTGTCCTTGTCGTCCGGACGGGCAACCAGGATGTTCACGTAAGGCGAGTCTTTGCCTTCGATGGTCAGCGCGTCCTTGGACGGGTCAAGCTTGGCTTCCAGCGCGTAGTTGGTGTTGATCAGCGCCAGGTCGACCTGGGTCAGCACGCGCGGGATGGTCGCGGCTTCCAGTTCACGGAACTTCAGGCCCTTGGCGTTCTCGGTGATGTCCTTGACGGTCGACAGGATGTTGTTCGAGTCCTTCAGCTTGATCAGGCCGGCCTTGTCCAGCAACAGCAGCGCGCGGCCACCGTTGGTGGCGTCGTTCGGGATAACCACGGTGGCGCCGCCTGGCAGGTCAGCCAGTGCCTTGAACTTGCTGGAGTAAGCGCCCAGCGGTTCGATGTGCACACCGGCCACGCTCACCAGGTGAGTGCCCTTGGCCTTGTTGAACTCATCGAGGTACGGCTGGTGCTGGAAGAAGTTGGCATCCAGGCGTTTTTCGGCCACCTGTACGTTCGGCTGTACGTAGTCGGTGAAGACCTTGACCTTGAGGTCCACGCCTTCCTTGGCCAGGGCTGGCTTCACGAATTCGAGGATTTCCGCGTGCGGTACCGGAGTCGCGGCGACCGTCAGGGTTTCAGCGGCATTGGCGGCGAACGAGGCAACGGCAGCGAACGCGACGAGTAGTTTTTTCATTCAGCAAACTCCTTTTGAGGCGCCCTTTTCGGGCGCCTGCCAGCGTGATGCCGGCGATTGCATTTATTTTCGGGAAAAGTGCACCACCAGCTTATCGCCGACGGTTTGCAGAACCTGGACCAGCACCAGCAGCAACACCACGGTCACCACCATCACATCCGTCTGGAAGCGCTGGTAACCGAAGCGGATCGCCAGGTCACCCAGGCCACCGGCGCCCACCACACCGGCCATGGCCGTGTAGGACACCAGCGTGATCGCAGTCACCGTGATCGCCGCGAAGATGCCCGGACGGGCTTCCGGCAGCAAGGCGTTGGTGATGATCTGGCGCGTGGTCGCGCCCATGGCCTGGGTCGCTTCGATGATGCCGCGATCGACTTCACGCAGGGCGGTTTCCACCAGGCGGGCGAAGAATGGCGTCGCGCCAACCACCAGAGGCGGGATCGCGCCACCGACACCCAGCGAGGTGCCGGTGATCAGTACGGTGAACGGGATCATCACGATCAACAGAATGATGAACGGCAGCGAGCGCAGGATGTTCACGATCAGCGACAGCAGCGCGTAAACACCTTTGGCTTCCAGCAACTGGCGTGGGCTGCAAAGGAATAGCAGGACGCCCAGCGGCAGGCCGAGCAATACGGTGAACAGCAGCGAGCCACCGAGCATCAGCAAGGTGTCGCCGGTGGCCAGCCAGATTTCATACCAGTCGATATTGGCGAAGAAACTTGTCAGCAGTTCCATTAGCGCAGCACCTCCATGTGGACATCCGCTGCGGTGAAGTGGGCAAAGGCCGCTTCCATGTCACCGCCGGTGATGGCCAGGGTCAGTTGCCCGTAAGGGACGTCTTTGATGCGGTCGATACGGCCGGCGAGGATGCTGTAGTCCACCCCCGTTTCGCGGGCGACGGTGCCCAGCAAGGGTGCGTAGGTCGAATCACCCTGGAAGGTCAGGCGCACGATACGGCCCGGCACGTGCGCGAAGTCATCACGCTGCTCGCTTTCGTCGATGTGCTCGTCTTCCTGAACAAACCGCTTGGTGGTTGGATGCTTGGGGTGCAGAAACACCTCGGCCACCGGACCCTGTTCGACGATCGAGCCGGCATCCATCACGGCCACTTGATCGCAAACGCGACGAATCACGTCCATTTCATGGGTGATCAGCACGATGGTCAGCTTCAGCTCGCGGTTGATCTCGGCCAACAGTTGCAGGACCGACGCAGTGGTTTGCGGGTCCAGGGCGCTGGTGGCTTCGTCGCACAGCAGGATTTTCGGCTTGGTTGCCAGGGCGCGGGCGATGCCGACGCGCTGCTTCTGGCCACCGGACAACTGCGCCGGGTACTTCTTGGCGTGGTCGGACAAGCCTACCCGCGCCAGCAACTCGGCCACGCGCAGGTCGATCTCGCTGCGCGACAGCTCGCCGGCCAGATTCAACGGCAGGGCCACGTTGTCCGCGACTGTCTTGGAGGCCAGCAGGTTGAAGTGCTGAAAGATCATCCCGACTTGTTGACGGAAGCGGCGCAGCGCATTGGCGTCCAGCGCGGTGACTTCCTCGCCATCCACGGTGATCTTGCCGCCGCTGGCATCCTCCAGGCGGTTGATCAGGCGCAACAGGGTACTTTTTCCCGCGCCGGAATGGCCGATCAGGCCAAACACCTGGCCGTTCTCAATCGTCAGACTGGTCGGGTTCAGTGCGGGAATATCCTTACCGGCAACGCGGTAGGTTTTATGGACGTTTTGAAACTCGATCACGTAGCGAACCTTGTGGGGCGCGTTGGAAAAGGATCAGCGGTTAGCCGGGCGGGCATTTTAGCGTGTCCGTATAGAGGTTCTTAGCATTTATTTTGCGTTCGTCATGCCATTTGGCGATAACGAAACAACCGTAAATGCACAAGATCGCCGCGTGGCCAGCGTGTTCTTCTCGATGAAGACGCTGGCCACGCGGCGATCTCACTTACGGTTTGCGCGGTGACAACACCATTTGCGCCGGGACGTGCCGCAGGATTTGTCGCTCGATGTCCAGGTCGAAGCCTGGGTCCAGCTTTTGCACACGTTTGGTCAGCAACGTGGCCAGCCAGGGGTAATCCTCGGTGCGCGGGGCCTGGATGCTCACGTCGCACTGGTAATTCACCACGTCAGCGGCAATCGCGTCGAGTTGCCGGCGTAGTTGCTTGCTATCGGTGATGTTCAGCGCAATTGTTGTGCTTTCAGCCGTTGGGTCGATGACTTTGGCAACCGGTTTGGCGGCGGCTGCCTGGAGGGCGGCCTCGGCTTTTTCCAGCTCGGCTTTACGGGCTTGGGTGATAGCGCCGTTGACACCACCGGTCAGTGCCGGGGCCTTGGGCATCAGGACACGAGCCCGGCTCAGGGCCGTAGCGGCGGCATTGACATCACCTTTTTGCAGCATGATCTGGCTGCGTTGCAGATAGGCTTCGGCGAGTTGTCGTTGGTAGGGCTCCAGCGACGGATCATTGGGTGATTGCGCCTGTAGGGCGGCCAATTGATCTTCGGCAGTGGCCAGCTCACTGCTGGCCAGGCTTTGCTCCAGCTGCGCGATTGCCGGCGCCCGCGCGTCCGGGGCCTCGGGGGGCGGTGTGCTCTGGCAGGCACCCAGCAGCAAAAATGCAACAAGGAGCAGATAACGGGAGGCGAACGGCTTCATTCCTGCGACTCTCTGATTGCGCAAAAAACGAGCAAGTCTACACCCCTCGACGGGGCAGGACAAAACTCAGCAAAAACAGCGCGGCGGCGGCGACCACAATCGATGGGCCAGCCGGCGTGTCCTTGAACCACGACAGCGCCAGGCCACCGCAGACCGCGAGTATACCCAGCAAACTCGCGCCCAAGGCCATCTGCTCGGGCGATCGCGCGTGACGCTGTGCCGCAGCCGCCGGAATGATCAGCAACGAAGTAATCAGCAGCACGCCGACGATTTTCATCGCCACCGCGATCACGACTGCAATCAACAGCATCAAGGCCAGGCGCAGCCCGGCTACGGGCAAGCCTTCGACCCTGGCCAGCTCTTCATGCACGGTAATCGCCAGCAGCGGTCGCCACAGCGCCACCAGTAACAGCAGAACCGCTGCGCTGCCGCCGAGAATCCACGCAAGATCGCTAGGGCTGATCGCCAGCAGGTCGCCGAACAGGTAAGCCATCAGGTCGATCCGCACTTCATGCATGAAGCTTAGTACCACCAGGCCCAGAGAGAGCGTGCTCGGTGCAAGAATCCCCAGCAAGGTGTCGGAAGCCAGTGGCTGGCGCTGTTGCAGGGTCACCAGGAGCACGGCCAGCAACAGGCAGCCGACCGTGACCGCGATGGTCGGGCTGACATCCAGCAAAAAGCCCAGCGCCACGCCGAGCAAGGCCGCGTGGGACAAGGTGTCGCCAAAATAAGCCATGCGCCGCCAGACCACGAAGGATCCCAGGGGGCCCGCGACGACAGCCAGGGCCAGGCCTGCAAGCAGGGCATACAACAGAAAATCAGCCATGCTTGCAGCCATCTCCGTGAACGTGGGTGTGAGCGGACGGTGCCGCGCTGACCACCGAGCCATGCAGGTCGTGGGCATGGTCGTGATGGTGGTGATAGATCGCCAGGCTTTGCGCGTTCTTGCCGAACAGTTCGACGAACGCCGGATCGCCGCTGACCTGCTCGGGATGTCCGGAGCAGCAGACGTGGCGATTGAGGCAGACCACCTGGTCGGTGGTGCTCATCACCAGGTGCAGGTCGTGGGAAACCATCAGCACGCCGCAGCCGTGGCGATCACGCAGGCGCGTGATCAGGCTGTACAGCTCGGCTTGCCCGGCCACGTCGACGCCTTGCACCGGTTCGTCGAGGACCAGCAACTCCGGCTCGCGCAGCAAGGCACGGGCCAACAGAACGCGCTGCATTTCACCGCCAGAGACGCTCTGTACCGGGCTGTCGATGACCTGTTCGGCACCGACTTCCTTGAGTGCGGCCAGGGCCCGGGCGCGATCGACGCCGGGGACCAGGCGCAGAAAACGCAGTACCGACAGCGGGAGGGTCGGGTCGACGTGCAGTTTCTGCGGCATGTAGCCGACTCTCAGCTTTGGCTTGCGCCATACGCTGCCGCTGTCGGGCTTGAGCAGGCCGAGCACGGCACGCACCAGGGTGGTCTTGCCGGCGCCGTTGGGGCCGATCAGAGTGACAATCTGTCCCGGCTCGACACTCAGCTCGATGTTGTCCAGCACGGTTTGCCCGGCAAAGGTCACCGCAACTTGCTCAAGGCGGATCAACGCTGTGCTCATCAAGCCCCCTGGCAACCGGCGCAGAGACCGACCACTTCGACGGTCTGGCCTTCAACCACGAACCCGACGTCGCTGGCGCTGTGGATGATGGCGTCGCTGATGGAGGTTTGCTCCAGCTCGATGGCGGCATGGCACTCGCGGCAAATCAGGAACTGCCCCTGATGGGCGTGCCCCGGATGGTTGCAGCCGACAAAGGCGTTGAGCGACGAGATCCGATGCACCAGGCCGTTATCCAGCAGGAAATCCAGGGCGCGGTAGACCGTCGGCGGTGCTGCGCGGCGGCCATCCTGCTCGCTGAGCACCGCCAGGATGTCGTAGGCCCCCAGCGGCTTGTGGCTTTGCCACACCAGTTCCAGTACCCGCCGACGCAATGCGGTCAGGCGCAACCCTTGGCGTGCGCAGATGGCATCGGCCTCGGACAGTGCGCTGTGCACGCAATGTGAGTGGTCGTGGGGACGGCTGGCGAGCGGTGTGATAGGCATGAGCGGCGACGAGTTTTGTGAGAGACGTTATTATGTTACTCGTTCTCGCCCCTTTGAGTGGTTATCGTGCCCAGACTTTTTGCCATCCTTGTCACATTTACTGCCAGTTTGTTCGCTTTCAGCGCCGCTCACGCCGAAGTCAAAGTGCTCACCAGCATCAAGCCGCTGCAACTGATTGCCGCTGCGGTGCAGGATGGCGCGGGGGTGCCGGAAGTCCTGCTGCCACCGGGTGCATCGCCACATAACTATGCCTTGCGGCCTTCCGACGTACGGCGCGTGCAGTCGGCGGACCTGCTGTACTGGATCGGGCCGGACATGGAGGGCTTCCTGCCCCGCGTACTCAAGGGGCGCACCTTGCCATCGGTGGCCGTGCAGGACCTGCCAGGCTTGAAGCTGCGCCATTTTGGCGAAGACAACCACGCCCACGCCGAAGAGGCTGACGAGCATGACCATGATCACCGCCCCGGTAGTCTCGATGCCCACTTGTGGCTGTCGCCGGTCAATGCGCGTGTCATCGCCGCTAAAATCGCCGCCGACCTGAGTGCAGTCGATCCGGCCAATGCTGGGCGCTACCAAGGCAACCTCAAGGCATTCGATGAGCGACTGGATGCGCTGGATCTGCGATTGAAAGCCCGCCTGGCGGTTGTCGAGGGCAAGCCCTACTTCGTGTTCCATGAAGCGTTCGACTACTTTGAGGATGCCTACGGCCTCAAGCATGCGGGTGTGTTCAGTGTGGCCGCCGAAGTTCAGCCCGGTGCCCAGCACGTCGCTGCGATGCGCGCGCGTCTGCAAGCGGTCGGCAAGACTTGCGTGTTCAGCGAGCCGCCGCTGCGCCCTCGCCTGGCCGAGACGCTGGTGGCCGGCCTGCCGGTGAAACTGGCGGAACTTGATGCGCTGGGTGGCTACACACCAGCCACCGCACGGGGTTATGAGCAGGTGCTGGAGAAGTTGGGGAATGATCTGGCGGGGTGCCTGGAGTCGCTGTAACCGGAAAACAGGCGCCATTCCATTCGCGGGCAAGCAGAATGCCGCCCGCGATGCCTTTAAATGGCGAACGGCAGCGGCGTGCTGACCAGTTGACGCTGCGCCAGGCGATGCTCGAACTCTTTCGGGTCGTGAATCAGCACGTCCTGTCCGGCAAAGGACTCGGCAGCGATCAGGCGTGACAACCAGAAGCGCACGCAGGCCACCCGCAACAGGGTCGGCCACAGTTCGGCCTCGGCCGGGGTGAACGGCCGCAGCGCGGCGTAGGCGCCGAGCAATGCCCGCGCCCGTGGGCCGTCAATCAAGCCGTCATCGTCCGAACACCAGTCATTCAGGGCGATGGCCACGTCGTAGAGCATCGGCCCCGAGCAGGCGTTGTAGAAATCGATCAGCCCGGTCAGGTGCGTGCCTTCAAACATGGCGTTGTCGCGGAACAGGTCGGCGTGGATGTTGGCCCGTGGCAACGCCAGGATGCTGTCTTTGCGGGCGGTGATTTCATCCAGTGCGCGCTGTAGCAATGCGCGCGACTCAACCCCCAGGTGCGACAGAAGTTGTGTGCCCTCTTCGAGCATCCAGTCCAGGCCGCGATCGGTCTTGCGCTTGATCATCTTGTCTTTGGTTGCCAGGTGCAGATGCCCCAGCAGTTCCCCGACCTGCACACAGTGCTGCGCGTTGGCGACTTTGATGTGCTTGCCGGCCAGGCGTGGCTGCAACAGCGCAGGCTTGCCCGCCAGCTCACGCAGGGCGACACCCTCGGTGGTGCGTAGCGCATAGGGCACCGGCAGGTCGGCGTTGTGCAACACGTCGAGCAGTTCGATGAAGAACGGCATTTCCTGCGCCGGGCCACGCTCAATCAGGGTCAGGACAAACTCGCCCTGCTCCAGGCTGATGAAGTAGTTGGTGTTTTCACTGCCCGCGGCGATCCCCTGGAAATCAAGCAGGCGGCCGAGCCCATAAGGGGCGAGAAAGGTTTCCAGCTCGGGCCGAGCCAGGGGGGTGAACACAGACATGGTTAAAAACTGCTCAGTTCGGGTGCCGCTATCGAGCCAGCACCGATTAAAGTTAAGAAACTACTTCCACGAAAAAATTTCCCAGGCAGGGATCAGCATATCCGGCTGATCCGAGCGGATGAAATTGGCTTCCGTTCCGTCCGAGCGCACCAGGAAATACGGTTTGCCGCCCTTCGGAGTGACCTTGATCGCATACAGGAAGCCGTTCTGGCGGTATTCCTGGATGGTCTTGTCACCTTCAGTGCGAATGGTGACTTCCGGTTCTGGGGTCGGTGCGTCATCCGCTGCCATGGCAGCCAGCGGAATGCAGGTAAACAAGCCAGCCAGCAACAGGCGATTGAGTGTACGCATGATAACCTTGTCCCTTTGTCGTCAACGGTCCCGCTATTCTAGCGCCGGACCCGCCGAAAAGGTTGATCCTGCTCATGAGCCAAGCCCCCCTCGTCCTGGTGGACGGTTCTTCATACCTGTACCGCGCCTTTCACGCGCTGCCACCTTTGACTACCTCCAAAGGCCTGCCAACCGGTGCGGTCAAGGGCGTGCTGAACATGCTCAAGAGTCTGCGCAAGCAGTACCCGAACAGCCCGTTCGCCGTCGTGTTCGACGCCAAGGGTGGGACATTTCGCGACGACATGTACGCCGAATACAAGGCCAATCGCCCGAGCATGCCCGACGATATGCGCGTGCAGATCGAGCCCCTGCATGCCAGCGTGATTGCCCTGGGCTTCCCGCTGTTGTGCGTGGAAGGCGTTGAAGCGGACGACGTGATCGGCACGCTGGCCCGCAGCAGCGCGGCCGCTGACCGCCCGGTGGTGATCTCCACGGGCGACAAGGACATGGCGCAGCTGGTCGACGGGCACATTACCTTGGTCAATACCATGACCGGTAGCGCGATGGACGTGGCTGGCGTGAAGGAGAAATTCGGCGTCGCTCCCGAGCAGATCATCGACTATCTGGCGTTGATGGGCGATTCCTCCGACAACATTCCGGGCGTTCCGGGGATTGGCCCGAAGACTGCGTCCGGCCTGTTGGTGGGCGTCAATGGCGGCCTGACCGAGCTGTATGCACAGCTCGATATCGTGCCGACCCTGCCGATTCGCGGGGCCAAGACCCTGCCGGCCAAGCTCGAAGAGCACAAGGAGATGGCGTTCCTCTCCTATCGACTGGCGACCATCAAGGTCGACGTGCCGCTGGACGTGGGGCTGGACGATTTGCACCTGGGCGAGCCGGACCGCGAAAAACTGGCCGAGCTCTACACCCTGCTTGAATTCAAGAGCTGGTTCGATGAGCTGCAACGCGATGCCAAGCGTCTTGAGCTGAGTGCCGCTCCCCAGCCTGAGCCGGTGGCTGATCTGTTGAGTGCCACCGAGACCGAAGCCAGCGCGCCCGTGGTCGTTGAAGCGCGCTACGAAACCATCCTCGATCAGGCCCGTTTCGACGCCTGGCTGAAGAAGCTCAATGGCGCCAAGCTGTTTGCCTTCGACACGGAAACCACCGGTATCGACGCCCAGCAGGCGCAACTGGTGGGGCTGTCCTTCGCCGTGCAACCTTTTGAAGCGGCCTACATTCCGCTGATTCACGCCTACGAAGGTGTGCCGGAGCAGTTGGATCGCGACAGCGTCCTGCGTGCCCTGAAGCCGCTGCTGGAGGACCCGGACAAGCTCAAGGTTGGCCAGCACGCCAAGTTCGACATGAATATCCTGGCCAACTGCGCCATCGGTGGCGATCCAGCCTGCGGCATCACCGTGCGCGGCATTGCCTTCGACACCATGCTTGAGTCCTATGTGCTCAACTCCACCGCCACCCGCCATGACATGGACAGCCTGGCGCAGAAGTACCTGGACTACACCACCGTGAGCTTCCAGGACATCGCGGGCAAAGGGGCCAAGCAGCTGACCTTCGATCAGATCGCCCTTGAGCAGGCCGGGCCTTATGCTGCTGAAGACGCCGATGTGACCCTGCGGCTGCACCAGACCCTGCACGAGAAGCTGGCCGCCATCCCGAGCCTGGCCAGTGTGCTGAGCGATATCGAGATGCCGTTGGTGCCGGTGCTGGCGCGCATCGAACGCCAGGGTGCGCTGGTGGATGCCGAGCTGTTGGGGGTGCAGAGCATTGAGCTGGGCGACAAGATGACAGCCCTGGAGCGTGAAGCCATTCACATCGCCGGTGAGGAGTTCAATCTCGGCTCGCCCAAGCAGTTGGGTGCGATCCTCTACGAAAAGCTCGGCTATCCGGTGCTGAAGAAAACCGCCAAGGGCCAGCCGTCCACCGCCGAAGAGGTGCTGGCCAAGCTGGCGGAAGATGACTACCAACTGCCCAAGGTGCTGATGCAATACCGCTCCATGAGCAAGCTCAAGAGCACCTACACCGACCGCCTCCCTGAGCAGATCAACCCGCGCACCGGGCGGATTCACACCTCTTATCACCAGGCGGTGGCGTCCACCGGGCGCCTGTCCTCCAGTGATCCGAACCTGCAGAACATTCCGGTGCGTACCGCCGAGGGCCGGCGCATCCGCCAGGCTTTTATCGCCCCGAGCGGCTACAAACTGCTGGCGGCGGACTATTCGCAGATCGAGCTGCGGATCATGGCGCACCTGTCCCGGGACGAAGGCCTGCTCAATGCGTTTCGCAACAACCTGGACGTGCACACGGCCACGGCCGCCGAGGTGTTCAAGGTTGAGCTTCAGGACGTCACGTCCGACCAGCGTCGCAGCGCCAAGGCGATTAACTTCGGTCTGATCTACGGCATGGGGGCGCAGAAGCTCGGCAAGGACATTGGCGTCGATACCAAGCAGGCCAAGGCCTACATCGACACCTATTTTGCCCGCTATCCCGGCGTGCGCGAGTACATGGAGCGCACCCGTGCCCAGGCGGCGGACCAGGGGTATGTAGAAACGCTGTTCGGGCGCCGCCTGTACCTGCCCGAGATCCACTCCAACAAACCCCAGGAGCGCGCTGGCGCCGAACGCACGGCGATCAACGCGCCGATGCAGGGCACGGCGGCAGACATCATCAAGAAAGCCATGGTGGCGGTGGATAACTGGCTGATGGCTTCCGGCCTGGACGCCAAAGTCATCCTGCAGGTACACGATGAACTGGTGCTGGAGGTTCGCGAGGACCTGGTCGACCAGGTTCGCGAGGAAATTCGCGTGCACATGAGCGGCGCGGCGGCCCTGGATGTGCCTCTTCTGGTGGACGTCGGTGTCGGAAACAACTGGGATGAGGCTCATTAAGCCGTTTTGAGGCGCAATTGGCCGCGGCATAGTGTCGCGGCCATCGCAGGCGAAGGGCTGTTAGCTCGAAAAAATCTTGGATTATTCCAATCGATTTTGAAACTGGCCGGAACTAAATCCGTGAACCCCCACTCAGAATTACTGAATGGGTGGTGAAGCCCTTCGATGCTCCTATGTTGTGTTAAGTGTTGGCAGATATCTGGACCCCGCCCTAGCGGTCCGGAACTTAGACCCCGAACTACTCCCTCCCCATATGTAGTTCGGGGTTTTTTTTGCCTGAAAACTGTCTGTGGAACGGCCATGCTGCGTTAAAAGCGCGGCTCGAAATGCTCATTTAGGCCCCTAAAGTCGAACGCGACCCCGGTCGTTTCGAGCTGCGCTTTTGCCTTGCCTGACCGTCCCACAAACAGTTTTCGCATTTCCCAAAAGCTTATTGAGCTTCTGTCTCGGCGCCCTTGTCCGCCAGTTCCATCCAGTCCGCCAATACCGTGTAGGCCTCTTCCAGACCCAGGCGTTTGGGGGCCGAGAACAGCTGGATGGTCACGGCTTCGCCCCAGCCTTTGCGGATTTCTGCCTGAACCTTGAGCAGTGAGTTCTTCGCCGCGCCGTAGGTCAGTTTGTCGGCCTTGGTCAGCAGAATGTGCATCGGCATGCCGCTGGCGACAGCCCAGTCGAGCATCAACAGGTCGAAGTCGGTCATTGGATGACGGATGTCCATCATCAGAATCAGGCCCTTCAAGCTCTCGCGGCTGCCCAGGTAGGCTTCCAGGTGGCGCTGCCAGTGCTGCTTCAGCGGGATTGGCACTTTCGCGTAACCGTAGCCCGGCAGGTCGACCAGACGCCGATCTTCGTCTAGCTTGAAGAAGTTCAACAGCTGTGTGCGACCCGGAGTCTTCGAGGTGCGCGCCAGGCTGGCGTGGGTCAGGGTGTTCAGCGCGCTGGACTTGCCGGCGTTGGAACGCCCGGCGAAGGCCACTTCAAAGCCTTCGTCGTCAGGGCATTGATCGACTTTGGCAGCGCTGAGCATGAAGGTGGACTGTTGGCACAGACCAAGGATGGGGTTCTTGAGTTGCATGGGATTTCCGATGTGGGCGGTGCCGAGAATGGTCGCAAAGAGCTGCGTCGTTTCCGTTTCAGTGACGCCAGTATATAATGCCGCAGATTTTGTGTGCGCTTTGTCCCAGCGTAGGATGAAGTTCACGAGAGCGATTGACCTTGATTGCGCATAAGAACGCAGCACGCTCTCAACCCTGAAAAGGTCGTTTTATGACGAAATGGCTGCTAGCTGCCGGTGTCTTGATGCCGCTTTATGGCGCGCAGGCTACACAGGATCCGGAAGCTGTGTACAACCGTGTTTGTGGAGCCTGTCATTCCGGCCAACTCCCGACGGCGCCTCAAAAGGGCGATCAGGAAGCTTGGGCGCCAAGACTGGCGCAAGGTATGGAGACGCTGGTGCAACACGTGACCCAGGGTTTCAAGGCGATGCCGCCGCGTGGTTTGTGCATGGACTGCAGTGCCGAGGATTACCAGGCAATCATCCAGTGGATGAGCGAGTGATCCCGGTCCATAACTCTTTAACCCTTAGCCGTAGTTGGATTAGCTGATGAACAAATTAGTCGTGAGTCTGCTGTTGACCCTGGGCATCGCAGGTGGCGCCCATGCTGCGGGCGACGCTGCTGCTGGTCAGGCGAAAGCCGCAGTATGTGGTGCTTGCCATGGCCCGGATGGCAACAGCATGGCGCCAAACTTTCCAAAACTGGCGGGTCAGGGTGAGCGTTACCTGAACAAGCAACTGCACGACATCAAGTCGGGCAAGCGCACCGTTCTGGAGATGACCGGCCTGCTGACCAACCTGAGCGATCAGGACCTGGCTGACATTTCAGCCTACTTCGCCAGCCAGAAAGGCAGCGTCGGCGCGGCAGACCCGAAAGTCGTGGCTCGCGGTGAAGAGTTGTTCCGCGGCGGCAAACTGGAGCAGGGCATGCCATCGTGCACCGGTTGCCACTCGCCTAACGGCGCCGGCAACGCGGCAGCTGCTTTCCCGCACCTGGGTGGCCAGCACGCTCAATACACCGCCAAGCAACTGACCGATTTCCGTGAAGGCAACCGTACCAACGACGGTGACGCGAAAATCATGCAAAGCGTTGCAGCCAAGCTGAGCAACAAAGACATCGAAGCGGTGTCCAGCTACATTCAGGGCCTGCACTAAGGTCCGTCGAGCGGGCGTTACGCGGGAGGTTGAACCCGCACAACGTTAACGCTCGATTAATCCTTCGATGCAAGCATAAAAAGGGTGGCTTAGGCCGCCCTTTTTTGTGGCCGCTGCCGTTACACTAGAGAACTGATGCCCGCCATGGCCTGCCAGAAAGCAGGTCGCGCGAGGCGAGCCAATTTGCCCAGGAGTAAAGCATGCGTAATCTGATTCTCAGCGCCGCACTCGTCACTGCCAGCCTGTTCGGCGTCACCGCCCAGGCTGCTGAGCCGCTTGAAGCCGGTAAACAATATGTCGAACTGAGCAGCGCCGTTCCGGTGGCTGTGCCCGGCAAGATCGAAGTCGTGGAGCTGTTCTGGTATGGCTGCCCGCATTGCTATGCGTTCGAGCCCACCATCAACCCTTGGGCTGAAAAACTGCCGGCCGATGTGAACTTCGTGCGTATCCCGGCCATGTTCGGTGGTATCTGGAACGTGCACGGCCAGCTGTTCATCACCCTGGAAGCCATGGGTGTAGAGCAAAAGGTTCATAAAGCAGTGTTCGAAGCCGTCCACGATGGCAAGAAGCTCGCTACCCCGGAAGAAATGGCCGAGTTCCTGGCCGGCGAAGGTGTCGACAAGGACAAGTTCCTGAGCACCTACAACTCGTTCGCCGTCAAAGGCAAGGTTGAAGACGCCAAGAAGAAGGCCCAGGCCTATCAGATCTCCGGCGTACCGAGCATGGTCGTCAATGGCAAGTACCGCTTTGACCTTGGCACCGCTGGTGGTCCTGAAGGCGCTCTGAGCGTGGCTGACCAGTTGATCGCCAAGGAGCGCGCCGCTAAGTAAGCGGCGCACGCCATGCGTCGTTGGGGTACTGAACGCGTCGTCGGCCTGCATGATCCGCAGGTCAACGAGCATCATCTGGAACCCTCGGGCTTGCCCGCGGACAGTCGTCTGCGTCTGCTGAGCTTCAACATCCAGGTGGGTATCAGTACCGAGCGTTATCGGCACTACCTGACCCGTGGCTGGCAACACCTGCTGCCGCACACCGGGCGCGCCGACAACCTGCAAAAGATCGGCAACCTGCTGGGCGACTACGATCTGGTCGCCTTGCAGGAAGCGGATGGCGGCAGCCTTCGTTCCGGCTACGTCAATCAAGTCGAACACTTGGCCCAGCTTGGCGCCTTCCCCTACTGGTATCAGCAACTCAATCGAAACCTGGGTCGTCTCGGCCAGCACAGTAATGGTGTGCTCAGCCGGATGCGGCCCTGGCAGATTGAGGATCACCCGCTGCCTGGGCCCAAGGGCCGGGGTGCGATTCTCGTGCGGTTTGGCGAGGGGCCCGAGGCGCTGGTCGTCGTGATGATGCACCTGGCGCTCGGTGCCCGGGTTCGCAGTCTGCAACTGGCCTACATTCGCGAGTTGATCGGTGGCTACAAGCACCAGGTGCTGATGGGCGACATGAACACCCATGCCAGCGATCTGCTGCAAAGCTCGCCTTTGCGCGACCTGGGCCTGCTTGCGCCGCAAGTCGAAGCGACATTCCCCAGCTGGCGCCCGCAGCGTTGCCTGGACCATATTCTGCTCAGTCCGACCCTGACGCTTGAACGGGTCGAAGTGCTGGCGCAACCCATCTCCGATCACCTGCCGGTCGCGGTAGAGATTCGTCTGCCGGGTTCGCTCACGGCCGATGCATTGCCCGCGTTGAGTCCTGCCCTTCGCGGAACCCCTGAATGAGCGACGAAGCAAACCGCTGGAAAGAGAAGTACCTCAAAAGTATCGAACAGCAGGAAAAACTCGAGCGTCGCTGGGATGCCCGCCTCGACTTGCTGCGTCGTGGGCTGGTGCGCAGTACGCTGGCTGCCGAGGGGACCGACCGTGCGGTAGACCAATGCATGAAGGAAATGCGCGAAGTCATCCGCACCAATGAAATGGATGCCGGGTTGGCTGCGTTGCTGCCACGTCTGGAAAAAGCCGTGCTGGATTCCGAGCAGCGGCGCGAAACCCGGGTTGATCAGATCGGCTCGGCGCTTACCGCACTGGTCGCGCAACTCCAGGCCTTGCCATTGCCACGAGAGGTCAGTCGACCGCTCAAGACCTTTGCCAAGCAATTGGATGGTCGCGTCAGCCAGGCCCGCGAGATTCCCTTGCTGCTCGGTGAACTGAGTCAGTTACAGAGCCAGGCACTCAGTGTGCTGGAGAGCCCTGATGAACCTGACCGCCCAGGGTTGTTGCAGCGTCTGTTTGGGGGGCGTGATGAGGGCGGCGAAGAGCAGCCGGTCGGTTCGACCCAGCCAGTGCCTGCTGTTGGCATGACGCCTGAGCCTGTGACAGTGCCGATCGCGCAGCAGGCTCAGGAAGCATCGACAGCCGTCGTAGTGGAGTCCGAGCCTGAGCCGATCGAGGAGTCATCAGCGCTCGCAGTGGCCGCTTTTGAACCGCCGGTGCAGCAGGCTCGGCACGACTCGACCCAGGCTGCGGATCAGGATCTGGCAGTCCTGGACGAGCGGGAAGCGCCGCTTGCCCTGCAACCCGAGGTCGAAACCACGCCATTGGTCGACAGCCTGCCCTTGTCTCCAGCCGTGGCACACATCCACACCGAAGTGGATCCTGAGTATTGCGAACCGGACGCGCTTTATGCGCTCCCGGATTCGCCAGAGCCGTCCTACAGCTCGGTGGCCAAGCACATCGAAGGCACGCTGCTGGGGCTGCTGGACGATCTATCGTTGCCCGAACGCCACCGCCCGCAAGCCGAGGCCATGCGCGTACGGCTGAGAAACGGGTTGAATTGGTACGAACTGCTACCGATCCTCGATGATCTTGCGGTGTTGATGCTGGCGATCACCGACAGTGGCCAGCACGAGTTCGAGGTCTACCTCAAGCAGCTCAATGAGCGCCTGGAATCCTTCCAGAGCAACCTGCAAGCGGCCAGTGACGGGCACGCGGACAACCGTTCGGCCGCTCGCGAGATGGACACACAGCTCCGTGAACAGGTCGACGGATTGCACAGCAGCATGCAGGACGCTGCGGACCTGGAGGATCTCAAGCGTGTATTGGAGAACCACCTCGAGGGCCTGCTCGGCACTCTGGACCAGTACCAGCAGCAGCGCGACGAGCGCGAGCAGGAAGTTGCAGCGCGTCTGCAAGGCCTGGCGCAAAGGGTGGCGAGCATGGAGCAGGAAGCCCAAGGCTATCGCGAACACCTGGAAGAGCAGCGCCAGAAGGCCTTGGTCGACCCGCTCACCGGCTTGCCGAACCGGGCCGCCTGGAGCGAACGCCTGGAGCATGAAGTGGCCCGGTGGCAACAGCACGGCACGACCTTGTTGCTGGCGATGCTCGACCTGGATCACTTCAAGCGCATCAACGATAACTACGGCCACCTGGCCGGCGACAAGGTGCTGAAAATCATCGCAACGGTGCTGCGCAAGCGCCTGCGAGGTTCGGACTTCATTGCCCGCTTTGGTGGCGAAGAGTTTGTATTGCTGGTGCCCGACACCTCGCTGGCAGCGGGTGTGAACCTGCTGGAAACCTTGCGAGCGGCCATCGAAGCCTGCCCGTTTCACTTCAAGGGCGAACCGGTGACCATTACGGTTTCCATCGGTGTGACGGCGTTCAAGCCGGGAGAACGTAGCGATCTGGTGCTTAAGAGAGCCGATCAGGCGCTATATCGGGCAAAAAATGCCGGACGAAATCGCGTTGAGCCGGCCTGACGGCAATTGTTCCATTTTATTTAATCCGGCGCTTTTAGCGGCTCAGGTACAAGACGGTACGTTACACTGTTGCATTACTGTCTTCAGCGTACTGTCACTGCCATGAAATTCATTACTTTGCTCGTGTCCTTTCTTGTCCTGGCAGGTTGCGCCAGTGGTCCTCGTTACGATACCAGCCACCCTTCGGCCAATTACGACAACCGTGTGCAGTTCGTCGTCATGCATTACACCTCCGCGTCGCTGACGCAGTCACTGGCGTTGTTGACCCATGGCGAGGTCAGCAGTCATTACCTGGTCGGTGATGATAAAAACGCGACCATCTACAAGCTGGTGGATGAGAACTATCGCGCCTGGCATGCCGGTGAAAGCGAGTGGCAAGGGCGTACCTGGCTGAACTCGAGTTCCATCGGCATCGAGATCGTCAATCCGGGCTTCAGCGATACGCCGACCGGACGCGTCTGGTATCCCTACAGCGAAGCCCAGGTGCAGTCGCTGATCGTCCTGCTCAAGGACATCAACAAGCGTCATGGCATCAGCCCTCGCCAGGTGATCGGCCACAGTGACATCGCCCCCTTGCGCAAACTCGACCCAGGCCCGTTGTTCCCGTGGAAGCGCCTGGCCGAAGCCGGTGTGGCGCTCTGGCCCAACGAGCAGGCAGTCGCCCGTCAGCAAGCGGTGTTTGCGACACGGTTACCGAGCATCAGCTGGTTTCAGGAGCAACTGACGCGCCTGGGCTACACGACGCCGCAGACCGGCGAGCTGGATGTCGCCACCCGGCATGTACTGGCGGCCTTCCAGATGCGCTTCCGGCCATCGCGCTTCGACGGTACGCCAGACGCGCAAAGTGCTGCGATTCTGCAAGTACTCAATCAGACAAAATAATGACGCCCGCTCGACGGTAGGGGTCATATCTCAATCAGTAGCTATAACTCATTGGTAATCCTTCGGATGTTTAATGATGGCGGCTGCTCGAAAGACCCTGCGCAACTGGTTTCATCGCCCTTGGTTTTTGGCGATGCTGGCGGCTGCGCTCAGCGCGGCCTTGTTGTTGGCCGGTAGCCTGGGGTTGTCGTTGCGTCAGGTCCAGTTGCGGGAAAGCGAACAGATGAACGCCCAGGGGGAGCGTTTCCTGGAGCGACTGGAGCAACTGTTCGGCCAATTGCGCGAAGGCCTGGACGACCTTGAGGCACAACCACTGCGTGGCTGTGACATGAACATGCTCACGACCTTGCAGCAGGTCAGTTTCAACTACCGTTTCGTGTATGAAGCTGCCTACATCGACAAGACACAGTTCTGCTCCAACCGCCCTCATCAGGAAGCGCTTTCGGCCATCCGCCCACCCGATATCAAGGGCCCGACCTACAGCTATTGGCTCAATACGTCGACCGAACCCGATGAAAACCGCGCGGCATTGATGCTTGGGCGCGGCAATTTTCGGGTCGCGACGTCGCGCGGGCATTTGACCGACATGGTCGACTTGCCACCGGGCAGCAGCCTGTTGGTGATCCTCGATCATGGTGCCCGGGCGGTTCCGGTGCTTGGCGCGCCGCAAGCCTGGCCACTGACTGAGCCTTGGTCACCGTTCAGCAATGAGCCATTGCAGATCACCCGGACCCAGCTGATCTATCGGATGCCGACCAACAATCCTGAGTACCAACTGGTTTTGACCTCTCCGCGCACCCGCATGAGCTTGCCGGCACTGTGGTGGTGGTTGGTGTCGGCAAGCCTGATGGTGGGATTGAGCATCGGCGCGGTGGTGTATCTGTTGGCCCGGCAGCGACAGTCAATGGGCGGTGAGTTGCAGGGCGCGCTCAAGCGCGGCGAACTGCAGGTGTTGTATCAACCGATCTTTGACCTGCGCAGCCGCAACTGTGTCGGCGCTGAGGCCTTGTTGCGCTGGCGTCGACCGGACGGCACGCTGACCAGTCCGGACCTGTTCATTCCCATGGCGGAGAACACCGGGCAGATACGCCAGATCACCGACTTTGTCTTACAGCGCCTGCTTGAGCAGCTCGGCCAGTTGCTGCGCGCCAACCCGCAGCTGTATATCTCGGTCAACCTGGCGGCCTGTGATGTGATGGTGCCGAGAATCGGCGAAGTCATGGCCCGGCTGCTGGCCTTGCATCGTGTTGCGGCGCGGCAGATCGCGTTTGAGGTCACTGAGCGCGGTTTGATCGACGTGGCGGTCGCATGCCAGAACCTGCAAGCCTTGCGCGATGCCGGGCATCAGGTGCTGATCGACGACTTTGGCACCGGTTACTGCAGTCTGGCCTACCTGCAAACCCTGCCGGTGGACTGCCTGAAAATCGACAAGGCGTTCATTGATGCACTGGGTCATGACGCCGCGAGCAGCGGGGTGGCCCCCCATATCATCCGCATGGCGCATGCTCTGCAGCTTACGGTCATCGCCGAAGGCATCGAACATGAAGCCCAGGCCATGTTGCTGATGAGTGAAGGGGTGAATTACGGTCAGGGCTGGCTGTTTGCCCAGGCCCTGAGTGCGATGCAATTGATCGAGCTGGTGACCCGCGGCCGCCGACGGGCGCCGCGGCGTATCGATGACGAGGCTTGAACGCCTGCTATAACGGCAACGCCATGTAAAACTGAGCCCCCTGCCCCGGCCGTGAATACACGCCGATGCGGCCACCGTGCAGTTGCACGATCTCCTTGCACAGGGCCAGGCCAAGCCCGGCGCCCCCTTTCTTGCGTCCGACCTGAACAAACGGCTCGAAGATTCGCCCTTGCTGGCCATAGGCGATGCCTTCGCCGTTGTCTTCGACGCTGATGATCACCCGTTCGCCATTGCGACGGGCTTGTAAGCGTATCTGCCCGTTGGGGCGGGTGTGGCGCAGGGCATTGTCGATCAGGTTGTCCAGCACACGCTCCAGTTGCGCCTGATCGGCCTGCAGCCGTGGCATCGGGGCCTGTACCTCCACCCGCAACTCGATGCTGTGCTCACTGGCCCGTTCGACAAAGCGTCCTTGCGCTTGCTCCAGCAAGTTATCGACGTTACAGGCCGCCAGGGAGAGCTTTTGCAGACCGTTTTGATAGCGCGAGAAGTTCAGCAGGTCGTTGATCAACTGCACCAGACGCTGCATTTCGTCATTGACCGTATTCAGCAGATCCGTTTCGCGAGATTCTTCGGAAAAGTGTGCTCGTTCGCGGAACAAGCCGAAGGCCATGTGCATGCCGGTGACCGGCGTGCGCAGTTCATGGGAGGCGCGCAGTACGAACTCGCTGCGCACCCGCTCAAAGGCTCGCTGTTCGGTGACGTCGTGCAGCACCATCACCGCGCCGAGAATATGACCTTCGGTATGGCTGACGGGGGTCAGGCTGTAGCTCAGCAGGCGAGATTGGCCGTCGACTTCGATGCTCAGGTCTTCAGGTGCGCGCTCCAGCGAACCGCCATGCAGCACCCGTTGCAGTTGTTCATCGAGCTCCGGACGTTGCAGCGCGGCGCCCAGGCCCTGACCCAGGCGATCGTCGTCCCAGCCCAGCTGGCGTTGCGCGACCGGGTTAAAGTGCTCCAGATGCCCTTGGCGGTCGATCATCAGCAAGCCGTCGTCGATGCTGTCGAGCACCGCCTGCAAGCGTTGCTGGCCGGCGAGCAGTTCGTCGACGTTGGTTGCCTGATGTTCGCGCAAGGCTTCGGCCATGAGGCCGAAGCGCCGAGTCAGCTGGATCATCTCTGCGGCCGGGGAAATCGGCAGGGTAACGTCGAAATTGCCTTGGCCAATGTCGTCCGCCGCCTTGGCCAGCGCTTCGATGGGGGCACCGAAGCTTTGCGCGATACCGTGTGCGGTGACAAAACCGACGATCAGCACCGCCAGCGCCACCAGGCCAAGCAGGCCGGCGACCAGCAACGCACGTTGACGGACATCGTGCTGAGTGCTGGTGATGTTCTCCAGTACCCGTTTCTGTTCGGCAATCAGGCCGTTGCGCAGGATGTCGAGTTTTTCGGTGAGCGCCTGATTACCGCTGAGTGTGGCGGAAGGTTCCTGTGAGTGACGAAAGGCTTCGAGGAGCGCCCGGTAGTCATTGCGAGCCTGCTGGAAGCCGTGGTGGTCGGTATCGAGGCTATTCTCATGGGCGATGCCTTGGTCCAGTAGCTCGAAGGCGTGTCGCTCTGATGCGTGCAGCGCTTCAAGGTCGGGCGTTTCGTTGAGCATGATGACCCGTTGCTCGTCCAAGGTCTGTTGCAGCTTCAGGTCCAGGTCCAGGGTGATGAAGTTGTCGCGAACCAGCCCCTCCTGATCGCTGGTCATCTGCATCACGCTGACCAGCCCGAGCACCAGCCCGAGCAAGGCGACGGTTATCAATGCCGAGATGCTCAGAAACAGTCGCGTGCGCAACTTTATCGCCAGCTTCATAAGGTACTGCTCACAAATTGTACTGCTTGCGTTTGCGATACAGCGTCGAGGCGTCGATGCCCAGGGTCCTGGCGGCTTGGTCCAGGGTGCCGGAGCTGGCCAGTACCGCGCCGATGTGGGCTTTCTCCAGTTCATCCAGGCTCAACGCGGCACCGATTCGCGGAGCATTATTGGTGGTCTGCTCAGCCATGCCCAAATGGCTGATCTCCACCCTTTCCTGTGGGCAAATGATGCTCGCCCGTTCGACCGCGTTACGCAGTTCACGGATGTTGCCGGGCCATCGGTATCCCAGTAGCGCCTCGCGTGCCTCGTCGCTGAACCCTCTGGCCGGCCGGGCGTACTCTGTGACGAATCCGGCGAGGAAGCGGTCGGCCAGGGTCAGAATATCCTCTGCCCGTTCGCGTAGCGGTGGCAGGTGCAAGGTGATGACATTCAACCGGTACAGCAGGTCTTCACGGAAACGACCGTCGCGGACCATGTCTTCGAGGTTGAGGTTGGTGGCGGCGAGAATCCGCACATCGGCGCGACGGGTCACCGGGTCACCGACCCGCTCGTATTCCTTGTCCTGAATGAAGCGCAGCAGTTTGGACTGCAAGGTCAAAGGGAAATCACCGATCTCATCGAGGAACAGTGTGCCGCCATCGGCTTGATTGACCCGGCCCAGGGTGCTTTCGCTGGCCCCGGTGAACGCCCCCCGGCTATGACCGAACAGCTCGCTTTCCATCAACTCGGCCGTCAAGGACGGGCAGTTGACGGTGACGCAGGACTTCTTCGCGCGCTTGCTCCAGCCATGGATGGCCCGTGCCAGCTCGCCTTTACCCGTGCCTGACTCGCCGAGAAGCAAGATATTGGCGTCGGTGCTGGCAACCTGGCGCGCAGTTTCCAGGACGACTTTCATCGCCGGGCTATGGGAATCCAGGCCGTTGCCGGGTTTGCGCAGTTCGCCTTCGAGGGCTTCAAGGCGTGCCGAAAGCTGGCGAACCTCCAACTGTTTGGCAGTGGCCAGTCGCAGTTGATCCGGGCTGCAAGGCTTGACCAGATAATCGGCGGCACCGGCCTGGATGGCGTCGACGGCGGTGTCCACGGCTGAGTGTGCGGTGACGATGACCACGCGCATCCACGGTGCCTGGATGCGCATTTGCGCCAGCACGTCGAGACCGTTGTCTTCGCCCAGCCGCAGGTCGAGGAAGCACAGGTCGAAGACCTGACGCTGCAGCAGGAGATCTGCCTGGGCGGCGCTGTTGGCAGTGGCGACGTTGTAGCCTTCGTCTTCGAGGCAGTAGCGGAAGGTGCGCAGGATGGCTGCCTCATCGTCCACCAGCAGAATGCGGCCTTGATGCTCGTTGGCGAATTCCATTTTTCCTGCGCTCCTTGAATGAGTGATCTTGATTTAGTCCCGGAGAAATCAGGCAAGTTGCATGATTCATTCTGGTCGCTTCTGATCAAAGCGAAGCCGATATCTGCGCAACTCATCAATAAACGTACGTTTTTGTCAGGTATTACTGCCCATTCACGGGTGTTGGGTTGTCCTGCCTCCTTTTCTGACATCTGCACCGCCCCATACATTCCAAAAATTTTCCATTTGTCTCAGACCGATCGTGCATATCGCACGAGCGACCCTCGCGCATCGTGCAGGATGCGCTCAAACGGATTCTGGGTTTATTTATAACTGTCTGATTTTATTGGTGTTTTAACTGGAAAGAAGCTGGCATGCCGGCTGCAATGTTCTGGTTGATCCGGGTCGCTCATGACACAGCGCCCTCAAACCCATCACCACCCGTGTGGGAGGAGCATCAGGATGAATCGCCAACGTGGCGCCCCATTGCGACTCTTGCCGCTGTGTATCCAACAGGGACTGTCCATCGTGCTGGCGTTGGTGGTCACCCTGATCGGAGGCCAGCAGTTCTTGCGCTGGGAGCACAGTCAGCAGCCGGATGCAGGCATCGCACCAACCCTGCATATCGCCCCGCCCCGTTCCAGTGCTGTCAGCAGCCACCTGCCTGACGCGACTTCCAGGCGAATGATGGACATTGATCAGGCTCGGCCTGAGTTCAAGGGGCCGCCTCAGGAGCGCTGGGTGTTCTAGGCAGCAGGCCGGACGTGCGTTTCACACATCGGGTAAGGCAGCACCACTAATAGACGTGTAAGGAGAATCATCATGTTGAGCTGGGCAATCACATTCCTGATTATTGCCATTGTCGCTGCCGTACTTGGCTTCGGTGGTATCGCGGGCACCGCCACGGGTATCGCCAAGATTCTCTTTGTCGTGTTCCTGGTGATGTTCATCGCTTCCTTCTTCTTTGGCCGTCGCGGTGGTCGAGGCTGATCGCGAGGACTTGCTGCCAGTTTGAAAACCGAAAGGGATCAACAGGGTCTCTTTCCTTTGCGCCCACCCGAGGACGGTGCGCGCATGACCAGGGGGCCGGGACGTTCTGATTGTTTCAGGATCGGAGTGACCTACGGGTACAGGGAGTGCCCGCGAAAGGACCGGGTCAGGCAACGCAAAATTGCGCCGTCTGTTCGCCACTCGCTTGCAAGGTGGTGAACAGGCGGCGCGCTCACAAGTGCAAAGCACTGTCCTAGAGCGATCCAGGGATATTTATCGGGTAATTGTTCCTGCATCTGCCTGGCAAAGCATTTCGCAGTGTTTCCAAGTGACCGTATATCGAGATTTTTAAGATTAATTTCCGGTCATTTTTCGTCACTGCGAGTAGGGAAATTCTGTTTTTTTTGTCCCTTATCAGCTGATCAAAAAACAATCACTGTCCTCTGCGATGGCCGGTTCACGGCACTTATGCCTGCCGAAATGTCGTATTCGAACCGGTTGGGACGGCCGTTTTGTTTGAAAAAACTCATGCCGATTCGGCATAGGGTAGGCGTTTACGGCATTAGACGCGGTGTCCTTGCATCGGAATAGTTGCGCCTTTTTTCGCCTGCCAGAGAGCCGTATACACGCGTTCCGGGGCACCTTATACGGGGGTAGATGCTCAAACTTTTCCGCCATTGAGCGTTCCAGTTCGTGCATCTGCCCGAGTCAAACGCAAGTAAGGGTAATGATATGAAGAAGGCAAAGCTTAGCCTCGCCTGGCAGATCCTCATCGGTCTGGTCCTGGGTATAGCAATCGGCGCAGTGCTCAACCATTTCAGTGCTGAAAAAGCCTGGTGGATCAGCAACGTCCTGCAACCGGCGGGCGATATCTTTATCCGTCTCATCAAGATGATCGTGATCCCGATCGTGATCTCCTCGCTGATCGTCGGTATCGCTGGCGTGGGTGATGCGAAGAAGCTCGGGCGCATTGGTCTGAAGACCATCATTTACTTCGAAATCGTCACCACCATCGCCATTCTGGTGGGTCTGGTGCTGGCCAACCTGTTCCACCCGGGCTCGGGCATCGACATGAGCACCCTGGGGACTGTGGATATTTCCAAGTACCAGGCGACGGCGGCCGAGGTTCAGCATGAACATGCGTTCATCGAAACCATCCTCAACCTGATTCCATCGAACATCTTTGCTGCCATGGCGCGTGGCGAGATGCTGCCGATCATCTTCTTCTCGGTCCTGTTCGGCCTCGGTCTGTCGAGCCTGCAGTCCGACCTGCGCGAGCCGCTGGTGAAGATGTTCCAGGGCGTATCGGAAAGCATGTTCAAGGTCACTCACATGATCATGAACTACGCGCCGATCGGTGTGTTCGCGCTGATCGCGGTGACCGTTGCCAACTTCGGCTTTGCGTCCCTGCTGCCGCTGGCCAAGCTGGTGATCCTGGTTTACGCCGCCATTGCCTTCTTCGGCTTTGTCGTTCTGGGCCTGATCGCACGCCTGTTCGGTTTCTCGGTGCTTAAGCTGATGCGCATCTTCAAGGATGAGCTGGTGCTGGCCTACTCCACCGCGAGCTCGGAAACCGTGCTGCCGCGCGTGATCGAGAAGATGGAAGCCTACGGCGCGCCGAAAGCCATTTGCAGCTTCGTGGTGCCGACCGGTTACTCGTTCAACCTCGACGGTTCGACCCTGTACCAGAGCATCGCGGCAATCTTCATTGCCCAGTTGTACGGCATCGACCTGTCGATCAGCCAGCAACTGCTGCTGGTACTGACCCTGATGGTCACCTCCAAAGGTATCGCCGGCGTGCCGGGCGTGTCCTTCGTGGTGCTGCTGGCCACTCTGGGCAGCGTGGGTATTCCGTTGGAAGGCCTGGCGTTCATCGCCGGTGTCGACCGTATCATGGACATGGCCCGTACCGCACTGAACGTGATCGGCAACGCCCTGGCCGTACTGGTTATCGCGCGTTGGGAAGGCATGTACGACGATGCCAAGGGTCAGCGCTACTGGAACTCCCTGCCGCACTGGCGCAGCAAAGAGAAGCTGCCGGTCGGCGAGACTTCCAGCAACTGAGTTCGCCTACATGATCGTTCCCGCGCCCTGCGTGGGAATGCATCCCCGGACGCTTTGCGTCCGGCCCACAAACCCCGGAGAAATCCGGGGTTTGTCGTTTCTGCCCACCCCGCTATCATTCGCGCATCTTTTGGGGGGATTTGACTGATGCTCAATGGCCTGTGGCTTGGCTTTTTCGTCGTGGCGGCCGTTTCGGCACTGGCTCAGTGGCTGATCGGTGGCAATGCCGGGATCTTCGCGGCGATGGTGGAAAGCATCTTCGCCATGGCCAAGCTGTCGGTCGAAGTGATGGTGCTGTTGTTCGGTACCTTGACCCTGTGGCTGGGCTTTCTGAAAATCGCCGAGAAGGCCGGTATCGTCGAATGGCTGGCCAAGGCCCTGGGGCCACTGTTCCTGCGCCTGATGCCGGAAGTGCCGGCCGGCCATCCGGCCATCGGCCTGATCACCCTCAACTTTGCAGCCAACGGCCTGGGGCTGGACAACGCCGCCACGCCGATCGGACTCAAGGCCATGAAGGCGTTGCAGGAGCTCAACCCCAGCGCAACGGTGGCCAGTAACGCGCAGATTCTGTTCCTGGTGCTCAACGCGTCGTCACTGACCCTGTTGCCGGTGACCATCTTCATGTACCGCGCCCAGCAAGGCGCGCCCGATCCGACCCTGGTGTTCCTGCCGATTCTGTTGGCGACCAGTTGTTCGACCCTGGTCGGCCTGCTGTCGGTGGCGTTCGTGCAGCGTCTGCGCCTGTGGGACCCGGTGGTGCTGGCTTATCTGATTCCGGGTGCGCTGGTACTGGGTGGCTTCATGGCCTTGCTGGCGACGCTCTCAGCCACCGCGCTGGCCGGCCTGTCCTCGATCCTCGGCAACCTGACGCTGTTTGGGCTGATCATGCTGTTCCTGGTGATTGGTGCGCTGCGCCAGGTCAAGGTCTACGAAACATTCGTCGAGGGCGCCAAGGAAGGCTTCGACGTGGCCAAGAACCTGCTGCCGTACCTGGTGGCGATGCTCTGTGCGGTGGGTGTGCTGCGAGCCTCCGGCGCGCTGGACTTCGGCCTGGACGGGATTCGTCATCTGGTGGAGTGGGCTGGCTGGGACACCCGCTTCGTCGATGCCTTGCCGACGGCGATGGTCAAGCCGTTCTCGGGCAGCGCGGCGCGCGCCATGTTGATCGAAACCATGAAAACGTCAGGGGTGGACAGCTTCCCGGCGCTGGTCGCGGCGACGGTTCAGGGCAGTACCGAAACCACCTTCTACGTGCTGGCGGTGTATTTCGGCGCCGTGGGCATCCAGCGCGCGCGGCACGCCGTGGGCTGCGCCCTGCTGGCGGAACTCGCTGGCGTACTGGGCGCGATCGGGGTGTGCTACTGGTTCTTTGGGTAGTCCGCTATCTCTGTGGCGAGGGTGCTGACTGAAGGTTTCGTGGAAGCGTTCTGCTGCCCCTGCTCCACTGTCCACGCAATCACCTGCCTGGTCAGCGTATCGCCGGCCTGGCCGAACCCGGTCACCACGGCGGGCACTTTCACATCGTTCAATGGCTGGCGCACTTCAAAGCGCCGGCTGGCGAGGATGCGCTGGTCGGTGCCACGCACCAGCAATGCATCCAGGCGAATCACCACCTGTGCACTGTTGCCCTGATACTCGGTCTGGAAGGCTTGCAGGTTGCCGCCCAGTTCCAGGTCGGTCTGGAAGTTACTGTCGTCGGTGCTCAGCAGGCCTACGCGGCCGTCCTGGGTAAAGCCGTCGAGCAGACGGTTGCGCAGCAGGATTGGCGTCGCGTCGCTCCAGCGCGAAGCCTTGTAGCTGCTGATCAGGTCACCTTGCGGGATCACGGCGATCTTGGCACTGTTCAGTACGTCACCCGCCTGTGGTTTGGCGACCTTCAGCGACCAGCGTACCCCATTGGCGTGAGTCGACGGAGTGCTACCCTGGGCCGCGGGCAGGCGATAGATGTCCCGAGGCTCCGGTTTGGGGAGGATCGAGCAGGCGCTGGTCAGCGCCAGGCTTGCCAGCAGCGTGCCGTGGGCAAAAGTGCGGTAGACACCCTTCATGGTGTGAACTCCTTGTCATTGTCGCCGCCCAGCAGGTAGCCGCTGGGGTTGGCTTCGAGGCGACGTGAAATGGCCCGCAGCGAACTCAGGGTGTCGCGCAGTTCGCGCACGGCCGGTGCCAGGCCATTGAGCCCCTGCATGCCGTTGTTCAGTGCGTCCTGATTGCTGCTCAGCAGCGTGTTGATGGTTGCCGTGCTCTGCTCCAGGGATTTCATGGCGTGCTCGGC
This sequence comes from Pseudomonas sp. Irchel s3a18, assembly GCF_900187535.1. Lineage (NCBI taxonomy): Bacteria > Pseudomonadati > Pseudomonadota > Gammaproteobacteria > Pseudomonadales > Pseudomonadaceae > Pseudomonas > Pseudomonas sp. Irchel s3a18. The sequence goes on along the minus strand of NZ_FYDV01000011.1, from coordinate 22,808 downwards.
ACTGCCGAACATCTGCTTGCCCTGGTCATTGAGCAGGCCATTGGCGTTACGCATCAACGCGGCGGTCTGTTCCATGGCGGCACCGGCCTGTTTGCCGACAACCGCCAGTTGTTGCATGGCCTGGCGGATATCGCCGCGCTGGTCGGCAATGGCCCCGGTGGTCTGTTCCAGATGATCGAGGGTCTTGCTCAGACGCTCGACGTTTTCCGGCGACAGCATCTGGTTGGCGTTGTACAGCAGCCGGTTGATGCTGCTCATCACGTCGTCGCTGTTGTCCAGCAACCGTGCGATGGGTGACGGCGAGGCGACGATGATTGGTAATTCACCGTCCTTGCCTTGCAGTTCCGGGCTTTTGGGGGTGCCGCCGCTGAGCTGGATGATCGAGGTGCCCGTAATGCCGGTCAGTGCCAGTTTGGCCCGAGTGTCTTCCTTGATCGGGGTGTCGCCACCCAGGCGAATCCGTGCCAGCACCCGGCGGGGATCGTCGGGGTCCAGGCGCAAACTCACCACATCGCCGACCTTGATCCCGCTGTATTGCACCGCACTGCCTTTGGACAGGCCGCTCACAGCTTCGTTGAAGACGACTTCATAATCCTTGAACTCCGTGTCGACACTGGACTTGGCCAGCCACAATCCGAACAGCAAGGCGCCGGCCACGACGATTACAGTGAACAGGCCGATCAATACATGATGGGCTCGGGTTTCCATGTCATACCTCGTTGAGCTGTGAAGCGGCTGTCAGCGCCGCGCGGCCACGTGGGCCATGGAAGTACTCGTGAATCCACGGGTCGCTGGTCTCGGACACGACGTCGATGGCATCGGCCACCAGCACCTTTTTCTGCGCCAGCACCGCCACCCGGTCGGTGATGGTGTAGAGCGTGTCGAGGTCGTGGGTCACCAGGAACACACTCAGTCCCAACGCATCGCGCAGCGTCAGGATCAACTGATCGAATGCGGCTGCACCGATAGGATCAAGGCCCGCGGTCGGCTCATCGAGAAACAGGATGTCCGGATCCAGCGCCAGTGCCCGGGCCAGTGCAGCACGTTTGATCATGCCGCCGGACAGCGAGGCCGGGTACTTGTCGGCCGCCGACAGGGGCAAGCCGGCGAGGGCCAGTTTCACGGCGGCTAGGTGCTCGGCATCGTCGCGGCTCAGCCCGGCGTGTTCGATCAGTGGCAGCGCGACGTTTTCAGTCACGGTCAGCGACGAGAACAATGCGCCCTTCTGGAACAGCACGCCGAAGCGCCGCTCGACCATTGAACGCTCATGCTCCGACAGGCTGGGCAGGTTCTTGCCAAATACCGTCACGTTGCCTTCGCTGGGCTGGCGCAGGCCGACGATGCTGCGTAGCAACACCGACTTGCCGCTGCCGGAACCACCCACTACGGCGAGGATCTCGCCCTTGTATAGATCCAGATCGAGATTCTCATGCACGCTTTGCTTGCCGAAGCGGTTGCACAGTCCACGGACTTCGATCACCGCTTCGGTGGGTGCACGGGGTAAGCGACTCACCAGCCCATCTCCATAAAGAACATCGCGGCCACCGCATCCAGCACGATCACCACAAAAATCGACTGCACCACGCTTGAGGTCGTGTGTGCGCCCACGGACTCGGCGCTGCCGCTGACCTTGAAGCCTTCCAGGCAGCCGATGGCGGCGATCAGGAAGGCGAAGATCGGCGCTTTGACCATGCCCACCAGAAAGTGCTGAACGCCAATGTCCGATTGCAGTAAGGACAGGAACATCGCCGGCGAGATATCCAGAGAGAGGGCGCAGACCACCCCGCCGCCGACAATCCCCGAGAGCATGGCCAGAAACGTCAACATGGGCAGTGCCACCAGCAACGCCAGTACCCGCGGCACCACCAGCAACTCGGTCGGGTCCAGGCCCAGGGTGCGGATGGCATCGATTTCTTCGTTGGCCTTCATGGAGCCGATTTGCGCGGTGAAGGCACTGGCAGTGCGGCCAGCCATGAGGATCGCGGTCAGCAATACGCCAAATTCACGTAAAAAGGAGAAGGCCACCAGGTCCACGGTAAAGATGCTCGCGCCAAAGCTGGCGAGTACTGTCGCCCCGAGGAACGCCACTACCGCGCCCACCAGAAAGGTCAGCAAGGCGACGATGGGGGCGGCGTCGAGCCCGGTTTGTTCGATGTGTGCCACCATCGGGGTGATCCGCCAGCGCTTGGGGCGAAACAGCCCGCGGGCGATGGTTTCCAGGATCAGGCCGACAAAGCCCAGCAGTTGCAGGGTGTCTTGCCAGACGGTATCGACAGCGCGACCAATCCGGGTCAGCAACTGGACGCCAACGCTGATGTCGGGTTCTTTGACGGGGATGCAGAAGTCGGCCATTGAGCAATAGACCGTTTGCAGCAGCGCGCGGTCGGCGGCTGACAGGCTGCAGTCGGGGTGTTCGGCCGATTTGCCGAGGCGCTCGGCCCCCAACAGTTCGACCAGCAAGGAAGCGCCTGCCGTGTCGAGGGCACCCAGTCCGTTAAGGTTAATGGTGGTGCGCTCGTCGTACTGACCTTTGAGGGTTTCACGCAGGCGCTTGAGGTCGGCGTAATGGGCGAGCGTCCAATCCCCCGTGATCCTCAGCAGCGCGGGGGTCTGCGAGGTATCGAGTCGGGCACTGCCGGTTATCGTATTGCTCATAAGCTCCTTGCTTGTTCGGCTGATACGCAGTGCTACGTAATAGCATGATCGCCGTTACTTTACCTCGTTCGGCGCCTGATTGTTTTGACCTGCGTCGCTCACGACGAAGCGCAGGACACCAATCACCTGGCCGTCTTCGGTCAGTACCTGAACCTGCCATTTACCCACCGGATTGCCGGGGAAATTCTGCTTGTGGGTCCAGGCCCGGTAGCCCTCCTTGCGCCCGCCGTGGATATCCAGGGCAATGCGGTCGACCTCTTTGCCGTTGAACTTCCAGACGTGATAAATCCGCTCGTCCAGCCCGCGCGGGGCGTTGATCGCGGTGTAGGCGTACAGGCCATCGCGGCTCAGTTGGGCAACGCTGACCTGATGCAGGCTGTCGCCTGGCGTACGGTCCTGCAGTTGGGTGCTGATGGCCACCTCGGTCATCCACAAGGTGGCCGGCGGTACCCACGAGCGCATGAACCAGCCAGTTGCCCCGATGACCAGGGTGATGCACAGCACGCTCAGCCCGCCGCGCAGTGTGCGAATCGGAAAGATCGAGGCCAGGCTCGGGAACGACAGCAGCATGGCGGTGCCCAGTGCCAGTTTGAAGCTCTGTGCAGTGGTCAGGTGCAGGATGATCGGCAGTGCGGTCAGCAGGGCGGCGAACAGCGTCAGGGTGTGCATGGCCAGGAACAACCAGCGCCGCGGTGCCAGCCACTTGTAGTACAGGGGGTCGATGATCGAGATCAGCGCCGCGGCGCCGAGCAGCCCGGTGAACACCAGTTGCCCGCTGTTCCAGGCGGTCGTGATGAAAAAGAACGGCAGGACGAAGAACAGGCTTTCCTGGTGGATCATCTGCGTGGCATAGCGCAGCAGAGGTTGCGGAATTTCGCGCTTGAACACCTTGGCGAACAGTTCGGTCAGGCTGTTTTCCAGCATCAGCCAGACCCAACTGACCAGCATGATGATTGCAATCCAGGTCGCCAGACCTTGTTGGCGGTCAACCAGGATAAAGCTGCCGATCCCCGAGATGAAACCACCCAGGGCAATGACCCCGGGGTAGCGCTTCATCAGTTCGAGAATGCGCTGTACGGTCTGGGGGAGATTAGGCATTGGACGGTTCACAGTGCTCAAGGGAAAAACCCGCACAGGATACCGCTGGCACACTGATGTTGCGAGAAGCCTGTGGCGAGGGAGCCAGTGCCCTCGCGATCGTTACGGGTGCCTGCGATGCCAACGCCAGCCCAGCACACCGAATACCAGCACCCCCAACATGCCACCCAACAACCACAGCACCTGGTCATCGCTGAGCAGTGGCTTCTCGATTCGCAGGTAACCCGGCTGGTCGAGCAGTGCATGCAGGGCCAGGTTGGCCTGTTTGAGCGTCACCGCGCGCAAGCGTCTGGCGGGGTTGTCGAAGCGACCGTCTTCATAGTCTGACAGGGCGCTCCAGTAGTAGTCGGCCAATCCGCTGTTGCCTTGCACGGCCCAGGCTTGCCGGGTAATGGCCGCCTGTTTCAGGCGCTCGAAGCCGACAGGGTCGAGGCCGTTTTTCAGCAGGTCGGCCTTGAGCTCATCCAGGACCTGCTGCGCCTGCGGCAGGTCATCGCGCTCAAGATCCGCATTGAGGCTCATGAAGCCTACGCCACCGAACACTTCGCGTTCGGCGGACGGGCCATAGGACAAGCCATGTGCCAGTCGTAGCTGACGGTAAAGCGCCCAGTCGAGGTAGTCCTTGAGCAGATCGAAGGTCTCGTCGTACTGATCGTCGAGCACCGGCTCCGGGAGCAGCCAGTGCAGCCTGGCACCGTCGCCCACCCATCCGTGGATCAGGTTGCGCCGGGCCTGGGCGGTGTTCTGAATCTGCGGCAGGGGCGGATGCGCGGTGGGCTCGATCGGCTTGAGTTGACCGAAAGTGCGTTCAAGGTAGGCCGGTAGCAGGCGATCGAGGTCGCCCACGATAATCAGCGTCATGTTATTGGGGGCATACCAGTCCTTGCGCACCCTCTTCAATTGTTCGCGGGTCAGATGATGGACTTCGGCCCGCTCCGGGCACTTGAGGCCCAACTCCACGGCCAGTTGATTACTCGCCGTGTGGCCCAGGTCCTGGCGGTCGAGCCAGCGTTGCAGGTGGGTGTAGTGGCCACCATCTTCACGTTCAACCACCTGTTTGGCGGCGCGGATGGCCGTGTCGTAGATGCGGGTTTTGGTCAGCAGTGCCAACAGGACGTCCAGGACCTTACGCTGGTTTTTCGCCGGGGCTTCGATGACGAAGGTGGTGTCGGCATTGCTGGTGTAGGCGTTCCATTCACCCCCCAGCCCCTGCATGCGCTCTTCAAGCCCACCCTCGCCTCCGGCGTCGATGCCGCTGAACAGCACATGCTCAAGCAGGTGAGGCAGTTCTTTGTCAGCGCAGGCGAAATCATCAAGGCCAACTCCAACCACCAGACGAATGGCGACATGGCCACGTTCACTGCCGGGTTTGAGCAGAATCTGCAGGCCGTTTGGTAGCACGTAACCTTCAACCTGAAAGCGGTCCAGGGCCCATGAGCAGGTGGAGCCGAGCAGCAGACACGCGAACAACAGACAACGCATAACAACCTTCCTGGCGGGTAGAGGCGGGAGCGAGGGTTTTCATTCAGCTTTTATAGGGACTTTTTACAACGCTAGACGTTCAGGGTGAATGGGTGATGTCAGCCATGTCCTCGACAGCCAGGGCGCCGGTTTCGAAGGTTTCCAGCACCACGTAGGCGCTGCCGCAGAACAGTGAGTTCAAGCGTTTCATGTCGGCAATCAGCTCCAGGTGCAGCGAGCTGGTCTCGATGCTTTGTACGATTTTTCTTTGTAGCCGGCTGACGTGGGCATGGGCCAGGCGTCTCTCCTGAGCCCGAAAGCGGCGTTTCTCGCGCAACAGCTGTCGGGCACTTTCCTTATCGGCGCTGAGAAACACCGACAACCCCAGGCGCAGGTTGGCGATCAATTGATGGTGCAAACCGGCCAGTTCTTCTAGGCCGACGTCGGAAAAGGAGCGACGCTGCGAGGTCTTTTGCTGCTGAACCTTGCGCAGCATACGTTCGATCAGGTCCGAGGCGAGCTTCAGGTTGATCGCCAGCTCGATGATTTCCGCCCAGCGCCGGCTGTCCTGGTCGCTGAGGTCTTCGCGGGGCATCTGCGCCAGGTAGAGCTTGATCGCGCTATAGAGGGCTTCAACGTCATCGCTCAAGCGCCGCACTTCCTGGGTGACGGCGGTCTGCTTGCCGCGCAGCACGTCGAGCATGGCTTCGAGCATGTTATCGATCAGGTCGCCGATGCGCAGGGTTTCCCGGGAGGCGTTGGCCAGGGCCAGGCTCGGGGTGGTGAGGGCTGTTGGGTCCAGATGCCGGGGTTTTGCCTGACCGTTGGTTTCCGGACGCTCCGGTAGCAGCCAGGCGCAGAGCCGTGCCATCGGGCTGACGGTGGGCAGCAGGATCAGGCAGCGAAGGGTGTTGTAGAGCAGATGAAAACCGATCACCAGGCCCTGAGGGCTGAAATCAAGGCTGTCCATCCAGTGCACCAGCGGGTCGAGTACCGGAATGATCAACAGCAGGCCGATCATTTTGTACAGCAGGCTACCCAGTGCGACTTGCCGCCCTGCGGCGTTTTGCATGCTGGTGCTGAGGAATGCCAATACACCGCTGCCAATGTTGGCGCCAATGACCAGGCCAATGGCCACTGGCAGGCTGATCACTCCGGCGCCGGCAAGGGTCGCCGTGAGCAGTACCGCCGCCAGACTGGAGTAGGAAATCATCGCGAACAGTGCGCCGATCAGGGCATCGAGCAGGATGTCGCCGGTCAGCGAGGCAAACAGCACCTTGACGCCCTGGGCATGGGTGATGGGAGCCGCGGCTTCGACGATCAGTTGCAGGGCCAGAATAATCAGCCCTAGGCCAATCCCTACCCGGCCGAGTTGGCCTGCGCGAGTTTGCTTGCGCGAGAGAAAGAGAATCACGCCCAGGAAAATCAGCAGCGGCGACAGCCAGGACAGATCCAGGGTCAGGACCCGCGCCATCAACGCGGTACCGACATCGGCGCCGAGCATGGTTGCCAGGGCCGGCGTCAGTGCCATCAGGCCCTGGCCGACGAATGAAGTTACCAGCATCGCGGTGGCGTTGCTGCTCTGGACCATGGCGGTCACCAGGATCCCGGCGATGAAGGCCAGCCAGCGCTTGGACATGTTGCGGCCAATGACGTGGCGCAGGTTGGAACCGTAGACCCGCAGGATGCCGGTTCGCACGATGTGCGTGCCCCAGATCAGCAGGGCCACCGCAGACAATAGATTGAGCAGGGTCAGCATAGTGGGCCCCCTGAATGCATAGCGCCCCAAAGGGGCAAGTTGACGGTGCCGCGTAACGTTATGGATTCTGTACTTAAGCTGTAGTTGGCGAATGGTCCTGACGCCAGCATCGCATAGCTAAAGAGGTGATTGAAACAAAGCTGTCATGAAAACAGCGTTCTGCAGACGTGAAAAAGGGGCTCGAAAGCCCCTTTTCCTGCCGCGCAGTCGGGTTACTGGCCCGGGATGTCCTTGCGCAGTTTTACCGGCTCGTGAGCCAGGTTCTTCTTTTTCGCCATTGCCGAGCGCATCTTGATGTTGAACGCTTCGACAGCCAGCGAGAACGCCATGGCGAAGTAGACATAGCCTTTTGGCACATGCACTTCGAAGGCTTCGGCGATCAGCACGGTACCCACCACCAGCAGGAACGACAGCGCGAGCATTTTCAGCGATGGGTGCTTGTCGATGAACTCGCTGATTTTGCCAGCTGCCAGCATCATCACCAGCACTGCAACGACGATCGCGGCCACCATGACCGGAACATGGGACACCATGCCGACGGCGGTAATGACCGAGTCCAGGGAAAATACGATGTCGATGATTGCGATCTGGATGATCGTGTAGAGGAAGTTGCCGCCCTTGCCGCTTGGCTCGTCGGTTGTTTCGTCCTCACCTTCCAGTGCGTGGTACATCTCCTGGGAGCTTTTCCACAGCAGGAACAGGCCACCGAAGAACAGGATCAGGTCCCGTCCGGAAATACCCTGGCCGAAGATTACAAACAGATCTGCGGTCAGACGCATGACCCAGGTGATCGACAGCAGCAACAGGATCCGGGTGATCATGGCCAGCGCCAGGCCAAAGATCCGGGTACGTGCCTGCATATGCTTGGGCATGCGGCTGACCAGGATCGAGATCATGATGATGTTGTCGATGCCCAGAACGATTTCCAGGGCCGTCAGTGTGAAGAAGGCAACCCAGATCTCCGGGTTGGTCAGCCATTCCATGTGTATTCCTTTGAGCGAGTGTTAAACCACGACGCCAGCCGCTTCAAACATCGAAGTCAGGCTGGCGGCGCAGTGATGTGAGGATGTTACAGGGTGCTGAACAATGGAAAAATACCCATCAGCAACGCGGCGACCAGTATGCACAAGCAAACCAGCACTGCCCACTTGAGGGTGAAGCGCTGGTGATCGCCGAATTCGATCCCGGCCAGCGCCACCAGCAGGTAGGTCGAAGGCACCAGCGGGCTCAGCAAGTGTACGGGTTGGCCAACGATCGAGGCACGGGCCATTTCCACGGCGGTGATGCCATAGTGGCTGGCGGCTTCGGCGAGAACCGGTAACACGCCGTAATAAAATGCATCGTTGGACATGAAGAACGTGAACGGCATGCTCACCAGTGCGGTGATCACGGCCAGGTACGGGCCCAGGAACTCCGGAATCACGGCCAGCAAGCTTTTGGACATGGCATCGACCATGCCGGTGCCGGACAGGATACCGGTGAAGATACCCGCGGCAAAGATCAACCCGACGACCGCCAGTACACTACCGGCGTGAGCCGCCACGCGGTCCTTCTGTTGTTGCAGGCACGGATAGTTGACGATCATCGCGATACTGAACGCGACCATGAACAGCACGGGCAGTGGCAGCAGGCCGGCGATCAGGGCGCACATCAGGACCAGCGTCAGGGCACCGTTGAACCAGATCAGCTTTGGACGACGGGCGTCCGGGAACTGGGAAACGCTGATCTCGCTGTGGTCGATCTCATCGCCTGCCAGGTGCAATTCACCCAGGCGTGCACGCTCACGCTTACCGTACAGGTAGGCAATCGCCAGGATCGCCACCACGCCGGCAAGCATGGCCGGGATCATCGGCACGAAAATGTCCGACGGGTCGACATGCAATGCGCTGGCGGCTCGGGCGGTCGGGCCACCCCAGGGGGTCATGTTCATCACGCCACCGGCGAGGATGATCAGGCCGGCCATGATCCGCGGGCTCATGCCGATGCGGCTGTACAACGGCAGCATGGCGGCCACGCAGATCATGTAGGTGGTCGCGCCGTCACCGTCCAGGGACACGACCAGGGCCAGCACGGCGGTGCCGACGGACACCTTCAGCGGGTCGCCCTTGACCAGCTTGAGGATCTTGCGCACCGCCGGGTCAAACAGGCCGGAGTCGATCATCAGTGCGAAATAGAGAATGGCGAACATCAGCATCACCCCGGTCGGGGCCAGCTTGGTGATGCCTTCGAGCATCATCGGGCCGATCTTCGGCGCAAAGCCACCGAACAGGGCAAACAGGATCGGAACGATGATCAGGGCGATCAGCGCCGAGAGGCGCTTGGTCATGATCAGGTACATGAACGTGATGACCATGGCAAAGCCAAGGAAAGTCAGCATGGGAATACTCCAGGCGTAGCGCGACTAGGGAATGGCGGACCGGATGGGGTCAGCGCAGAACGGGAGGCACGAGGCGTACGAAGGGAGTCGGGGCGAACAGGCGGGTAGGAGCGAACATCAGAATCACCATTGTTGTTGTTAAATGGGCCGGGCAAACGATGCAACGTTCGCGTCGGCCAACCGGTCTATTGCCGGTAGTGAGGCGATCCTAATCGGCCAACCTTTCAGCTACCTTTCGCAGAACAAACAGCGGACGAGATGTTCAAGGTCGCAGGTTGACGCCTAAAGTAATGGGCTGGACGCCGACCGGACGGCCCGAAGCCTGAGTAGGGGGATCTGCAGATGAGCGAACTTCACACCGGTGGATGCCATTGCGGGCAACTGCGTTATGAATTCAGCGGGCCATTGCGCGACATCGCCCATTGTCACTGCTCGATATGCCGACGGGTCAGCGGAGGTCTGGTGACCACCTGGATCACCCTGCCCCGCTCTGCATTCCGATGGCTGGCCGGGACTGCGGCGCGGTACGACTCTTCTGAAAACTGCGCGCGGTTTTTCTGCGCCCATTGTGGTGCGCACCTGGCGCTGATCACTCAGCTGAGCCCGGACACCATCGACGTGACCATCGCCACCCTCGACCATCCTGAGCACGCCCCGGCCGACCGGCACATCTGGACCGACAGCCGCTTGCCCTGGCTGCACCTGGATGAGCAGTTGCCTGAAGAGGCACAGGAAAGCCTGTAGCCCAGGCCTCAAGGCAGCTCCAGGCCTCCGGCTGCCTTGTGCAGGGCTCGCAGGTGTTCACCCAATTGCTTGAGGTTGGCCTCGCTGGCTGCAATTTCTGCTGCGCGCGCGGGTTCCAGCAGCGCCCTCACCTCTTTGTCCAGATCGCCGGTCAGCGCCAGCAGTTTCTTCTGCCGGGTGCTGCTCTCCGATTCCAGGCGTTGCCATTCATTGGCTTGCGGCAGTCCATAGCCGCCCCTGTCGAGCAATTCCGCGGGGCGGCTGAGGAAGCCGCTGTTAGCGAGAATCTGCTGCAAGGTCTGGTTGGCTTTATCCATGCCGCCGTTCGTCAGCTCGCGGGCGTCCAGGTAGCGTTGTTTCACTTCATTCTGGGCCAGCATCAGTTGCTGGCGGAAACTGGCCTGTTCCAGCAACAGCAGCGCGGCGCTGGTCCGCAGATCGGCCTGGTCAAACCACGGGCGACGCTCTGCGGCGCTCAAGGCCAGCCAGTCTTCAACCTTGTCCTGTCTGATCGGCAGGTGTTTTTTCAGTACCTCGAACATGGCCTGGTAGCGGTCACGGAACGAGTCAAAGCGATAGCCAAGGCGCAAGGCTTCACGTGGATCGTCGAGCACGCTGGTGTCCGCCAGTCCCCGGGCCTTGAGCACTTCCAGCAAGCCGTTGGGCATGATGCTGTCCAGCCCGGTCAACTGCGGGTTGTGACTGCCGCTGCGCAACAGCTTCAGGCTTTCGACCGCGCAGTTGTTGGACAGGAAGAAGTAGTTGCCGTCGTAGCTCCAGTGCATCTCCGCCGCGTGCTCGACCACCTCTTCGATTTCGCTGCGCGACAGATTGAGCGGTACCGAGGCCAGGCTGCGCAGTTCGGTCTTGGTGTATTCGTCGATGACCTGGGACAGCGGCAGCACGAAAAGCCGCGACGGGTACTTGCCGACCAGACCGTCCCAGCTCGAGAGCTGTACGTCCCCGACGAACGCTCGGTAGGACAATACCAGTGAGTATTCCAGGTCCAGGCGACAGTCCGGCCCGCGTGGGCGGCCCGGTGCGCAGATCACCAGGCGCAACATGCTGTGGCCCCAGCGACTGACCAGGTTCTGGTTGGCTTCGGCCAACAGGTAGTCAACGGCGTAGACCCGTTCAGGATCGACCTGCCCCAGCGGCTGCCTGGCGAAGTCGTTGCCGGCGTTCAGGAAGGCGTAGGAGCTGGCGCAGGTGTCTTTGGTGGCGGGTGCCCAGCCAAAGTGTTCCTGGTAATAGCGGTACAACGCGGGACGGCGGCAGGCGTAACTCGGGTCGAGGAGGAAGTACTCCATGTTGACCGCGACGAATTCCTTGGGGCTGCTGGTCTCGTAGAGATCCGGGCTGCGGACGATCTGGCGGTTGTGTTGCTCACGTTCACCCCGACGACCGACGTACTGCTGCCAGCCGGCCAGGTCCAGCAGGCGCGGGTCGTCACTCAGGGTAAAGCGACGCCCCGTCTGGCCACGGCACTGATCGGGGATGCCGACCAGTCCCGAACTGTTGTTTTGTCGCGTGCAGCGCTGGATCAGCACACGTTCGGGGCCTGACCACAGGCGCGCACGGTCGTAGATATGGGTGAGTTCGTGCAGCACCGTGGCGAGCATTTCCCGGCGTACGGTGCCGTGCGGGCGATGGGTTTTTTTCGTCGCGGCACTGCCGTCGGTCAGGCTGGCCAGCAGCTTGCGATTGAGATCGAGTTCCGACACCAGCGACGCCTGGCCGTAAGCGTTGCTCGGCATGTTGTCGGTCCAGCCGACATCGATGCGACGGTCCAGTTGCTCGATAAAGCGTGGCGGCAGTGCCTGCATCGCTTCATCCAGCAGTGCCTGGCTGGCCTGTTGCTCTGCCGGGCTCAAACCTTCGGTCTTGAGGTGTAGTTGCAGGCTGGCTTGCGCTGTGCCGCCGAGCAGCAACAAGCATGCACTCAGCAGCCAGGTGACGAGCGGCCTCACAGTGCGAGGATAGCTTCGGCGAGGACCTGATCACTGGCGTCGCGAGCTTCAGGCACGCGGGTGCGCAAGGTGTCGAAGGCGGCTTCCAGGTGCGCGCCACGGATATCACCGTTGCTGGCAACGAAACTGGCGGCATCGTCCCGGGCCTCACGGATGACTTTCATGTCGCGGATCGAGGTGGTGGTATCGGATGTGAAATCCAGGGTGCGCTGGGTCGCACGGATCAATATGTTGCTGGTGGCTACCAGGGTGTGTGCCTGGGCCACATCGGCCAACAACAGTAGGCCAAGGGTGGCAGCAATCAGCGGGTTACGCATGGAACGACTCCGGAAGAACAGGGATAACTATTGGACGAGAATTGTCTGTGCCAGTTCAAGCTCGCTGACACGAAGTTTTGGCGGAGCCTGGCGCAGGTAAACCAGCGCAGGCTCCAGGCGCACGGCTCGGGGCAGAGCCTGCGCGGAGGAAGCGGGGCCGGTCAGGCCGACCCCGTTGACGTGCAATCAGATGGTCAGGATGGCCTGAGCCAGCTGTGCATCGGTCGCGCTCAGCTGTGGAACCTGCTTGCGGATGTGCTCCAGAGCGCTTTCCAGGCGAACGCCACGGATGGCGCCTTCGCTGGCCACGAAGCTGGCCGCATCGTCGCGAGCCGCTCGTACGATCTTGTCGTCGCGGAACGAAGAGGTGACATCGGAGGTCGCGTCGGAAGTGGCTTTGAGTGCGCCGACAATTGCGTCAGTGGTGGCGATCAGGCTGGTCGCGTGCGAGTTGGCGGCAACGGCCAGCAGGGCCGCAGCGCTGAGCAGACGAAGACGGGACATGGGGGTAACTCCTGTTGATGAACAAAAACCAAAAAGTGGTGCTGAATACGCCGGGCAACACACCGTGTGTCGCGTTGAAGCTGTGAATCAGACGCGTCATACGCAGTGTTCGCCACGTGTTCTTGGATATTAGGCCGTTGCCCAAGGGTTCGAATAGTCCCATCGCACTTTGTCACACCTCCAATCGCCAAAATGGCCTATCCAGTTCGGCGGCTCGGTCCGAGTGGCTCAGGCCAATGTCGTGCAGTTGCTGGTCATTGAGTTGAGCCAGCAGGCGCCGGGTTCGTGCCCTCTCCATGCAACGACCGGTAGCCGCGAACAGGCGGGCCATCAGCTTGAGGGTGCTTAAGCGCTGGGGGCGTGGGAGCGAAATATCGAGTGAGCGGTCCATGATGAAGTCCTCGCGCAGAGGCTGGTAAAGCAGCCTTGGGAGAACAGGGTGAGCTTTTCTGTGGCACTGGAGCAGCTACAGCAGTGTTTAATTGTACTGGTTCAGTTGTTTGGTATTTGAAACTGTACCTGTCAGGCATCAACGCTTCTGTACCGACGTTTATTCAGCCCTGAAACGACAAAACCCGTCGCGATTGCCCGCGACGGGTTTTGTGTATGCAATTCAGGGTGCTGGCGGTGGACCCGGTGGGTCAGGGCCAGCGACGCTAACTTAGCGCCAGAACGGCTTGCTCAGCTCTTCGTAACGCTGTGCTTCGCTAATCCCTGCGTCAGCCAGCAGACGCGAATCCAGGCGAGCCAGTTGGTGGCGGCTGGAGATGCGGCGTTGCCACAGCATCAGGTTGGCGAGAACGCGCAGAGGCATGGAAGCCTGGGTTTTTTCAGCTTTGTCTTCGAAGAACAGTTCGGAACTGAGTGTACGTTCCATGATTGACATCCTTCCGCTTGTGGCGGGATTAGGTAGTGGTTTAACTGGTACCCATGATCCTCTCGTTTGGCCAGTCTCTCTAGATACAGTTCACCTGTATTGTGAGGGACCAGTTAACTGTTAATAGGGGCTGTACTGGTCTAAATTGAGGCAACTGTACCTATCTGCACTGTAGTAGTGCATTTTTAAGGTTTTTGTCTGGGAAGGTAGGCAAATAGGGTAGGAAAAGGCCGGTACAGTAGTACAGTTTTTGCTGGATTTTGATTGAGTGAGGGCGAGCTGACGAAACTGTGTTTGCGCCAGCCGCCTTCTGTATCAATCACACGGCGAGCATGTGACCGGTTTCTTCCAGGTTCATGTGCCAGCTGAGTGCATCGCGCAGGATGTGTGGCGTGTGTCCGCCGAGGGCGCAAGCCTTGTCGAAGTAGTCATTCAGCGCCTGGCGATAGTCCGGGTGCACACAGTTGTCGATGACCACCCGGGCACGCTCCCGAGGTGCCAGGCCGCGCAAATCGGCAAGGCCGATCTCGGTAACCAGGATGTCCACATCATGTTCGGTGTGGTCAACGTGGCTGACCATCGGCACCACGCTGGAAATCGCCCCGCCCTTGGCAATCGACTTGGTGACGAAGATCGACAGGTGCGCGTTACGGGCAAAGTCTCCCGAGCCGCCGATGCCGTTCATCATCCGCGTGCCGCAGACGTGGGTGGAGTTGACGTTGCCGTACAGATCGAACTCCAGGGCAGTGTTGATGCCGATGATGCCCAGGCGACGAACCACTTCAGGGTGGTTGGAGATCTCCTGCGGGCGCAGCACCAGCTTGTCCTTGTAGCGCTCCAGATTGCCGAACACATCGGCATTGCGTCGGCTCGACAGGGTGATCGAACTGCCCGAGGCAAAGCTCAGTTTGCCGGCGTCGATCAGGTCGAAGGTCGAGTCCTGCAGCACTTCGGAGTACATGGTCAGGTCTTCGAATGGCGAGTCGATCAACCCGCACATCACGGAGTTGGCGATGTTGCCAATACCGGCTTGCAGCGGCCCGAGCTTGTTGGTCATGCGCCCGGCGTCCACTTCCTGCTTGAAGAAGTCGATCAGGTGGTCGGCAATCGCCTGGGTCTCGCTGTCGGGCGGCAACACCGTGGACGGTGAGTCCGACTGATTGGTGATGACGATCGCGACGATTTTTTCCGGCGGGATCGGGATGGCGGTGCTGCCAATGCGATCATCGACCTTGACCAGCGGGATCGGGGTGCGGGTCGGGCGGTAGGTCGGAATATAGATGTCGTGCAGACCTTCCAGGTTCGGGTTGTGCGCCAGGTTGATCTCGATGATCACCTGCTGGGCGAAAATCGCGAAACTGGCGGAGTTGCCGACCGAGGTCGTGGGCACGATGTGGCCTTGCTCTGTGATTGCCACGGCTTCAATCACCGCGATGTCCGGCAGCTTGAGTTGCTGGTTGCGCAGCTGCTCCACGGTCTCCGACAGATGCTGGTCAATGAACATGACTTCGCCGGCGTTGATCGCCTTGCGCAGTGTGCTGTCGACCTGGAACGGCATGCGACGGGCCAGCACGCCGGCCTCGGTGAGTTCTTTGTCGAGGTCGTTGCCCAGGCTGGCACCGGTCATCAGGCTAATCTTCAGCGGCGTGACCTTGGCGCGCTCGGCCAGTGCATGGGGCACCGCCTTGGCTTCGCCGGCGCGGGTGAAACCGCTCATGCCGACGGTCATGCCGTCTTGAATCAGAGCGGCAGCATCGGCGGCGCTCATCACCTTATCCAACAACGAAGGCAAGCGAATACGGTCACGGTACATGGATTGTTATCTCGGGCAGCGGAAGCAAGATGCGCAGTCTAGTGATTTCAAAAAAATTCGTCCCGCTACCATGGTCGAATGCCGATCGCTGATTTAGAGCCTTTGGTCGGGTTATAGCGGGTAATAAAAAACCCCAGCCTACTAGAGGCTGGGGTTTGGGGTATTGCGCTGGCGCAGGTTTTAATCGACTGCTTTAACCATATCCTCGATGACTTTCTTGGCGTCACCGAAGACCATCATGGTTTTGTCCAGGTAGAACAGTTCGTTTTCCAAACCGGCATAGCCGCTGGCCATCGAACGCTTGTTGACGATTACGGTCTTGGCTTTATAGGCCTCGAGGATCGGCATGCCGGCAATCGGCGACTTCGGATCGTTCTTCGCCGCGGGGTTGACCACGTCGTTGGCGCCCAGCACCAGCACCACGTCGGTCTGGCCGAACTCGGAGTTGATGTCCTCCATCTCGAACACTTGCTCATAAGGCACTTCGGCCTCGGCCAGCAGGACGTTCATATGGCCTGGCATCCGCCCGGCGACCGGGTGGATCGCAAACTTCACAGTGACACCACGGTGAGTCAGCTTCTCCGCCAGCTCCATCAGCGAGTGCTGGGCACGTGCCACCGCCAGGCCGTAGCCCGGCACGATGATCACGGTGTCGGCGTTGGTCAGCAGGAACGCGGCATCGTCGGACGAGCCGGACTTCACCGGACGAGCTTCCTGGGCGCCAGCTGGGCCTGCGGTATCCGTTGCACCGCCAAAACCGCCGAGCAGTACGTTGAAGAACGAGCGGTTCATCGCTTTGCACATGATGTACGAGAGGATGGCACCGGAAGAACCCACCAAGGAGCCTGCGATGATCAGCATCGAGTTGTTCAGCGAGAAGCCGATACCCGCTGCTGCCCAACCGGAATAGCTATTGAGCATTGACACCACCACCGGCATATCGGCACCGCCGATCGGGATGATGATCAGCACGCCCATCACGAAGGCCAGGGCCAGCATCAAGGCGAAAGCGCCGAGGTTGCCGGTCAGCATGAAGGTGATGCCCAAGCCGAGCGTCGCCAGGCCCAGCACCAGGTTCAGCTTGTGCTGGCCGCCAAACTGTACCGGTGCGCCCTGGAACAGGCGGAACTTGTACTTGCCCGACAGCTTGCCGAAGGCAATTACCGAACCGGAGAAGGTGATGGCACCAATCGCCGCGCCAAGGAACAGTTCCATGCGGTTACCGGCCGGGATCGGATCACCCAGCTGTTTGACGATGCCCAGCGACTGCGGCTCGACCACGGCGGCGATGGCGATGAACACGGCGGCCATACCGATCATGCTGTGCATGAACGCGACCAGTTCCGGCATCTTGGTCATTTCAACGCGCTTGGCCATGATCGAACCGGCCGTGCCGCCCACCAGCAGGCCGACGATCACATAGCCGATACCCGCGGTGGCCCCGCCTTGCTCAAAAGAGAGCGCGCCCAGCTTATAGATGAGACCGATGGTGGTGACGATTGCCAGCGCCATGCCGAGCATGCCGAACAGGTTGCCGCGGCGTGAGGTGGTTGGGTGCGACAGGCCTTTGAGGGCCTGGATAAAGCAGATCGACGCGATCAAGTAGAGCGTCGTTACGAGGTTCATGCTCATTACTTGGGCGCCTCTTCTTTTACGGCTTTCGGGGCTTTTTTCTTGAACATCTCAAGCATGCGGCGGGTGACCAGGAAGCCACCGAACACGTTGACCGCAGCCAGTGCCACGGCGAGGGTGCCCATGGTCTTGCCCAGCGGTGTCACGGTCAAGGCGGCCGCCAGCATGGCGCCAACGATCACGATCGCGGAGATGGCGTTGGTCACGGCCATCAGCGGCGTGTGCAAGGCGGGTGTAACGTTCCAGACCACGTGATAACCGACATAGATCGCCAGCACGAAGATGATCAGGTTGTAGATACCGGGGGAGATAAGCTCTTCCATCGTCTGAATCCCTGCTTAGGCGTTTTTGCGGATGACTTGGCCATCGCGGCACATCAGGCACGCGGCGACGATGTCGTCTTCTAGGTTGATCTCGAACTGGCCTTCTTTGGTGAAGACCAGTTTCAGGAAGTCCAGCAGGTTGCGGGCGTACAGCGCCGAGGCGTCTGCACCGACCTGTGCGGCCAGGTTGGTCGGGCCGGCAATCGTCACGCCATGCGCGACGATCACTTGATCGGCCACGGTCAGCGGGCAGTTACCGCCTTGCGCCGCTGCGAGGTCGATGACCACCGAGCCCGGTTTCATTTGCGCGACGGTTTCCGCGCTCAGCAGGACTGGCGCCTTGCGACCCGGAATCAGTGCGGTGGTGATGACGATGTCAGCCTGCTTGGCGCGCTCATGCACGGCCTGGGCCTGACGTTGCATCCAACTGGTCGGCATCGGGCGAGCGTAACCGCCAACGCCGACCGCGCACTCACGCTCTTCGTCGGTTTCGTACGGGACGTCGACGAACTTCGCACCCAGGGATTCAATCTGTTCCTTCACGGCCGGACGTACGTCGGACGCTTCAATCACGGCACCCAGGCGCTTGGCGGTGGCGATGGCCTGCAAGCCCGCGACACCGGCGCCCAGAATCAGCACGCGCGCGGCTTTCACGGTGCCTGCTGCGGTCATCAGCATCGGCATGAAGCGCGGATAGTGATGCGCGGCCAGCAGCACGGCTTTATAGCCGGCAATGTTGGCTTGCGAAGAGAGCACGTCGAGGCTTTGTGCGCGGGATGTGCGTGGCGCGGCTTCCAGGGCGAACGCGGTAATGCCGCGCTCGGCCAGTTTGGCAATGGTTTCATTGCTGAACGGGTTGAGCATGCCAACCAGCACGGTTCCACTTTTGATCAGGGTCAGTTCGATGTCGCTGGGGGCGACCACCTTCAGAATCAGCTCTGCACCAAATGCATCGTGGGCGCTGCCAATCACCGCACCTGCCGCTTCATAAGCACTGTCCACAACGCTGGCATTGACGCCCGCGCCGCTTTGCACAGTGACTGTATGACCCTGGCCGATCAGCTTCTTGATGGTTTCCGGGGTTGCAGCAACCCGCGTTTCACCGGTCTGGGTTTCGAGAGGAACACCAATGTGCACGTCAAATCTCCTGCTTGATCTTATTGCTTTGATCTTTCTTGGAAGTCCAGCGCACTGCGGAGGGTGCACTGGGGCGGCCGATCAGCACGACTCCGCCGTATTTCGGGCGGGGCGCGGCATTTTGCAGGCGAACTTTGTGCCCTTCAAGGGATTATGACGGGTGACGGAAAATTAACTACAAGTCACCCCGTGACCGAATGTCGCAACTGAACTGTTCAATCCCTTGCAGGCCGTGCCTTTCAAGGATTCTGGCCGAAATTCAAGAATTTACACATCGGCCGTATGAATGATGCGCCATGGTATCGATTCAAGGCCGCAAAGCCGCGTCGTTAGGCGCGTGTGGCACGATTGTACCGGTTGTGGGTACAGTCTACGGATATGCGACAAATAGTTATATCTGTAGGGCTTTTGGTTATTTGACTACGGGGTCAGCTAATGTCGGGCAGCCCCTGTCCTTCTATGTTGTAGCTGTGAGCCTGCTTGATCAGCCAGTCTCGAAATGCGCGTAAAGAGGCAGATTCGACCTTTCGATCAGGAATCATCAGGTAATAGGCCTTGATACTCGACAGTGCCTGGGTGTTGGCAATGACCAGTCGTTTCTCTGCCAGTTCGCGTTGAATCAGGAAGGGTGGGATCAAGGCAATACCCATGTCATGCATGGCTGCTTGGGCGAGCATGGAGAATAGCTCGTATCGGGGGCCTGTCATGTCGCGGGGGATGTTCAGGTGCTGTGAGTTGAACCATTGACGCCAGGCATAGGGGCGCGTGGTCTGTTGCAGCAGGGGCAGGTCGGCAATCATCTCGGCACTCAGGTGAGTGCGATCGCCCAGCAAGGTCGGGCTGCACACCGGCATTGGGTTCTCCCCCATCAGCCTGTGGGATTCGGTGCCGGACCAGTCGGCATCGCCAAAGTAGATCGCAGCGTCGAATTCGGTGTCGGCAAACAGAAAGGGCCGTGTGCGGTTGGTGAGGTTGACCGTCACTTCCGGGTGTTGCTGCTGAAAGTCCTTGAGTCGTGGCAGCAGCCATTGAGTGCCGAAGGTGGGGACAACCGCCAGTTCGATGACATTGGCGCCCTGCTGGCCCATTACCGACAGTGTGTCGCGCTCAACGGCGTCCAGTTGGGTGGCGACGCGTCGGCTGTAGGAAAGACCGGCTTCCGTCAGCTTCACTCCGCGCCGCGAGCGTCGGAACAGTTCGACGCTGAGGAATTCCTCCAGGCTGGCGATCTGTCGGCAGATGGCGCCTTGAGTCAGCGAAAGCTCCTGGGCCGCCTTGGTAAAGCTCTCGTGGCGGGCGGCGGCTTCGAAGCTGATCAGTGCGGCAGTGCTGGGTATTTTGCGGCGCATGTACGGCAACCTCACACGTTATTGGTGCTTTCAGGGTTTCAGGAAGTTACGGAGTGAGAAACTAGCACAACAGCATGCAAAATCCTCGTTTGCCCAATGCCTAAACGGCGCCTAGGATCAGTCCACGATATTTGACCTACTCGCGAGGACACTCTCATGGCCGGTAAAGCTAGCTTCAACTGGATCGATCCCCTGCTGCTGGATCAACAGCTCACTGAAGAAGAGCGCATGGTGCGCGATAGCGCTGCTCAGTTTGCGCAGGACAAGCTGGCGCCACGCATTCTTGAAGCGTTCCGCCATGAGAAAACCGACCCGGCCATCTTCCGCGAAATGGGCGAGATCGGCCTGCTGGGCGCGACCATTCCCGAGCAATACGGCGGCAGCGGCCTGAACTACGTGAGCTACGGCCTGATTGCCCGTGAAGTCGAGCGTGTCGACTCTGGCTATCGCTCGATGATGAGTGTGCAGTCCTCCCTGGTCATGGTGCCGATCAATGAGTTTGGTACTGAAGCCCAGAAGCAGAAATACCTGCCGAAACTGGCAAGCGGTGAGTGGATTGGCTGCTTCGGTCTGACCGAGCCAAACCATGGTTCCGATCCAGGCTCGATGATTACCCGGGCGCGCAAAGTGGAAGGCGGCTACAGCCTGACCGGCAGCAAGATGTGGATCACCAACAGTCCGATCGCTGACGTATTCGTGGTATGGGCTAAGGACGATGCCGGCGACATTCGTGGCTTCGTGCTGGAAAAAGGCTGGAAAGGGCTGAGTGCCCCAGTCATCCACGGCAAGGTAGGCCTGCGTGCCTCCATCACTGGTGAGATCGTGATGGACAACGTGTTTGTTCCCGAAGAGAACATCTTCCCGGACGTGCGCGGCTTGAAGGGTCCATTCACTTGCCTCAACTCTGCCCGTTATGGCATCTCCTGGGGCGCATTGGGTGCGGCCGAGTTCTGCTGGCACACCGCTCGTCAGTACACCCTGGATCGTCAGCAGTTTGGCCGCCCTCTGGCTGCCACTCAGTTGATCCAGAAGAAGCTGGCCGACATGCAGACTGAAATCACCCTCGCCTTGCAAGGTTGCCTGCGTCTGGGGCGTATGAAGGATGAAGGCACGGCCGCTGTCGAAATCACCTCGATGATGAAGCGCAACTCGTGCGGCAAGTCGCTGGATATCGTCCGTATGGCCCGTGACATGCTGGGCGGCAACGGCATCTCCGATGAGTTCGGTGTTGCACGTCACCTGGTCAACCTCGAGGTGGTCAATACCTACGAAGGCACCCATGACGTCCATGCGCTGATCCTGGGTCGTGCGCAGACCGGTCTCCAGGCGTTCTATTAATAGGAGAGCGGCCATGGGTGCGTTATCGCATTTGCGGGTACTGGATTTGTCGCGGGTACTGGCCGGGCCTTGGGCCGGTCAGATCCTTGCGGACCTTGGTGCCGAGGTGATCAAGGTCGAGCGTCCCGGTAATGGCGATGACACTCGCGCCTGGGGCCCGCCCTTCCTGAAGGATGCCTACGGCGAAAACACCAGCGAGGCCGCCTATTACTTGTCGGCCAATCGCAACAAGCAATCGGTGACCATCGACTTTACCCAGGCTGAAGGTCAGCGCCTGGTGCGTGAGTTGGCGGCGAAGTCCGACATCCTGATCGAAAACTTCAAGGTCGGCGGTCTGGCGGCTTACGGGCTGGACTATGAGTCGCTCAAGGCGATCAACCCTAACCTGATCTATTGCTCGATCACCGGTTTTGGTCAAACCGGTCCTTATGCAAAGCGCGCCGGCTATGACTTCATGATTCAGGGGCTTGGCGGCCTGATGAGCCTGACGGGGCGACCCGAGGGGGATGAGGGGGCTGGACCGGTGAAAGTCGGTGTGGCGCTGACGGATATTCTGACGGGCCTCTACTCGACGGTGGCGATCCTGGCAGCCTTGGCTCACCGGGATCATGACGGTGGCGGCCAGCACATCGATATGGCGCTGCTGGATGTGCAGGTCGCGTGTCTGGCTAACCAAGCGATGAACTACCTGACGACGGGGGTGGCGCCCAAGCGCTTGGGCAATGCACACCCGAACATCGTCCCTTACCAGGATTTCCCGACGGCGGATGGCAACTTCATCCTGACAGTGGGTAATGACGGGCAGTTTCGCAAGTTCGCTGAAGTGGCTGGCCAGGCGCAGTGGGCGGATGATCCGCGGTTTGCGACCAACAAACTGCGGGTGGCCAATCGTGCGGTGCTGATTCCGTTGATTCGCCAGGCGACAGTCTTCAAGACTACTGCCGAGTGGGTGGCGCAGTTGGAGCTGGCCGGTGTGCCGTGCGGGCCGATCAACGACCTGTCGCAGGTATTCGCCGATCCCCAGGTGCAGGCTCGTGGCCTGGCGATAGAGTTGCCTCATGCTTTGGCAGGGTTGGTGCCGCAGGTTGCCAGCCCGATTCGCTTGTCCGAGACCCCGGTTGAGTACCGCAGCGCTCCTCCTCTACTGGGCGAGCATACGCTTGAGGTGTTGCAGCGGGTGCTGGGGCTTGATGGGGCGGCCGTTGCTGCTTTCAAAGAGGCCGGCGTGCTCTGAGGGGTTCTTCTATATAGAAGCGATGCTTTTCCTTGCTTGTCCGGGAGGGAAAACATCGCTTTTGCCCGTTTGTGCAGTTTATTGATAGAAACTCTGAATTAGCAGTTGACGGCGAATTTTATCTGTCTATAATCCGCCCACTTCCGGCGCAGTCGAAACGGAAAACTCCTTGGTAAACAACGAGTTACGCAGTTTTCGGCAGCAGGTTGCTTCAGGTCAT
>NZ_FYDV01000032.1:0-20126 GCF_900187535.1 Pseudomonas sp. Irchel s3a18 | reverse complement strand
CACCGGTGGCCAGACGGCTATCGTCAACAAGCTGGAAAGCGTTTCCGGTGCGGAGCAGTTCGAGAAGCTGACCCTCGGCCAGGATGAATACACCACCACCGTCACCGACCAACCGACCGGCGAAGGTGACAAGATCATTGTCACCATCGAAAGCAACGGCGACGTGCTGGAAGACGCCGCACCGAAGTTCACCGTCAAGGTCGACCAAGTCCTGAAACAGGACCTGACCGTGACCCTGAGCAACGGCGACACCGTCGTGATCAAGGCCGGCACCACCGAGACCCCGTACGAGCTCAAGGCTCAGGGCGATGACGTCTACAAAGATGGTCAGACCGTCGAAGTCGCTATCGATAACGCCACGGTCGACGGCAAGTCCTTCGAGAACCTGGTGCTCGGCGACAAGGCTACTGTGACCATCGGCGACACCATCAGTGAAGTCACTGCCACCCTGACCGTGGATAAAACCACCGTCACCGAAGGCGGTTCGGTCACCTACACCGTGACTCTGACCAACGCTGCCGGCTTGCCAATGAGCAACCACGGCGAGCTGACCTTCAAGCTCAGTGATGGCACCACCATCACCGTGCCAGCGAACAGCACCACTGGCTCGGCCAGCATCACCGTCAATGACGACATCTTCACCGGCGGCCAGCCGGCCATCGTCAACAAGCTGGAGTCCGTCAGCGGTGCCGAGCAGTTTGAACAATTGACCTTGGGCCAGGACGAATACACCACCGTCGTCACCGACGAGCCTGGCTCGGGCGATCCGACCAACCCGGCCAACGAAGGCGACAAGATCACCGTCACCATCGAAAGCAATGGCGACGTGCTGGAAAACGCGGCACCGAAGTTCACCGTCAAGGTCGACCAGGTCCTCAAGCAAGATCTGACCGTGACCCTGAGCAACGGCGATACCGTCGTGATCAAGGCCGGCACCACCGAGACCCCGTACGAGCTCAAGGCTCAGGGCGACGACGTCTACAAAGACGGCCAGATCGTCGAAGTAGGTGTTACTGACGCTGTAATCGACGGCAAGTCCTTCGAAAACCTGGTGCTCGGCGACAAGGCTGCCGTGACCATCGGCGATACCGTGACTGAAGTAGTCGCTACGTTGACTGTGGATAAAACCACCGTCACCGAAGGCGGCCAGATCACCTACACCGTGACCCTGACCAACGCGGCCGGCTTGCCGATGGCCGCCCATGGCCCGCTGGAGTTCACCCTGTCCGACGGCACCGTGGTCAAGATCCCGGCCAACGGTACTTCCGGCACTGCCAGCATCACCGTCAATGACGACATCTTCACCGGCGGCCAGCCGGCTATCGTCAACAAACTGGAAAGCGTTTCTGGTGCGGAGCAGTTTGAACAACTGACCCTCGGCCAGGACAAATACACCACCGTCGTCACCGACGAGCCAAGCGGCCAGGGCGACAAGGTCACCGTCACCATCGAAAGCAACGGCGATGTGCTGGAAAACGCCGCACCGAAGTTCACCGTCAAGGTCGATCAAGTCCTGAAACAGGACCTGACCGTGACCCTGAGCAACGGCGACACCGTCGTGATCAAGGCCGGCACCACCGAGACCTCGTACGAGCTCAAGGCTCAGGGCGACGACGTCTACAAAGACGGTCAAACCATCGACGTCGGTCTTACTGACGCCGCCGTCGACGGCAAGTCCTTCGAAAACCTGGTACTCGGCGACAAGGCCACCGTGACCATCGGCGACACCATCAGCAAAGTCACCGCCACCCTGACGGTGGATAAAACCACCGTCACCGAAGGCGGTTCGGTCACCTACACCGTGACCTTGACCAATGCTGCCGGCCTGCCAATGAGCAACCACGGCGAGCTGACCTTCAAGCTCTCCGATGGCACCACCATCACCGTGCCAGCCAACAGCACCACCGGCAGCGCAACGGTCGTCACCACCAATGACATCTTCACTGGCGGCCAGCCTTCGCTGGTCAACAAGCTGGAATCCGTCAGCGGTGCTGAACAGTTCGAGAAGCTGACCCTCGGCCAGGACGAATACACCACCACCATCACCGACCAACCGCCCGGCGAAGGTGACCAGATCACCGTCACCATCGAAAGCAATGGCGACGTGCTGGAAGACGCCGCACCGAAGTTCACCGTCAAAGTGGACCAGGTGCTCAAGCAAGACCTGACCGTGACCCTGAGCAACGGCGATACCGTCGTGATCAAGGCCGGTACCACCGAAACCCCGTACGAGCTCAAGGCTCAGGGCGACGACGTCTACAAAGATGGTCAGACCGTCGAAGTCGGCATCGATAACGCCACAGTCGACGGCAAGTCCTTCGAAAACCTGGTACTCGGCGACAAAGCCACCGTGACCATCGGCGATACCCTCAGCGAAGTCACCGCTACCCTGACGGTGGATAAAACCACCGTCACCGAAGGCGGCCAGATCACCTACACCGTGACCCTGACCAACGCTGCCGGCCTGCCGATGGGCGCCCATGGTCCGCTGGCGTTCACCCTGTCCGACGGCACTGTGGTCAAGATCCCGGCTAACGGTACTTCCGGCACTGCCAGCGTCACCGCCAACGACGATATTTTCACCGGTGGCCAGCCGGCCATCGTCAACAAGCTGGAGTCCGTCAGCGGCGCCGAGCAGTTCGAACAACTGACCCTCGGCCAGGACAAATACACCACCACCGTCACCGATGAGCCAAGCGGCCAGGGCGACAAGGTCACCGTCACCATCGAAAGCAATGGCGACGTGCTGGAAAACGCCGCACCGAAATTCACCGTCAAGGTCGACCAAGTCCTGAAACAGGACCTGACCGTGACCCTGAGCAACGGCGATACCGTCGTGATCAAGGCCGGCACCACCGAGACCCCGTACGAGCTCAAGGCTCAGGGCGACGACGTCTACAAAGATGGTCAAACCGTCGAAGTCGGCATCGATAACGCCACAGTCGACGGCAAGTCCTTCGAGAACCTGGTGCTCGGCGACAAGGCTGCCGTGACCATCGGCGATACCGTGACTGAAGTAGTCGCTACGTTGACGGTGGATAAAACCACCGTCACCGAAGGCGGCCAGGTCACCTACACCGTGACCCTGACCAACGCGGCCGGCCTGCCAATCAACAACCACCAGGCCCTGACCTTCAAGCTCAGCGACGGCACCACCATTACCGTGCCGGCCAATGGCACCTCCGGCTCGGCGGTTGTCACGGTCAACGACGACGTGTTCACCGGCGGCCAGGCGCCACTGGTCAACAAGTTGGAGTCCGTCAGCGGCGGCAACGGCAAGTTCGAACAACTGACGCTGAAAGACACCACGCTGACCACCACCGTCACCGATGAGCCAAGCGGCCAGGGCGACAAGGTCACCGTCACCATCGAAAGCAATGGCGACGTGCTGGAAAACGCCGCTCCGAAGTTCACCGTCAAGGTCGACCAAGTCCTGAAACAGGACCTGACCGTGACCCTGAGCAACGGCGACACCGTGGTGATCAAGGCCGGTACCACCGAGACCCCGTACGAGCTCAAGGCTCAGGGCGACGACGTCTACAAAGACGGCCAAATCGTCGAAGTAGGTGTTACTGACGCTGTAATCGACGGCAAGTCCTTCGAAAACCTGGTGCTCGGCGACAAGGCCGCCGTCACCATCGGCGACACCATCAGCGAAGTCACCGCCACCCTGACCGTGGATAAAACCACCGTCACCGAAGGCGGCCAAGTCACCTACACCGTGACCCTGACCAATGCCGCCGGTCTGCCAATGAGCAACCACGGCGAGCTGACCTTCAAGCTCAGCGATGGCACCACCATCACCATGCCGGCCAATGGCACCTCCGGCTCGGCGGTTGTCACGGTCAACGACGATGTGTTCACCGGCGGCCAGGCGTCGCTGGTCAACAAGCTGGAGTCCGTCAGTGGCGGCAACGGTAAGTTTGAACAGCTGACGCTGAAAGACACCACGCTGACCACCACTGTCACCGACGAGCCAAGCGGCCAGGGCGACAAGGTCACCGTGAGCATTCAGAGCAACGGCGACGTGCTGGAAAACGCCGCACCGAGCTTCACCGTCAAGATCGATAAGGCACTGACCGACAACCTTGAGGTGACCCTGAGCAACGGCAACAAAGTCACCATCATTGCCGGTCAGACCCAGGCCATTTACACCGCGCCGATCCAGGGTGAAGACGTCTACAAAGACGCCAGCAGCCTGAGCCTGACCGTTGGCGGTGCCACCGTCGCCGGTAAGACGTTCGAGAACCTGGTGATCAGCGACACCCCCGCAACGGTGGCGATCAACGACACCACCAGCGAAGTCATCGCCACCCTGTCTGTGGATAAAACCACCGTCACCGAAGGCGGCCAGGTCACCTACACCGTGACCCTGACCAACGCGGCCGGCCTGCCAATCAACAACCACCAGGCCCTGACCTTCAAGCTCAGCGACGGCACCACCATTACCGTGCCGGCCAATGGCACCTCCGGCTCGGCGGTTGTCACGGTCAACGACGACGTGTTCACCGGCGGCCAGGCGCCACTGGTCAACAAGTTGGAGTCCGTCAGCGGCGGCAACGGCAAGTTCGAACAACTGACGCTGAAAGACACCACGCTGACCACCACCGTTACCGACGATGGCGACCAGACCACCGTTGGCATCAGTGGCGACACCTCGGTGATCGAAGGCCAGACGGCCCATTACACCCTGAACCTGAGCAACACCGCTCAGACCGAAGTGACCGTCACCCTGAAGTACAGCGGCACGGCGACCAATGGCGTGGACTTCTCCGGTGTCGTCACCGTCAAGATCCCAGCCAACAGCAATGGCGTTGCTTTCGACATCAACACCATCAATGACACGTTGGTCGAAGGGTCCGAAAACTTCAAGATCACTATCGACTCGGTCAGCGGTGGTAACTTCGAAAATCTGGTGATCGACCCGAACAAGTCCAACGTCGACACCACCATTGTCGATAACGACCATGCGCCAGTGTCCGCTGGCGGTGCGGTGACCGGCCTCGAGGACTCGACCATCACCCTGACCTGGGACAACTTCAAGGTCAGCGATGTCGATAACGACAGCCCGCTGAGCATCACCATCACCCAACTGTCGGGCGGTGGCGACCTGATGTTCAACGGCGCGAAGGTCACCGTCGGCCAGACCATCAGCCAGGCGGATATCGCCCTCGGCAAGCTGACATTCGTGCCAGCTGCCAACGAGTCGGGTGCAGACGGTTACGGTGGCTCGGGTGTCGGTAACAAAGCGGCGGACTATGCGCAGATCAAGTTCACGCCTACCGACGGCTCGAACCAGGGCACTGAAGCGACCCTGAAAGTCGACATCACCCCGGTGGCCGATGCGCCAACGCTGAACATCGCGGGCAACAACGTCAACTCGACGGGGCTGATCAAGGAAACCTGGACTGGCTTGACCGCTCTGAACACCGGCTTTAACGGTGTGGGCAGCGGTGCGCCAACCGATACCCTGAAATCAGTGATCGATGCCGCCGGTACTCCGAACAGCAGCAGCTCCGTGACCAACGTGCAATCCAATGGCAGCGTGACAGCCGGTATTGCGTCGAAAACGTCCGGCCTGATCTACCTCGAAGCCGGCAAGACCTACACCTTCAGCGGCACCGGCGATGACAGCCTGTTGGTGACCATTGGCGGCAAAAACGTGGCCAGCGCCCTGTGGGGCAATGGCGGCACGCTCAATGGTTCGTTCACGCCAACCACCAGCGGCTACTACACCCTGGACATCTACCACCACAACCAGAGTGGTGCAGGCAGCTACGACGTCAACCTGCAGGTCAGCGTCGGCTCGGTGGCAGGTCCGGTCATGGACCTGAGCACTGCCGGTGTGCCGATCTACAAGGACGTTGCCGACCTGATCAACGCTGGCGTGACGGTTTCCGATCTGCACGGCACCAATGGCGAAGGCTACTACGAAGGCTACAAACTCAATGAGGGTGCGGAGAACGGCAGCGTCCACCTGTCGAAGATCACCACCGAGCTGACCGACCGCGACGGCTCCGAAAGCCTGAGCGTGACCATCAGCGGCTTCCCTGAAGGCATGGTCATCAGCGATGGCGCAGGCCACAACTACACCGTGGGCACCGATGGATCAGCGCTGGTGACCGGCTGGAACCTGGCCAACCTGACACTGACCCCGCCACCGTACTACAACGGCCAGTTCACCCTGACCGTGACCTCGACCTCCACTGAAAGCCTGGGTGGCTCGGCGACAAGCACGGCGCAGATTCCGGTAACGATTTACCCGGCGACGTACAACCCGATGATCGGCACGACCCAGGATGACACCATCCTCGGCACCGATGCCAACGACATCATCGTTGCCGACATCGGTGGCCTGAACGTGGTTCAGGGCAAGAACTACAACATTGCGTTCATGGTCGACACCTCCGGCAGTATGGACAATTCGATCAGGGCCGCGAAGGACTCGCTGGCCGTGATGTTCAGCACCCTCAAGCAGAGTCTGGGTGCGAACACCTCGGGGACGGTCAACATCTTCCTGGCGACCTTCGATAGCAGCGTGAGCAAGACCGTGTCGGTCAACCTGAATGACACGGGCGCACTGGAGCAACTGCAGGACATCGTCAAATCGATGGCGGCGGGCGGTGGCACCAACTACGAGGACGTGTTCAAAACCACGGCCAACTGGTTCCAGAGTGCTCAGGCCAAGGACAATACAGGCGCTACCAACCTGACTTACTTCATCACGGACGGTCAGCCCAACTCTTTCCAGAACCGCGAGCAGACCAACCCGGTGGTGGCTGACTTCTACTACTCGTCCAGCAAGAACGACGGCACGCTGGATGACTACCTGAACGTCAACAACTACAAACTGGGCGATACCGCCTATATCACCCTGGGTGGCGTGAGCCGTGAGTTAATCAACAGCAACGGCCAGGTCAACAAGTGGACGGAGTACGAGCCGGGCAAGTGGTACAAGTCAAACACCCTCGGCACGATCCGGGCGCAGGGTGACGGTACCTATGAGATCTCCTCCACCGAAAACAATGGTGGCACGATCAGTAACTCCAACAGCAGCTTCCTGTTGCTCAGTGGTTTGTCGCAGGTCGAAGCGATCGGCCTGAATAACACCATCAAGCCGGCCGACCTGATTCCGTTCGACACCGATGGCAAGCCGCAAGCCAACATCGATCCGAAGGACCTGGCTAATGCCATCCTGGGCCATAGCGAAGCGACCCTGCCCGGCGCCGACACGGTCAATGGGGGTGACGGCAATGACATCCTGTTCGGCGACCTGGTGAGCTTCAACGGTATTGCCGGTGAGGGTTATCAGGCCATGCAGGCCTACGTGGGCCAGCAAACCGGTGTGGAGGCCAGCACAGTCACTGCCAGCAACGTGCACCAGTACATCACCGAGCACTACAACGCGTTCGATGTGTCCGGGGCGCGTGACGGTATCGACAACCTGCTGGGCGGTTCCGGTAACGACATCATCTTCGGCCAGGGCGGCGACGACGTGCTCGATGGTGGCAAGGGCAATGACATCCTGCTCGGTGGTACCGGCAAGGACACACTGCTCGGCGGTGAAGGCAATGACATCCTGCTGGGCGGCTCGGGCAATGACACCCTGATGGGCGGTTCGGGTGCCGACACCTTCGTCTGGAAGGCCGGCGACACTGGTAACGATGTGATCAAGGACTTCAAGGCCAACGAAGGCGACCGTATCGACCTGCGTGATCTGTTGCAGGGCGAAAGCGCCAGCACCATCGACAACTTCCTGAAAATCACCACGGTTGAAGGTGTGTCGACGTTGCAGGTCAGCTCCGAAGGTAAGCTCAATACCGCTGGCGGGATTGCCAACGCCGACGTGACGATCAAACTGGAAGGCAATAACTGGTCCGGTCAGAGCATCAACTCGCTGATCGCCGGTAGCGACCCAACCATCAAGATCGACCACAACAACAGCTGATCAAACCCTGGAGGGCCGCTCGCAATGAGCGGCCCTTCACGTTTGTGTCAGTGACCACCGGGTGACGATTTTGTCGTAGCACCGCATACTCACCTGCGTTGGCCTATGCTGCCGACAGCACCACGCGGGTTCATTCATGAGGGATTCACGATGTTCTACGTGCAACGCGATGCACAGGGTCTGCTGGTGCGCGTGGAGGCAGCGCCCTACGCCGAGGCGACGGAAACACTGCCCGCCGACCACCACGAGATCCAGGCCTGGTACGCCAACGAAGTGGTGGAAACCAGCCTAAAACAGCTTAAACAGAGCGACCTGGAAATGATCCGGGTACTCGACGACCTGATTCAGGTGTTGACCAGCAAGGGCGTGATTCGCGTCACCGACCTGCCGCCGGCCGCACAAGCCAAACTGATGGACCGCACCCAGGCACGTGAAGCGCTGGGTGGCTTGAGTCATTTGATTGATGAAGACGAAAGCGGGTTGATTTAAAGGCTACGGCACTGATCGCTCCCGCGTGGGAGCGATCACTTCAGACGCCTGACTGCCAGGGCCTTGGTTCGCCAAACAGCTGCCCTTGCACGCCGTACAAGCCCATCTCGCGAATCACCCGCAGCTCCCCTTCGGTCTCTACCCGCTCGGCAATCAATGGCAGGTCAATGCTATGGGCGGCGCGCTGGATGGCTTCGATGAACAGGCGTTTATCGCTTTCCTGGTCGATGGCGCGGGTGTAGCTGCCGTCGATTTTCAGGTAAGCCAGGCCCAGCCGCGCCAGGTTGCCGATCATGCTGAACCGCCCGCCAAAACGCTGCAGGCTCAAGGAGAAGCCCAGCTCATGCAGACGACGAGTCAGTTGTTCAAGCACGGCTTGATCGGGCAGTTGCTCTTCGCCGATTTCCAGGGTCAACCGTGGCCCCAGCGCCGCATGTTGACGCAGGATGTCGAAGACTGTGTTCAGCGCCTGCGCATCCGCGAGGGTCGCACCCGACAGGTTCAACGCCAGCGAGTCCTGATGGCCGGCCATCTGCTCGAGCACCAGCTCAAGCATCAAGCGGTCCAGCCGGGCGGTCCAGCCAAACCGCTCCAGCCACGGCAGGAAACGCCCGGCGGGAATGGTCTGGCCTTGTTCATCGCGCAAGCGCGAGAGCACTTTGTAATGCAGCACCACCTGCGTGTCCTGACTGGCCACGACAGGCTGGAAAAACAGCTCGAAGCGCTGCTCTGCCAGGGCCTGGTCAAGCAAGGTGTGCCAGGCATGATGGTCGTCGCCGACGATGGCTGTCGCGTTGTGATCCAGGCATGCCCAATTCGACTCGCCCTCGGCTTCGGCCTGTGACAACGCCTGGTCGGCCAGGCCAAGTACCGCGAGCGGTGTGTCGCCGTGGGCGAACGGTGCGAGCCCGATCGCCGCCACCGACGCTACGTCTGTCGCCCCGGTGGCATGCAGGCTGGCCAGCGCACTGTCGAGGTTGTGCGCCAATTGCAGCGCTTCTTCACGCACCAGCCCCGGCGCCAGCACGGCGAACTCACCCCCGCGGATACGCGTCACCAGATTCTGGGTTTCCGGGTATTTGGCACACTCTCGGGACAGCTGCTCGCCGACCGCCTGCAACAACTGATCGGTACGCTGACCGCCCAGGCGCTGGTTGAGGCCGGCCAGGTCCTTGACCCGCAACAGCAGCAGATAACCTGAACTGGCTTGCTCGGCATTGCTCACCCGGGCGTTCAGTTGCATCTCGAAATAACGCCGGTTGGCCAACCCGGTCAGGGTGTCCTGATAGGACTCGACCCGCAGTTTTTCGCTGCGTTCGGCCTGCTCCTGGAACAACGCCTTGAGCTTCTCGACCATCTGGTTCATCGCCTGCACCACACGACGCAGTTCGGGCGTGCGCGGCAGCTCAGGCAGGCTCAGGAACTCGCGCCGGGCAATGGCATGGGATTGCTGGACCATGTAGTCCAGTGGCTTGAGCTGTCGACGCAGCAGCAACGCCCCCAGCACGGCGCTGATCGCACCGCAGATCAACAACCAGCCCAGGCTACCCAATGCGCTCTGCCAGAGCTTGGCCACGGCGAACATGGGATGACTGACCACCTCGACCCTGGCCGCCTGCTCCCAGCCACGGCTGACCAACGCATCGCCACCGGCCGGCTCAAGGCCAATCAGTTGGACGAACCAACCCGGCACCTGACTGACCTCGGGCGCCCCGCGGCGCTCGACGATGGCGGTGTCGGTCTTGAGGTCCACCACGCGGATGCTCGCGTAATAGCCACTGTCGAAGATCGAGCTGACCATCAACTCGACCATCGCCGGATCGTCGATATTCGGTGTCAACGACAACGCCAACGCCGTGGCAGCGTCCTGCGCGTGGGAGCGCAATTGATTGACGTACTGCGTGCGCGAGCTCTCCAGGCTGACCATGAAGCTGCCACTGAAGGCGACCACCAGGAACAGACAGATAGCGATCAACAGCTGTTTGAACAAAGACATCTGAGCGCGTGCTCCTAGTTAATCGTCTCGGCCGGGAAACCTTCGGCCTGCATTTTTTTCAACACATCCTGCCAACGGGACAGGCGCTTGGTATCGCCGACCTTCTTGTTGCCCTTGGCGCCGGGCAGCCACATCCCTTCGGCGTTGAAGGCGTAGACCGGCAGCAGGTCGGTGCGCTGGCTGGCCGGCTGAATCCCGTCGATCAGGCTGTCGAGCACCAATGGCATCGCATCCGGACTGGAATAGTAGGTCAAGACCATATGCGCGCGGTTCTGGCGCAGGGCCTTGACGTAGGTGATGCGTAGTTTGTCACTGGAAACCCCGAGACGGCGCAGGCTGAAATACTTGGCGATCGCATAGTCCTCACAATCCCCGGCGCCTTTCCACAAACCTTCGACAGGCGTTTCCCAATAGTCGACCTCGCGCCACAGGTCGATGTCTTCCACGTAGCGCATCTGCTTGTTGAAGAACAGGTTGACCGCTTTGAGCTGGGCCAGCTCCGGGGTTTGTTGCTGTGTCGCCAACAGGTGCTGCCAGGCATCGATCCGTTGCTTGCCCTCGCCTAAGGGACCGTACAACGCCTCAGCGCGCCGACTGATCAGCGAGAAGTCCCAATCGGCTTGCAATGCGCCCAGCATGACGCTGGCGATCAGCAGTGCCGAGCACAGCCAACGCAAGGTCCGTGGAAGAGCGAAACGTGCCAGCAATGCAGTGAGTCCGGAGGGCATTGGGTAATCGATGGATGGTGAAGCCTTGCCAGGCAAAAGACAATGGCACGATGCAATCACTGCGGGCGCGCTAAACTTGAAGAGCGGATACGGTAACTGACAATGCGACAGATGATGGCAAAAACGGTGGCATAAGGCGGTCGAAAGCGGCATTGTCTGCCCCGATTTGACAACTCACCAAGCCGTTACTAGTGTGCATTGGATCCAATATTTACCTTTACTCAAACAGGGTGCGTTTTCGTGACACAGAAGCCCAACCCATTAAGCAGCATCCCGGTCAGCGGACCGATTCCGGCCCATCTGGCGCGCTCGGTGATCGAAGAAACCCTGCGCTCGGCGATTCTTGACGGCCGCTTGCCCTGCGGTACGGCGCTGCGCCAGCAAGACCTGGCCGACCTGTTCGGCGTCAGCCGCATGCCGGTGCGTGAAGCCCTGCGCCAACTTGAGGCGCAATCGCTGCTGCACGTCGTGGCACACAAGGGTGCCGTCGTGGCGCCACTGATCGAAGGGGATGCGACCGAGACCTACGCCCTGCGCATCCTGCTGGAATGCGAAGCCCTGCGCCTGTCGATCCCCTTGCTCGACGAAGAAGATTTTGCCGAGGCGGCCCGTCACATCCAGGACCTGGAAACAGCCACCGATTACGCTGAAATCGGCAGGCTCAATCGCCTGTTCCACATGGCGCTGTACCGCAAGGCCCCCAACCGCCGGTTGCTGAGCCTGATCGAAAGCGGCCTGTGGGAAGAAGAGCGTTTTCTGCGCTTCAACCTGGGGGCCATGGGGCTCGGCAAACTCACTCAGGAAGACCACCGTGAGCTGCTGCGCGCCGCACAAGCCCAGGACATCGAACTGTGCGTGGCGAAGCTTGCCAGCCATCTGAACCGGGCCGTTGAAGTCATCACCCGCTACCTGAACAGCCTTGAATCCCAACGCAAGACAACGTAGACCTGAACGGCCCACCCAAAGCGCCAGGCGCGGGCGGACCGCGATCAACGAATCAGATCTTGAAGCTGTCCACCAGTTGCTTGAGACGGTTGGCCTGCAGTGACAGCGCATCGCAATCCTTCAGCGTTTCATTGAGGTTGGCCACGCCTTGCTGATTGAGCAGGTTGATCTGGTTGATGTCGACGTTGAGGGTTTCCACCACCGCGGTCTGCTCCTCGGTCGCGGCCGCCACCGACTGGTTCATGCCGTCAATCTCGGTGATCCGCTGCGTCACACTGACCAGGCGCGCACCGGCCTGATTCGCCACCTCGACGCTCTCCTCGCTGGAAACCTGGCTGGCGTTCATGGTCGATACCGCCTCACGCGAGCCGACCTGCAACGACGTGATCATCTTGTGGATCTCTTCCGCCGATTCCTGGGTACGATGCGCCAGGTTGCGCACTTCATCCGCCACCACCGCAAACCCGCGTCCGGCCTCACCGGCACGCGCCGCTTCGATCGCGGCGTTGAGCGCCAGCAGATTGGTCTGTTGGGAGATGCCCTTGATCACATCGAGAATGTGCCCGATGTTGTCGGTGCTGGCGTTCAGGGTTTCGATCTGGGTACACGAGAGGCTGATTTTCTGCGACAGCTCGGTCATCGCCAGAATGGTTTGCTCCACCACC
Organism: Pseudomonas sp. Irchel s3a18; assembly: GCF_900187535.1. Classification (NCBI taxonomy): domain Bacteria; kingdom Pseudomonadati; phylum Pseudomonadota; class Gammaproteobacteria; order Pseudomonadales; family Pseudomonadaceae; genus Pseudomonas; species Pseudomonas sp. Irchel s3a18. The sequence goes on along the minus strand of NZ_FYDV01000032.1, from coordinate 7,355 downwards.
TGACGGCCATCGTCAGCCTGCTCGCTGGCACCGCTGGCGTGCTGCGAAGCGTCCGCCGCGTTGCGGGCGATTTCCTGGGTCGCCGCCCCGAGTTCATTGATGGCCGCCGCGACGCTATTGGTCCGTGCGCTTTGTTCATCGGAACCGATGATCGAGGCGTTTGACGAGGCCATGACCCGTTGCGACAGGTCATGCACCTGACGCGTGGCCGAAGACACTTCGCTGATCGAGGCGTGGATCCGCTCTACAAACTGGTTGAACGCACCACCCAGCTCGCCGAATTCGTCTTTGCTTTCCACGGTCAGACGACGGGTCAGGTCACCCTCGCCCTGGGCGATGTCCTGCATGGCACGGCCCATGGTGGTCAACGGGCGCATCAGCACTTGAATCAACAGGCTCAGCAGCACGGCAATCGCCGTCACGGCGATAAACATCGCAATCAGTGCCGAGGTGCGGAATTTAGCCAGTGGCGCATAGGCCTTGTCGCTGTCGATCGACAGGCCGATGTACCACTGCGCGTTCGGCAAGCCATTGACCGGGGTGAAGGACAGGATGCGCTCCTGCCGGTTGAGCAGCACCGCCTGATTGCCTTTATCGAGGCGGACATTGGCGCCTGGGTAGATGTCCTTGAGGTTTTTCATCACCTGGTCTTTGTCCGGGCTGACGATCACCTGACCGTCAGCGCTGACCAGAAATGCATGCCCGATGCCGCCGAAGTCCACCGCGTTGATGATGTTCACCAAGGTCGCCAGGCTCAGGTCACCGCCAACCACGCCCAGCATTTCACCGTTCTTTTTCACCGGCATGGCGATGGTCACTACCAGCCCGCCGACCGCGGCCATGTAAGGCGGCGTGAGCATGGTTGTGTCGGCGGCGACCGCTTGCTTGTACCAAGGGCGCTGACGCGGATCATAGCCTTCAGGCATCTTGGCGTCAGGGCGCTGGGTAAACACACCGTTTACCTGACCGACATACGTGAACTGGAAATTGGACGTGAAGGCCGGTTGATCGACCAACCCCGCAAAATCGGCGTTGGCACCTTGGTGCGCGACGTTCTGGGCCAGGTTTTCCAGCACCAGGATCCGGCCACCCAGCCAGTTTTGCACACTGCTGGCCGTCAGCGCGCCCGCTTGCTGGACCGAGGCGTCGAGGTTTTGCTGGATGGTGTTTCGCTGCAGATAGTCGTTGTACAAAGTGAACAGGGCAAACGCCAGTACCACTACGCCCGAAGCGGCCAAAAGGATTTTATGGCTGAATTTGAGATTCATGTCAGGGGGACTTCTTATGCAATGAGTGGGGATGCGTTCCGGGTGCAACGTTCCATGTGACGCCATAGGCCGCTCTGAGGCCTGCTCTACATTGGTGCACGCATGTCTCCCCTACTCTTTCGGCACCACCACGGGAAAACTTAGGCTTTTATGCAAAACCGCAGGCAATTGCTGAAAAAAGCCGCCAAACGGCATTCCAGAGCGCTCGGAGTGACCTTTGCCGAGGGCCGTTGATTGAGCGGCAGTTGCAAAAACAACGACCCTTGATGACAATGCGACTAATTATCATTTGTGACGTCCAGGCTGTCGCGCTCATGTCCTCTCCCGAGTTTGCAGTACAGGTGCTCTACAGCCACCATCACGGTTGGCTCACTACATGGCTGCGCAGTCGCCTGGGTAATGCCGCCGATGCCGCGGACCTTGCGCAGGACACCTTCGTCCGCTTGCTGCAACGGACCGAACGACTCGAACTCAAGGCGCCTCGCGCCTTTCTGCGGACCATTGCCCGTGGCCTGGTGATCGACCACTGGCGTCGGGAAGAAATCGAACGCGCCTACCTGGACACCATCGCCCACCTGCCCGAAGCGCAAACACCCAGCGCCGAATCCCGGGCATTGGTGCTTGAGCTGCTGGAGCGCATTGCGCGAATGCTTGAAGGCCTTAAACCGAAAGTGCGCAAGGCGTTTCTCCTGGCGCAGTGTGACGGCCTGACCCACAAGCAGATCGCCGAACAGATGGGTTTGTCATTGCGTTCGGTGGAGCGTTATGTGGCCGATGCGCTCTATCACTGCTACGTGCTGCGCTTTGAGTCAGACGCCCATGGATAACGCCTCGATGAACCTGCGCGCCCACAGCAGCCCTGACCATCGGGTGGTCAAGCAGGCGATCGGCTGGCTGCTGCGCCTGCGGAACAACACCGGCAATCTCAAGTTGCGCCAGCAATGCGAGCATTGGCGCACCGCACACCCTGAGCACGAACTGGCCTGGCAGCGGGTGCAATCGCTGCAACAGGAGTTGACCGCCAGCCTGCGCGCGGTACCCGGTACGCAGGTTGCCTTGCACACACTGGAAACCAGCGCGCAACGCCTCGGTCGTCGCCAGGCCCTGAAGTTACTCTCCGGCGCACTGTTGATGGGCACGGCAGCGTGGCTCGGCAAGGATCAGATTGGCTGGCAGCAGTGGAACGCCGATTTCGCCACCGCCACCGGCGAGCGACGCGGTTATCAACTGCCCGATGGCACTCGCCTGAGACTGAACACCGACAGCGCGGCCAATCTGGACTTCACGGCCCAACAACGGCTGATCACACTCGCCCGCGGCGAAATCATGGTGACCTGTGGCGCCACCCCGCAGGCATTCGAACGGCCGCTGCGGGTGCAAAGTCATCACGGGATGTTCGAAGCCAGCGTTGCACGCTTTGTGATACGCCAGGACAACGACTGCACCCGCCTCAGCGTCACCCGCGGCAGTGTCGCTGTGCTTTCGCCGCGTTCGGCAGACGGTACCCCGACCCTGGTGCATGCCGGGCAAAACTACCTGGTCACGCCTGAGCACGTGACCCTGGCACCGCCGCTGGCCATGGAAGCCGGCGCCTGGGTCGATGGCCTGATCGTCACCCGGGACATGCGCCTGGCGGACTTCCTGAAGGAGGTGAATCGCTATCGCCGCGGCTACCTGGTCTGTGCATCGGACATCGCCGACTTGCGCCTGTCCGGCGTGTTCCGCCTGGAAGACACCGACAAGTTGCTGGCGATTCTGCCCCGCACGCTCCCGGTCCAATTGCGCTACCGAACACGCTGGTGGGTGACACTGGAACGACAGGTCTGATTTTTTTGGCGGGTTTTCAACGTGAGTCCGGCTTAGACAGTAAGCACTTCAATCTGCCTTCAGCGACTCCAACGGAAACCCATGATGACTGTTCGCGCCACCTGCCCGCCGCCCTTTTCCTGCGTCACCGACACCACTTCCGGTGGCCTGCTGCGCCACGCCATTCGTGCCGCCCTGCTCTCCACCGTGCTGGGGGTCAGTGCGCTGCCTGCGCTCAGTCAGGCGGCCGATGACAGCGTTGCCAGCGCCAGTCGCCACTACAAAATCGCTCCGGGGCCATTGAGCGACGTCCTCAATCAGTTCGCGCGCCAGGCCGGGATCACCCTCTCGACCACCCCCGAACTTACCCAGGGACGTCAGTCGCCTGGCGTACAAGGTGATTACTCGGCTGATCAAGCCTTGAGCCATTTGCTCAGCGGATCGGGTTTGCAAGCCGTCAGCCAGGACGGCAGCAGCTATGTGTTGCATCAGCAGGCCGAGACCGAAGCGCTGTCGCTGCCCACCACCGACATCAAGGGCTTCGCCCTCGGTAATGCGCTGGGCAGCATGGAAGGCTACAACGCCACTCACAGCCAGGTCGCGACCAAGACCAGCACCGCATTGCTGGAAACCTCGCAAAGCGTGTCCGTGGTCACTCGCCAGCAAATGGATGACCAGGGCGCGCAAACCGTTTCCCAGACCATGCGCTATACCCCTGGCGTGCTGACCAACCCCTATGGCGCCACCCATCGCTATGACTATGTGGCCATGCGCGGATTCAACGACGGCTCGGTGGATAACATCTACCTCGACGGCTTGAAGTCCATGGGCGATAGCGGCACCTACAGCAGCATGCAAATCGACCCGTACTTCCTGGAGCGCGTCGATATTCTCAAGGGCCCCTCTTCGGTTCTTTACGGGCGCAGCTCACCGGGCGGTCTGGTAGCGCTTACCAGCAAGAAGCCGCTGTACGAGGCCTATCATCAGGTCCAAGCCACGGTCGGCACCCAGGGCCAACAAGGTGTGGGTTTTGACTTCAGTGGCCCTGTGGATGACGACAAGCGTATTGCGTACCGGCTGACCGGCCTTGCCGACAAGTCCGACACTCAGTTCGACCATAACAAGGAAAAACGCTACGCACTGGCCCCCACCGTCAGCATCGACTTTACCGACGACACTTCGCTGACCCTGCAAGCCTATCTGCAGCACGACCCCGACGGTGGCTATCACAGCGGCATGCCGGCGGACGGCGCCCTGCATCAGCGCAACGGCCAGCGCATCTCGGAACACTTCTTTGAAGGTGAACCCAGCGTGGACGGTTACAAGCGCGACCAGCAATCGATCGGCTACCAGTTCGAACACCGCTTCAATGACGTGTTCACGGCCCGCCAGAACTTCCGGTACCTGGATTCCAAGGTCAATCTCGACCAGATCTACGGCTATGGCTGGACCACACCCACCAGCAATGAGCTGAACCGCTACTACACCGGTGGTGACGAAAAACTCCACGCGTTCATCGTCGATAACATGCTTCAGGCCGAATTCCTGACCGGTAACACCAAACACACGGTGTTGATGGGTGCCGATTACCAGCGCCGTAAAACGGTGGTCGACTGGACCAGCGGCTCGGTGGCACCGATCAATGCCTTCGACCCGGTCTATGGCAATGCCGAGATCAGCTACTACGATCCGATGAGCTACCTGCGTCGCCTGGAGCAGACCGGCGTCTACCTGCAAGACCTGATCGAAATGGATCAGTGGCGGTTCTCACTGGGCCTGCGCCAGGACTGGGTGGAAACCTCGGAAGAAAACCGCTTGCCCGAGTTCAACCGCCCGGTGGGTACCGAGGTCAACGACAAGCGCACCAAGCTGACCGGCCGCGCCGGCGCCCTGTACCTGTTTGATAACGGCGTTGCGCCGTACATCAGCTATTCCGAGTCGTTCAACCCGAACTCTTACGCAGACAGCGCTGGCAACCCGCTGCCTCCCACCGACGGCACCCAATGGGAGGTCGGCCTGAAGTACCAGCCACCAGGCACGGACAACCTGTTCACCGCGTCGCTGTTCCGGATTGACCAAGAGAACCTCGCGACCAAATTGCCGCAGGAAAACTTCTACCGCGCAGTGGGGGCTGTTCGCTCTCAGGGCCTGGAGCTGGAAGCCCACACACAGCTGACCGATAACCTGAAAGTACTGGGCAGTTACACCTTCACCGACATCGAGTACTCCAAGTCGATGATCAGCACCCTGAGCACCGACACCGATGTGATCGAGAACAAGGGCAACTCGCCGACCCAGGCGCCACGGCACATGGCTTCGCTCTGGGCTGACTATGCGTTCAACGCCGGGGCGCTCGACGGCCTGCGATTGGGCGGTGGCGTGCGGTATGTCGGTTACAGCTGGGCCGATGCCGAGAACACCATGAAGGTACCGTCCTACACGCTATTCGACGCGTCGATTGGCTACGACCTGGGCAAAGTGGGCCTGAAGGGGGTGGATGTGCGCCTGAACGCCAACAACCTGACCGACGAATCCTATATCGCTTCCTGCGCCAGCCTGAGCTTTTGCTACATGGGTGAGGAACGTAACGTCGCCGCCACGGTGAGCTACCAGTTCTAACCCTTCGTCACTCCCTCAAAGCCAGCGTCTGGATTCAGATGCTGGCTTTGTCGTCTCTGCGGGAAAATGTCATGCGTGCAGTATGGGTTCTGCTTCATCGTTACATCGGTTTGGCCACGGCCTTGTTTCTGTTGATGGCTGGCCTGACCGGCAGTCTTCTGGCGTTCAATCATGAGCTGGATGAATGGCTGAATCCAACGTTCTACGAGGCTTCCTCTGAAGGCGTGCAGCTCCCTCCGGGCATGCTGGTCGACCGGTTGCAGGGGCAACATCCCAAGCTTCAGGTCTGGTACATGGAGTACCCGAATGAAGGGGGGCACACCGCGCTGCTCGCAGCAGTGCCACGCAACAACCCCATCACGGGCAAGCCTTTCGAAGAGCCAAATCAGGTGTTTTACCTGGACCCCGTGAGTGGTGAACAAACCGGGCATCGCAACTGGGGGGAATGCTGCTTTCAGCCTGAGAACCTCATCCCTTTCATTCTGGAATTTCATTACAACCTGACCCTGCCCGACAACTGGGGTTTGCTGCTGATGGGCCTGGTGGCGATTGCCTGGGTGATCGATTGTTTCATCGCGCTGTGGCTGACCTTTCCACGGGGCAAACCCTTGTGGAAAAAGTGGTCGAGCGCCTGGAAGATCAAGGGCGGGCATGCTTATCGGCTGAATTTCGACCTGCATCGCGCAGGTGGATTATGGCTGTGGCTATTGTTGCTGCCCATTGCAATCAGTAGCGTCGCCATGAACCTGCCGAGCCAGGTGTTCAAGCCTGTCGTCTCGCTGTTTTCCCCCATTGAACCGAGCGTCTATGAAGCCCGTGGGCGCTTGCCTGCCGAACAGTTGGGGGTAACTCGTCTGAGCTACCAGCAAGCGTATGAATTGGCATTGAAGGAAGGCGAACGGCTAGGTTTGAAGGTGCCGATCGGTGAGTTGTACTACAGCTTCGAGTACAACTTTTATGGCGCAGGGTTTGGCCAGCATGACACTGACGCCCAGGGTAAATCCTGGTTGTTCTTCCACGGCACCGACGGGCGATTACTGGGCCAGGAAATCGCTGGCCAGGGCACCTTGGGAGAGCGTTTCTATCGCCTGCAGTTACCGATACACGGCGGGCGGATTATCGGCCTTACCGGACAGGTGATCATCGCGTTGTTGGGCCTGATGATTGCGGTGCTGTCGGCCACGGGGATCTACATCTGGTGGCGCAAGCTGCTGGCCCGGCGCAGTAGCAAGGCACGCAAGCCATAGGACGTGCGGTCGATACCGGCAATGCTTTTAACCGCTCCTGAAACGACAAAACCCCTACCTGCATAAGCAGATAGGGGTTTCGGAATTCAATCTTGACGATGACCTACTCTCACATGGGGAAACCCCACACTACCATCGGCGATGCATCGTTTCACTGCTGAGTTCGGGATGGGATCAGGTGGTTCCAATGCTCTATGGTCGTCAAGAAATTCTGTGACCAGCCCGTTGGAACAACGTGCCAGCAAAATGGATGACTTCTACTAAAAGACAAAACCCCTATCTGCAGATGCAGATAGGGGTTTCGGAATTTAATCTTGACGATGACCTACTCTCACATGGGGAAACCCCACACTACCATCGGCGATGCATCGTTTCACTGCTGAGTTCGGGATGGGATCAGGTGGTTCCAATGCTC